>CBFIBN010000049.1:0-12493 GCA_965660775.1 Arenicellales bacterium | reverse complement strand
TCGCATATGTAAAAACAGGTTGCTGGCCATCGTCTGAATCAGAGCGCACTTACTGAGCGCCATAATGGTTTTATGAAACTCTATGTTCGTATCCGAATATTCATCGATGTGTGCCCGCGCCTCCTCCTTGTCATCAAAGCTTGCAAACATCTTACGCAGTTTGCTGATCTCGGCTTCGCTTGCATTCTGAGTGGCAAGTCGAGCCGCCATGCTTTCCAGCGCGGCCCATACACAAACGACTTCCAGGATTTCCTCCTTGGTCTTACGCACGACATAAGTACCACGCCGGGGCACATTCTTGACCAGCCCCTCCTGCTCCAGCCGCGATAAAGCCTCACGCACAGGTGTCCGACTCACGCCAAGTTCTTCCGCCAACCTTCTTTCATCCAGTTTGGGCGGTTCAGGTGTGGAATAAATATCCATCTCGGTAATCGCATCTTTCAGCATCGAATAGACCTGATCCTTAAGTGCCTGAGCTACGCCGATCGGGGCCAGCCTGATATTAGTCATATATCACCTGCACTTAGTTGATACTTATATACGATGCCTGACGCGTTTCGAGACTATTATAATCGGCGTTGAATGGGCGCTGAGCTCACGGGCAGCGCGCTGTCTTGAACCTTCTGAATATCCATATTCCGACGCTCAATCAAAGGTGATACGACTCACCGCGATTTCAAGTTCACTCATTTCATCATGCTCATAACCAGCACTCAATCGATTCGTTTGGCGCAGGTCTGGTAGCTTCAATAATGGGGTTGTACAAGATAACGGCGCTGGCTATACACCCAGTTTCGTATCAACCAATAGATTCCGATTGGTGGCGAATTCGTGAGCACTGATTTTCCCACTGTCTGCTGGCCTGAGCTTCAGAATTCGAATACCACCTTCGCCAGTAGCAACCACAACCCCGTCTTCACCCATACTGGCAACGGTGCCCGCTTCGCCGCTCACACTGGTAGTTTTTTGACAATCGAATACCCTAACTTCTTCACCATTGATAGTAGTCCACGCCCCAGGCTGCGGGTTCGCACCCCGTATCAGGTTGTAAACTTCATCGGCGGACTTAGTCCAGTCAATCTCAACATCTGCCTTGCGGCACCAGCCTTCATAGGTGCCACCGTGAGGATCCTGCTCGATTTTTGGTGCATTGCCATCACGAACCAGGTCAATCGATTCGAGCATAGCGTCAACACCCATCGGGAACAATTTGTTGAAATAGATTGACCCCAATGTATCGTCTGGCTCGATATCTACTTCCTTTTGCAGCAGAATCGGCCCGGTATCCAACCCGTTATCCGGCCAGAAAATAGATAATCCAGTCTTGGTTGAGCCGAAGATAATAGGCCAGTTAATAGAACTCGGCCCCTTATGCATCGGCAATAGCGATGGGTGATACTGGATCGACCCGTACCTGGGCGCATTCAACGCCTCCTCTGGCACGATCAACAACACATAGGCCATGACACACAGATCTGCATCATGGCTAGCGAGTTGCGTCCACACTTGCGGGTCTTTGTACGAGGTCGGCTGAAAGACCGAAAGCCCTTTTTCAAGCGCAAATTCTTTTATCGGATCAAAAGGTCTGCCTTCTTTATCCGGCGCGCAATACACGGCGACCACTTCGTCGACAGACTTGTCCAGAATCGCCTCAAGAACAGCCTTACCAAAGGCCTGCTGACCATGAACAATTAATTTCATTTTTTACTCCAGTTCACCCGTGGACAGTTGGCGCACAGTACATACCTTTAAACTGCGCCGGCTTCCTTGAAAGAGGCGATATCTTCGTCGCTATACCCCAATACTTCTGACAAAACTTCATCGGTATGCTCACCAAGCAGGGGTGAACGGGTTACGGTAACAGCATTATCCGAAAGCTTTACCGGGCATCCGACCGAAAGGTACGGCCCGCGTTCAGGGTGATCACATTCGACGATAGTGCCGGTTGCACGCAACGACGGCTCATCAGCAATCTCCTTCATTGAAAGAATCGGCCCAACCGGAATATTCAGTGGATTACATACTTCCATGACTTCGTACTTGGTCTTGGTCATGGTCCAATCCTCAACCGCGCCAAAGACCTCATTCAGGCGCGGCAGACGCGCGTCTGGCGTTGCGTAGTCTGGGTCTTCCTTCCAGTTGGGCTTGTCAATAACGTCACATATATTTTTCCAAACGGCGGCTTGGGTAATGAAGTAGGTATAGGCGTCCGGATCGGTCTCCCATCCCTTGCACTTTAGGATACGGCCCGGCTGCCCACCACCCGAGTCGTTGCCGGCACGCGGCGTGGCCTCGCCAAATGGTATGTTCTCACCATGCTGTGAGTATTCCTTCAGAGGGCCCGCTTTTAAGCGCTGCTGGTCGCGCAACTTGACCCGACACAGATTAATTACCCCATCCTGCATGGCAGCAAGCACGCGTTGTCCGCGACCCGTTTTCTCCCGATGTAATAACGCCGCCAGGATACCGAACCCAAGATGCAAGCCGGTGCCCGAATCACCGATCTGCGCACCAGTTACCATAGGTAAACCATCGTGAAAGCCTGTGGTGGATGCAGACCCGCCTGCACACTGCGCCACATTTTCGTAAACTTTGCAATCCTCATAAGGTCCCGGGCCAAAACCCTTAACTGAAGCCATGATCATGCGGGGGTTAAGTTCCTGGATGCGTTCCCAACCAAATCCCATCCGATCAAGCGCCCCTGGGGCAAAGTTTTCCACCAGCACATCACATTCTTTTACCAGTCGCTCTAGCACTTCCTTACCTGCTTGGTTCTTGGAATTAAGGGTCAGGGAGCGTTTGTTGTGATTGAGCATGGTGAAGTAGAGGCTGTCAGCCCCTTCCACATCCACGAGTTGCTTTCGTGTGGCATCACCAACACCAGGGCGCTCTACCTTGATCACATCGGCGCCCATCCATGCAAGCAACTGAGTGCAAGTGGGTCCAGACTGGACATGTGTGAAATCCAGAATTCTTATACCGGTAAGTGGTTGTGACATTGGTTTTCTCTTCTTGTTAAGACTATCGGAGTGGTAAATGAATGGTTACTTGTACATGGTCTGAGCTTTGGTGCCTGGCGCGTACTCGTTGGGGTCGACCCAGACATTGACCACGGCGCACTTTCCCGTCTTGGCAATCGCTTCCCGTGCACGCTGCATTGCCGGCTGAATCTGGCTCGCCTCGGTAACTTCTTCGCCATATCCGCCAATCATCTCGCCGAACTTGGAAAAAGGCACGTCGCCGAGTTTGTTCCCGATATCACCACGCTCCTCGCCGTACTTGGCGAGTTGTCCATAGCGGATCTGATTCATGGCCGAATTATTACCGATCACTGCGAGATACGGCGCACCGAAGCGTTGTGCTGTTTCCATATCGAAGGCAGTCATGCCAAAGGCACCGTCACCATAGAGACAGACCACCTCTTTATTGGGGTGTGCAAGCTTGGCCGCCATGGAAAAACCAGTGCCCACGCCAAGCGAGCCAAGCGCCCCGGGGTCCATCCACTGTCCCGGGTTGCGCGGGCGGACTGCCTGAGCAGAAATGGTTACGATATCACCACCATCGCCGATATAGATTGTGTCCTCGCCCAGAAACTCATTTATTTCATAGGCCAACCGGTAAGGATGAATCGGACTCTGATCGGTAGTAAACATCGGCATCAACTTCTTAAGCTTGGTCGCCTCAATCTCGCGCAACTCGGCCATCCACTTCTGGCGTTGCTGACGCGCTCCTTTATCGATACGGCCCGATACGGCCTGCGTCACGGCTGCCAGGATTGCACCGGGGTCACCGGCCAAACCAAGACTGATATCCCGATTCTTACCAACCGTCGCATAACTCTGGTCAATCTGCACCAGAGTGGCTTCCTTGGAAATGCGCTTGCCATAACCCATGCGGAAATCGAACGGCGTTCCCACAATCAGGATTACATCAGCATTCTTAAAAGCATCACTGCGAGTACGATCGAAGTGATGCGGATCGCTTTGCGGCAACAAACCGCGGCTGGCGCCATTCATATAAGCTGGAATATCCAGTGCGCGCACAAATTCGATAGCCTCCTCATGCCCCCGGGAGGACCAGACCTGTTGTCCCAGCAGTACCGCTGGACGCTCGGCTTTCGCGAGGATATCAGCAAGCTTTTCAATATCAGCCGGATCGCCTATGGATTTAACTGAGGCACGATAGGATCCAGGCTGAGGCATCACCGCTTTTTCGAAAGGCACTTCGGCATCCAGAATATCCCGAGGGATCTCCAGATAAGAAGGGCCATAAGCGCCGGAAAAACACTCACGTGCGGCCATCGCGATCATGTCGGCAACGCGTTCAGTAGAAAATACACCCGACGCAAACTTGGTGATCGGGGTCATCATATCGACGTGGGGGAGATCCTGCAGTGAACCCATCTTGTGCTGTGTCAGTGAGCTTTGACCACCGATATGCAAAATCGGACTTTCTGATCGAAACGCAGTGGCCACTCCCGTAACAGCATTAGTGCAACCGGGTCCAGCAGTCGTGACCACGCAGCCAAGCTTGCCGGTTTGGCGTGCATAACCATCAGCCGCATGTGCCGCAACCTGTTCGTGACGCACATCTACAATGCGAATACCTTCATCAAGGCAGCCGTCATAGATATCGATAATGTGCCCCCCACAAAGGGTAAAAATAGTATCGACCCCTTCCGCCTTAAGGGCTTTTGCCACAAGGTGGCCACCGGATATGACTGAACCATCCTTGGTTTTCTGTGCCAGGGTGTCGTGTGCCGTCTTACTTGTTTCTTGGGGGCTTGTTGCCATTTCTTTTATCTCTCAACGATAGAGCCGGGCTACCGGCAGTGAATTTATTAAAGGTTTTTTGTATACCAATGTTTTTGCGGAGATCATTGGTCCATGACTATGCCAAGCGGACTCAGTCCCGGACTTGGGATTTTCGTTGGCGGAAGAGCTTCTTGACAAATGGTGCACATACCAATGCAAGCGCCAACAGCATGCAAGTCGCGGAGATAGGCCGCTGAAAAAACACCAGAGCGTCTCCCTGGGACATCAACAGTGATTGGCGCAAAGAACGTTCTGCCAAAGGACCCAGCACAATTGCAAGTACTGCTGGAGCCAACGGATAGTTTAGTTTTCGCAACAGGTACCCGACGAGGCCGAATAAAAACATGAGCCATACATCGTGCATAGTTTGAGTGGGCGCATAACCGCCTACTACACACAGAATGTAGATCACTGGAGCCAAAATGGTAAATGGGACAGTCAAAATTTTGACGAATACAGGAATAAACGCCAGGTTGATCACGAGAGTCACCAGGTTCGCAATATATAGCGCCCCGATCAGCCCCCAGACAAAGTCCGGATGCTCACTGAAAAGTAAAGGGCCGGGACGCAGACCCCAAATAATCATACCGCCAAGAAGGATAGCCGTGGTCGGGGACCCTGGTATACCGAGTGTAATCATGGGCAACATCGAGCCGGTGGACGCTGCGTTGTTTGCGGCCTCGGGGGCGGCAACGCCAGCAACATTGCCCTTACCAAAGGAGTCGGGATCTTTGGAAAAAGTCTTTGCCAGACCGTAGGACATCAACGATGCCGGGGTCGCGCCTGCTGCCGGCAGTGTTCCAACAAAAAAACCCAGGGTGGAACCCAATGCTGTCGTGCCAAAGTATGTTTTGACATCCCGTATGTTGCGGAGGGTTCCAGCTATCGACGACTTGACCTTGTGCGCGACTACCTCACCCTTGGTCGATTCCAAGGTCCACAGCATTTCACCAATACCGTAAACGCCAATAGCTAGCACTAGAAAGTTGATGCCATGCATAAACCCGGAAATATCACCGAAGATCAGGCGCGGCTGGCCAGAAATAATATCCAGACCAATCGCGGCTAGCACCAAGCCAATCAGAATGGAAAAGATCGTCTTGGGTATATCGTCGCCACCAAGACCGATGAAAGTTGCAAAGGCCAGGATCATCAGGGAAAACTCTTCGATTGGGCCGAATTTCAACGCAAATTCAGCCAGTGGCGGCGCAAATAGAGTAAACAGAATGACCGACACAGTGCCGCCTACAAAAGATGCTATGGCGGCGGCCGTCAGGGCCTTGTCGGCTTTACCCGCTTGCGCCAGTGGCCGCCCATCAAAAACCGTTGCCACTGCTGTCGACGCCCCCGGTATACCGAGGGTAATTGAACTGATGGCACCGCCGTACATGGCGCCATAATAGATCGCGGCCAGAAAAATAATGGCAGCAGTAGGTGGTACTAGGAAAGTAATAGGCAACAGGATCGCCACGCCATTGACAGAGCCCAGACCAGGTAAAGCCCCAACCAGGAGCCCCAGTACGCAACCCATAACGATCATCGTGAAATTGATGGGTTCTAGAGCCTGTAACAGGCCAGCCCCCAATAAACTCAATATCGATTCCATCCTAATGCTCTCTTGCTAGTTTTTCCTGAACTTATGAATCAGGAATACATTAGTTCGTATATGGGATAAAACAGCGGCTCGCTGATTGACTTAGGGAGCGGAATCTTGAGCGCCCATTCAAACAGGCAAAACACAAAAATTGGAATACCGATAGTCAGAAGAATGGTCACTATCCAGGAGTGTCTTCCGACAAACCGGATATAGAACAACAGAAACAGGACCAAAGCGCCGTAAATGCCAATCAAGTGCGTGGCGATCAATAACATCAGGATAGCACCTGCCGAAGTGCCAACCACCAAGACCGTATCGCGGGTCATGAAAAGATCGGTATTTCTAGATTCAGCAGTGGCCGAGCGAAGCCAGCGATACAGTGTCACCAACGATGCCAGCAGCATGCCTGCCGACAACCAGAAAGGCCATGCGCCAGCGCCCGGACCACGCCCTTCTATCCAACCAATATTGAGCTCCGCGCTCTTGACCATAAGACCAATAGAAACTAATGCGAGCAGGATGCTCATTACCAGGTCAGAAGTACGAACTGTCATGTTTGCTCTTTCCTAGCGTAGTTTCCTAACTTTAGTTAATAATGCTATCGAACCTGGAAACAGGAGGCGCCTAAGCGCCTCCTGTCGTAACCCACAATCCAACGTTTACCCGCCGGTAATTGCTGCAGCACCCACTGACTCAATAAGATCCTTATGGCGCTGAAGTTGCGCGGCATGAAAATCGCCGAGATCAGCGCCTGCCACCCATTCGGTGCAATCAAGCCCATCGTCGACACAGAACTTCTGCCATTCTTCTGACTCGTACAGTGTTCTAAACAGATTGATATACCATTCCTGCGCTTCCTTTGACATTCCCGGAGGGCCATTCACCGATCGCTGCATGTAGTACTCAATGTCATGACCGAGTTCCTTTGCGGTGGGGATATCCTTATAAGCGGCCATCCGCTCACTAGTAAACTGAACCAACGGCTTACTCTTGCCGGCACGATAAAACTCACCTTGTTCAGCAGGGTTATTAACTGTGGAGTCAATATGGTTGCCGATCAGGTTTTTCGCCACCGTACCGCCACCGGGAAACGGAATGTAGGTCACCTCATAACCAAATTCCTTTTCCATCATGGCGGTCAGAATCGAGTCCTCTTGTCCAGACCCCGTGCCGCCCACTTTCCAACCTTTGCCGGTCGCCTTTACTGCGGCCACATAACTTGGCAGATCAGTAATATCTTTCCGGTCACTATTCACCCAGAGCAAAAAGGTGTCGAGCGCCATTCTGCCAACAGGTGTGAATGTAGTGGGATCAACGCCTAGATCTTTCTGGATGATGGGCGTTGTATAAAAACTGTTTAGAGTTACCAGCAAAGTGTGATTATCGCCGGCCTTGTCGTTCAGATACCGAAGCGCCTCACCACCGGAACCACCCGGTTTATTAATTGGAATGAAGGGTCGTGGAGACAGATTTTTCTTCTCGATCAAGCCCTGTAGTAAACGAGCGATCTGATCAGCCCCGCCGCCAGTGCCGGCCATAATGATAAATTCGACCGGCTTCTTCGGGGACCACCCGGCAACCGCGCTGGTGGAAACGGCCAAGGTGGACGCTGCCGCTACTGCGACAGGAATTACCATCCTTCTTAATTTCTTTGAAAACATACTCATCTTAAGTCCTCCTACTGCTATTGACATGACTTGTAGTCAACCGACGTCCAGACTTTGCAACCAATTACCTCAATTGAGTTCTGAATCAGACAAACTTCAGTAAATTGACTGCCTGCTATAACCGTCGACTCACCCTTGCAGATCTTCAAATTTGTACCAAGTTTTCTGAAAATCTACGAATACTGTATACCACACACCAGGGAGAAGTGAAACGACAAATCAGAGTGCTGCCAAGCATTTTATGGAGAGATTTTTGACACCTTAAAACCTAAATATCGCCTAGGCCTCTGTTTAATATTGGTAATAAATCTTCCCAAGCCAGAACTCCGGACAAAAACATGCGAAAAACTGATTACTCGATGATTCCAAAATTTACTGGGATAGCCTCTCCAGCATCAATTTACCCATGTCTGATGGGT
The DNA here is from genome assembly GCA_965660775.1 of Arenicellales bacterium. Lineage (GTDB taxonomy): Bacteria > Pseudomonadota > Gammaproteobacteria > Arenicellales > UBA868 > UBA868. The sequence continues at coordinate 3,996 of CBFIBN010000049.1, read as the reverse complement.
TTCGGGTGACGCTTACACCAGCTGCCTCAAGCGCTGCAATTTTCTCATCTGCAGTGCCCTTGCCGCCGGCAATAATGGCGCCGGCGTGACCCATGCGCTTGCCAGGAGGGGCGGTAACCCCAGCAATAAATCCAACCACCGGTTTAGTCATATTGTCAGCGATCCATTCAGCACAGGCTTCCTCATCGGTGCCGCCGATTTCGCCGCACATGACAACGCCATCGGTCTCGGGATCGTCGTTGAACATCTTCATGACATCGATATGCTTTAAGCCATTGACCGGATCCCCACCGATACCGACACAGGTCGATTGCCCCATGCCCAGTTTGCTCAACTGATCCACGACTTCATAGGTTAGCGTGCCTGACCGGGAAACCACTCCGATGCGGCCTTTCTTGTGTATATAACCAGGCATGATGCCGATCTTAAGTTCTTCAGGCGTAATAACACCGGGACAGTTGGGACCTATTAGAATCGTGTTGGATCCACGCATCCGGTCACGGGTACGAATCATATCCTTGACGGGAATGCCTTCGGTAATGCAGATCACGATTTCCATTTCCGCGTCCACAGCCTCATCTATAGCAGCGGCGGCAAATGACGGGGGCACGTAGTTAACCGCAACATTGCAACCGGTGGCCTGCTTAGCCTCAGCAACTGTATTGTAGACAGGCACTCCCTCTACTTCCTGCCCGCCCTTGTTGGGCGTAACACCAGCAACATAGCAATCCTTGCCATTGGCATAGGCGATGGAATGATGAGTATGGAACATTCCGGTTTTCCCGGTAATACCCTGGGTCACAACTCGCGAATCTTTATTGATGAGAATGGACATACTTTTATACCCCTGCTGCGGCAGCCACTTTCTCAGCCGCATCGGCCATGGTCGTAGCGCTAATCACTTCGATACCGGAACGAGCCAGAATCGCTCTACCCTCATCCACGTTTGTGCCTTCTAGACGCACCACCAACGGCACCGACAGGCTCACTTCCTTGGCGGCGTTCACCAGACCTTCAGCAATCACATCGCAACGCATGATGCCGCCAAAAATATTTACCAAAATTGCCTTTAGGTTCTCATTCTTCAGCATAATCTTGAATGCTTCGGTGACCTGTTCGGCTGTGGCACCACCGCCGACATCGAGAAAATTGGCCGGCGATGCCCCATACAACTTGATGATATCCATGGTCGCCATCGCCAGACCGGCACCATTGACCAGACAGCCAATCGTGCCATCGAGAGAAATATAGTTGAGTCCGAACTTGGACGCTTCGACCTCATCCTCGTTCTCCTCGCCCAGATCACGCAACTCCTGCAGATCCGGATGACGATACAACGCGTTGTCGTCAAAATTGATCTTGGCATCCAACGCCATGATTCGCGAATCCTTGGTAACAATCAGAGGATTGATCTCTGCCAGCGAGGCGTCCTTGTCCCAAAAGGCCTGATACAGGCCCTGGAACATCTTGCCACTTTCTGCCTGCAGCGTATCTGGGATCCCAATTGCACCAGCTAGGGATTGGGCATCATCCATGGTCAGCCCTATACCCGGATCGATCATAACCTTATGAATTTTCTCAGGCGTGGTGGCGGCGACGGTTTCAATCTCCGTTCCACCTTCGGAACTGGCCATGAAAATGACCTTTTGCGACGCCCGGTCCACGACTATCCCGACATAAAGTTCATCCCTGATCGGCACCCCCTCTTCGACCAATAACCGTTTAACCTCGGTGCCAACGGGCCCGGTCTGATGAGTCACCAAAGTCATACCGAGGATCGCCCCGGCGTGGCTACGAACTTCGGCAATACTGTCAGCGACTTTGACCCCACCACCTTTGCCGCGACCACCGGCGTGGATCTGGGCTTTAACCACCCATTGACTCCCGCCAAGCTCCTCCGCGACAGCAACGGCTTCGTCAACACTAAAACAGACGCGGCCTTTTGGAACCGCCGCGCCATACTGCCTGAGTACATCCTTGGCCTGATATTCATGGATTTTCATTATTCAAATATCCCAAACCTGATTACTGGTATATTGTATACCAGTTTTAACGATTAACCTACCCGTCACCGCTGGCCGGGTTTGTGACAGAGAAGTTTGACCCATCCCATAAAGCCAATCGTAATTTACCTAAGGCAAACTTTACACCCGAGGCGGTTATCTCCAAGCACCGCGGATCAAAATACCAAAGGGTGAGACGGGCTCATTCAACCCCGAAATTATGCCCTGCGCCAGCTGTGAAGATGGTGATTCTAGCCGCACCGAGTCGGACGCGGAATCGGTTCGAGTCTAGATTTAGGGTTGGCAATGCTGCCCAGAGAATCACTGGACTCATAATCCATTGGACTGATGCCCAGTTCCCAGAATGTGACATCTTTTCACCGATGTGGTGAGTTTAGGTTTCACTGTTCTTGGTCAACCCATCAAGACTCACGCTACTGACTGGTTAAGCCTTCGGAAATAAGCGATGATCTGTGCTGCCTGACTCACCAAAAGCCTGTCAGTCGCCACGAAGTTATTGAGGCCACTACTGAAGAAGATTCCAATGCCCGACTTACGGCTTATCTATTTCAAAATGCGCGCTCTCGCAGAAGCGCCCCAATTGATGTTGCACTATACGCAAACCCCCTATTCCTACGAGATGGCCTGGGATTATTTCGAAAAGCCCTGGAGTGAAGCCAAACCGACTGTTGCCTATCGGCAGTTGCCGATGCTTGTCGTTGATGACGCTACACGAATTTGCCAGAGTGGTGCAATCACCCGATTTATCGCCAATCTTACCCACCTCAAGCCAGCTGATGCCCTGTTGCTCGGTGAAGTCGACGCATTGTTCGAGACCTCACAGGAACTTTTTGCTCCCCTGAATCCAACGATCAATTTTGCCGTTGGAACCGATTTTGTGGCAAAACGGGAAAACTTACTGGAACAACTAGCGCCACGACTGGGAGATCTCGAGCGCGCCCTGGCGGCACACCCATCGGGGCCCTTCTTTTTTGGCGATGCCCCGTACTATTGCGATTTTGGAGTTTTTCACCATGTGAATCTCGCCATGTTTCTGGATCCAGATCTACTGGACCCTTACCCCAACCTTAGCGAGTTCATCTCCACCCTCGAGAACCTCGATGGAGTGCGTGAGTACCTTGGCAACAGGCCAGGTTTGATGGATGTGGGGGTTGAACCAAAACTCCTTATTGATGGTATAGCCCGACCCACTGGCACGGTTGATAACTAGCCAGACTGGGCCACCTGTGCGAAGAAAGAGTACGCCTTTGCTGTTGATTTTCTGTTGGCCGACGACTTAACCTCCTGATCTCATGCATAAAGGAGTTGTGCATGACAACTACATGTTTCGGCTATTGCTGGACGGTGACTCGACTGCAGGAATACAGCGCTCTGATCTTGTACGCCAAGATGCTTTCACTACCGACAACACCCACAAGCTTCGCCATACTTTCTTTCAAACCGCAGATGGCTTAATCCCAAGTGGTGTATTGGAATATGCACCATGCCGGAAAATATCGATGTCTATCCGGCGTATGACATGATGACCATGCTTTCAGCATAAGTCACATTAACCAAGACCGATGAGTCTTCAGATACCTTCACGGCAGACGATACTGGCTTTATTGCCAAAGGAATCCGTTGCGCTTGGGAAATCACCCAAACGCGGCGCACGTACTACGTGATTACAAAATGACCGCTTATATAACCTTTCCGCATTCTCTGGTGATTATCAGCACTCTCCTTATGCTGTGGGGAGGGTATTCCTATTTTCGTGACACCCTAGCAGGCAGAACCAAGCCCAACCGGGTTTCCTGGTTTCTCTGGGCCTTGGCCCCCCTAGTCAGCCTCGGAGCGGCTTTTTCAGCAGACGCAGATATCTGGGCTTCAGTCAGGGTGCTGGTGGGTGGTGTGGTGCCCGCAGTGATATTTCTGGGCTCCTTTGTTAACAAAAAAAGCTATTGGCAACTCACTCGGTTTGACTGGTTTTGCG
>CBFIBN010000048.1:406-12529 GCA_965660775.1 Arenicellales bacterium | reverse complement strand
TCCTGATTAACCACGATTTTGAAATAGACCGGTTTTTACCGATTATCAGGACATGCCGAGAAAGTTTTCCGAGCTTATGGATGGGGGTCAACTTCCTAGGCGTTACCGGACTAAATGCATTTGGGGTGCTTGGGGATTTAGCGGACGAGGGAACACTGGTCGACGCCTATTGGGCAGATGATGCCTGTATAAACGAGTGCGTTACCAGCCAGCAGGATGCAGAGGCGATCTCCCAGGCCCGCGTCGACTCCGGGTGGGATGGGTTGTATTTCGGTGGCACCGCCTTTAAAAAACAAAGGCCCGTAGATTCACAGGAATGGCAAAAATCAGCCCAGATCGCAGCCCGGTATATGGACGTTGTTACAACCTCGGGAGTTGCAACGGGAAAACCGGCTGCGACGGATAAAATCAGTGAATTCAGGTTGGGCTCAGATAGCTCGCCATTAGCCGTGGCGTCAGGTGTGACGCCTGCCAATTTTGTTGACTACGCCGATGAGGTCGACGCTGTGCTCGTTGCAACAGGCATCAATTATCCTGGGGATTTTTACAATATTGATCCCAAGCGGTTGACGGAATTGGTTAACCACTCGCGTGTGACAGGGGGCAAGGATTTAAAGAGCACAGAACCGGGTTCCAGACCGGATTCAGACTGGTATTTGCGCAATATGGCACCGAATGTCAAAGATCCCACGATGGCCTGGCTGGACCCCTCATCAGCTTATGTTAATGCCAAGGCGTTTCACACCATGCTCGACACACTGTGCGGACCATTCGAATCAAGTCGGGTTGACGTAGTGGCCGGAATCGATGCGGCGGGTTATGTGCTTGGCGCCGCAATGGCGGATCGACTAGGTGTCGGTTTCCTCACGATCCGCAAGGCCGGAAAACTGCCGGTGCCAACCGACGAGGTCGACTTTGTTAACTACACCGGTCGCCCGCAACAAATGGAACTTCGAAAGCCAGCCTTCGAAGAAGGTGCGCATGTGTTACTGGTTGACCAGTGGGTGGAGACCGGTGGAACCATGGGTGCAGGTATCGAGCTGATAGAAAAGCAAGGTGGCAAGATCGCTGGGATTGCCTCGATCTGTATTGAGGAAACCCCCGCGGGACAGATGCTACGAGAACGCTATCACTGTGTGACCTGTGTACAGCCCGGGTCAGCGTACCAGATTCAGTGCAACAACAAAAAGATGGAGTTTTTCGATAACTTTAACTGGGAGAGTATCTTGCCATGACAGGCCAAGCAGGCGAAAGGCCGCACACGCTCACATTGGAAAATGGTACGCCGCCCAAGCCCACTTTCAGCGATGATGAAATGACTCGCCGTTGCACCGCCTTGCGGGCAGAGATGGCGGCTCTGGATATTCAGGTGGCTGTTCTTACTTCGATGCATTGTGTTAATTATTTTGCAGATTTTGTGTACACCGCCTTTGGACGAAATTATGGGTGCGTCATAACCCAGGAGCGCTTGACCACGATCAGTGCCAACATCGACGGCGGTCAACCCTGGCGCCAGACTTTTGGACACGACAATCTGGTGTATACCGATTGGCACAAGGATAATTTTTTCGTCGCAGTGCAACAGTTGGCGGGATCTGCAAAACGAGTCGGAATTGAATCGGATCACTTGACCTTGCAGAACCATGCAAAGCTTCAGCAAGCGCTGCCGGGCGTCGAGCTTGTGGACCTTTCCGGCAAAGCGATGCAGTTGCGGATGCGTAAATCAGCAGAGGAACTGGCATTGATCCGGGAGGGCGCGCGTATCTGCGATCTGGGAGGCGCGGCTGTGGTGGATGCTCTGGCCGTAGATGTAGCGGAGTTCGAGATAGCAATGCAGTCAAATCGCGCCATGATTCGGGAGATTGCGAAAAGTTTTCCGCATACCGAAATCATGGATACCTGGACCTGGCTGCAGTCGGGCGTTAATACTGATGGCGCTCACAATCCGTTGACAACACGCCGAGTGCAAAAGGGCGACATCCTCAGCCTTAACACTTTTGCTATGATTTCGGGTTACTACCAGGCGCTTGAGCGAACTCTCTTTCTTGGATCTTGCGACCCTCGCTCATTAGCATTATGGGAAATTAACTGCGAGGTGCATCAGAGCGGCTTGGAACTGATCGCACCTGGTGTTCGATGTTGCGATATTGCCGAAAAATTAAACGTGATATACGAGAAAAACGGGCTTTTGGAGTATCGTACATTTGGCTATGGGCATTCGTTTGGAACGCTCTCTCACTATTACGGCCGCGAGGCTGGCCTCGAACTTCGCGAGGATGTAGAGACTGTGCTTGAGCCCGGAATGGTTGTCTCTATGGAGCCCATGATCATGATGCCCGAGGGTAACGCTGGCGCCGGTGGATATCGCGAGCATGACATTTTGATTATCGGAGAAAAAGGTGCTGAAAATATTACCGGGTTTCCTTTTGGGCCGGAACACAACATTATCCCCTGCTAGGCTCTCGTGGTTAGATTCAACAGGCGCGTAACGCGTCACGAGACTCAGGGGATTCGTTTATTCACCACTACAGCAAGTTCTTGAGTCTGGGCGGGATCAAATGGGTTGGTCATTCCGAGTAGATCACCCGAGGATTTCATTGCATTGCCGGAGCGTGAGATATGGACACCTACTACAAGTTGACGGTGACTCAAAAGCGAGCCCCCGGTCATCACCGTTGCCCGGTCATCTAAGGTGATCTGTCTGGGCAGGGGCAGTGCCGATAATTTTCGGGCTGCCACAGGCATCGGTGGGCCCTCTGGCGCTCGTGCGTAAAGGAACAGCGTATCTTCAGAGGTGACACTGCCTAGTAGATCGGGAGTTATCGATACTGCGACCCGTAGCGGCTCCGTCATCTCGGTCTGATTTTTCTGCAACTCGGCACTGGCACGGCCTATCATGACCCGTACTTCACTTAGTAATTCGGGCTGGTCAATCACAAGAGGTTCCAGGCGCCGCCAGAAGGCCAGGGCCTGAATCGGCTCGCCGCGCTCCTCAGCCGCGATTCCGGCTAGCCACAGGCCCTGAATCTGTTGTGGGTCGAGCGCGAGCGCCTCCGTTATTAGCTTAGTGGCTTGGCCGGTCAACGATCCATTATTGGACATGGCCAGTGCATCCGCGAGCCGAACCAGGAACTCCGGATTTCTCGGCTCGAGTTGCCCTAAGCGCTCGTAAGCCGTTACCGCTTCGGCGTAACGGCCAGTGCCCATCAGTGCATTGGCAAGCAGAGTCCAGCCACGCACATCGTCGGGCCGCTCTACCAGTCGTTCGCGAAGCTTGGAGAGCATCGCATCGACATCAGTGGCTGAGGGTTGGGCTGACGTTAGCTGTTGCGCCGTTAAACCCGAACTTCGATCAAGACTGCCCGGATGACCCAAAAACAGGTAAAGCCCCACGGCTGCTAATGGTATCAGGACCGCAAGCAGCGTCGCGGTAACCGGTGCGGATGTCCTGATTGGGGCGGCCTCGGGACCTTGGTCCTGGCCAAGATCGCTCAGCAGGTTGATTTCGAGTTCAGCTCTGGCCTGATCGTAGTCAGCCTCACTGAGAATGTCTTCTTGAAGCTCGCGGCGTAGTTCACGTTCACGTTCGCGGGCAATCCCGATATTGACCGAAGACTGGCTTTGTGAAGGCTGGGTTGGGCGGCGCAACAGGGCCGGCGCCAGCAATGCAATCGCCAAAGCGATTAAAGCTGAGGCCACCAGCCACCCGATGATCAAGCGTGATCCCCTGGATCGAGCAGTTTCGCTGCGCGGGACCGTTGCTCACGGTTCAGCGATTCGCCAACGACCTTGCGCCTTCTTAAGGTGTAAAAAAAGACGGCTAGAGCGATCAGGAGAAAGATGAGCGGTGCTCCCCAAAGCAGGGCGGTGCGCCCTCGCAAGGGCGGGCGGTAGAGCACAAAGTCGCCGTATCGAGTCACCATAAAGTCGACTATCTCGGCGTCGCTGGCGCCCGAGCGAATCATTTGGTACGTTTTTGCGCGAAGGTCTTTGGCCAGATCAGCGTTTGAATCTGCCAAGTTCTGATTCTGGCAGACCAGACACCGTAGCTGGCCGATCATCTTTTGATATCGGCTTTCCTCGCCAGCGGTGTCAAACTCCAGACTTTCTATAGCCGCAAGGCTGGGCAGGCTGAGTCCAAGAAGCACGACTATGGCGAGCGAAGCGATGGCGCGCACAAGGGGCATACTTGGGTCAGGCGCTCGGCTGCGGTTGATCTGCCGGTCCAAGCGAAAGTTTGCGCGAGGCCAACGTTCGGTAACGCCGATCAGTGGCCGAAAGGCCGCCACCGATTACCATGATCAAGGGCCCCAGCCAGATCCAGCGCACGAAGGGTTTGTAGTACAAACGTACCGCCCAGCTTTTACCGTCGTCCAATGGCTCACCCAACGCGACGTACAGGTCACGGGTAAAGCCGGCATCGATAGCGGCTTCAGTCATAGGCATCTGCTGCACCAGATAGACCCGTTTTTCGGGACGTAGCACCGCGGTGATTGCGCCGTCTTTGAGCACAGTGATTGTGCCCGTCTGGGATAGATAGTTGGGTCCTGGAATTTCTTCGACGCCATCAAACCTAAAGGAATATTGAGCAATCGGGTAAGTATCTCCTTGCGCCATTCGTATATCTTTTTCAACCGAATACGCCGAGGCAAAGGAGATGCCAATGACGAAGACACCCAGCCCGAGGTGGGCGGTGGTCATACCCCAGAGCGAGCGTGGGGTCTGAGATAAAGATAACCAGCGCCGAGTGGGTCTTGTGCGTAGCCACAACCCGTACAACGCGGCCAGAATAGTCCAGATTCCCAGCACACCCCCCACGGCAGCACCGATAGCATAGTGACCCATCGTGATTGGCCATGCCAGTCCCAAGACGACGGCAACCCCAAACATCGGTCCCAGCGCACGCAGCAGTCGGACCAGGTTATCCCGTTTCCAGCGTGAGAGCGCACCAAAACCGACCAGCAACGCGAGTGGTGCCGCGATCGGAACAAAAACCGAATTGAAGTAAGGGGGGCCAACCGATATCTTGCCCAGACCGAGTGCATCGATCACCAGGGGGTAAAGTGTGCCGAGCAGAATTGTTGCCGCCGCTACCACCAGCAGAACGTTATTCAATAGCAGACTGGCCTCGCGTGATACGGTCTGAAAGCCGCCGATGCTGCGGATCGCCGGCGCCCGCCAGGCGTAAAGTGCCAGTGAACCACCAATCACCAGTCCTAGAAAAATCAGAATAAAAAGACCGCGCGCGGGATCCGTGGCGAAGGCATGCACCGATGTCAGGACACCGGAACGCACCAGGAAGGTGCCCAGCAGGGACAAGGAAAAGCTGAACACGGCAAGCAGCACTGTCCAGGCTTTGAATACGCCACGTTTCTCGGTGGCCGCCAGCGAGTGGATTAACGCTGTGCCAACCAACCAGGGCATAAATGACGCATTTTCGACCGGATCCCAAAACCACCACCCGCCCCAGCCCAGTTCGTAGTAGGCCCACCAGCTTCCAAGAGCAATTCCCGCCGTCAGAAAGCCCCAGGCCGCGAGCGTCCAAGGCCGAGACCAGCGAGCCCAGGCCGAGTCGAGTCGGCCACCAAGCAGTGCGGCAATGGCAAACGCAAAAGCCACAGAAAAACCAACGTAGCCCAGATACAACATAGGCGGGTGAATGGCGAGGCCCGGATCCTGGAGTAGCGGGTTTAGATCGCGTCCGTCTAGAGCTGGGGGAAATTGTCGCTCGAACGGATTGGAAGTCAGGAGAATAAAAAGAAGAAAGCCAACACTGATCAGACCCATAACGCCGAGCACTCGGGCGACCATGTTGTCGGGAATGCTGCGGCTGAACCAAGCTACCGCCCCGGACCATAGTCCCAGTATCAGCGCCCATAACAGCAACGAACCTTCGTGCGCGCCCCAGACGCCGGAGATCAGGTAGATCAGAGGCAGCTTGGAGTTGGAGTTATTCACAACGTAGGTGACACTGAAATCATGGGTAATGAATGAAGCGGTAAGGCACACATAAGCCAGCAATACAAACAACAACTGAGCCATAGCTGCTGGCCGGGCAAGGGCGATCCAGGCCGGTATGCCACGACTGGCTCCAATAATCGGTAGCACGCCTTGTATCAGCGCAACCAACAGAGCCAGAATCAATGCAAACATGCCAATTTCTGGTATCACTGTAGCCCCATTGCCTGCGCTTTTTGAAGAGCCTCATCCACTTCGGGAGGCATATAGTTCTCGTCATGTTTGGCCAGAACCTGACTGGCCACAAAGGTGCCATCTTTCACTAGAGATCCCTGTGTGACTATTCCCTGGCCTTCGCTAAAAAGATCCGGGAGAATGCCGGTGTACGCAACCGTGACCGTGTGCGCGGTATCGGTTAGATCAAAGCGTATCGACAGATCTTCAGCGGCGCGTTGGACACTTCCGGCGACCACCATGCCGCCAAGACGAAAGGGCGTATTTTGAGGCGCTTCCCCTGTGGCCACCTGGGTTGGACTGAAGAAGAGATTGATGTTTTCGCGAAGCGCCAGCAGGGCTAATGTGGCAGCGAGGATTACGCCAGCCAGAAGCAGGCCAACCAGAACGACGCGTTGGCGGCGTTTTGGTCTCATATGGTCTGACTCCGGTCGTGCTGCATTGCGATCAATTCAAGCTCGCGAGTCAGTTGCCGGTGGCGTCGAAGTGGTAGCACCACTGCAAGGCTGAGCACTAAAACCGTTGCCCCGTAGGCCGGCCAAACAAAGAGGGCGTACCCGCCCATAGCCAGGAACTCGAGCATATTTAAGATGGGGCCAGCATTTTGGTCACCCAGGCGGAACGCCGCTCCGAATCCAGAATTTCAGTTCGAACCCGTGCAAACAATGCGACCAGGTAGTGTAACTGGAAGGCGATGGCCATCAGCAATAAAGGGATCAGCATGCTGGTTGCGATAGAGGGCTTATCGAATTTGGTGATTGTTGGACCCTGATGCAAGGTACTCCACCATTCGACTGAAAAATGAATGATAGGCAGGTTGACGACACCAATCAAAGCTAAAACAGCGCCGGCGCGTGCAGCAGTACGGCGATCATCGATGGCAGATTGAAGCGCCATGTAACCTAGATATAAAAACAAAAGGACAAGTTCTGAAGTGAGCCTTGCATCCCATATCCACCACGTGCCCCACATGGGTTTGCCCCACAGGGATCCAGTCAGTAATGCCAGAAACGTGTAGGCTGCGCCAATGGGTGCACTCGCACGAGCGACAGCCTGGGCGAGCTTCATCCGCCAGATCAATCCGATCCCTCCGCTGATGGCAAGTATCAGGTATACAAACATCGACATCCAGGCAGCAGGTACGTGAATATAAATGATCCGGTAACTCTCACCTTGTTGGTAATCAGTAGGGGCCAGAATCAGCCCACCGTAGAGCCCCGCGGCAAAACACAGGGCACAAAGGGCGCCGAGCCAGGGTAATAGTTTTCCGACCAGGTTGTAAAAGAAAGGGGGCGATCCGAACTGATGAAAGCGCCGGCTCCAGATGGATCGAGGGCGATTACCCGTCGGCAGGTCAATTTGAGGGAGAGTCATGAGCAAGTTTCAGGGAAGTGTGATGCGCTGTCAGCGGGCCTTTGTATCTGCATCGCAGAAACTTTCCGAACAAGCCCACGCGAGCCAGGGGCGATTCTAATCGACAGTACGCATCTGGGTCATCATTTTCCCTGGAATCGGGTTGGCTTTACCCTGAAAATGGGTCCGAATTTACGGTGAGTCTATTACTGAATGCTGGATTAGCGCGAACCCGTCCAAGAGTCGTCATACTGGGCGTCTTTCACCCCAGCAATCCTTTCCAAAACAAGATAACGGGATAGACAAGCGCGAGAGATGTTTGATCTACTGGACCCAAGACGGCTGTCCCTTGCTATTGAAAGTTTGTTAGTACAGCCGGCGACCACCGTACCTTGCTTGTCGGCGCAAGAGTGCGATCGATTGGCGGTAGTAGCGGATCAGCTAACCTACCGCTCGGCCGCTCCGATGATGGGCGCCAAGGAGGCTTTGGTGTACCAGGATTTCGAGCTTAATTACTCGCTCCCCCCAAATCACCCATTCTGGAAGCTTGCCACGACACTTGAAGAGTTGATGTCATTGGCGCTGACGAAGATTTCAGCAAAATGGGTGTCGCCGGCGACTTACACGATTAACGACTTGATTGTTCAACGCTACCCTCCCGGCTGCAAAGGCATCACACCGCATCGTGACCATCTGGCATATAGAATAATTATCGCTATTCTGCTTGTCAGCGGGGATGGTGAGTTCAGAATTCATAGATCGCGTAACGAACCCGAGGGCCAAGTTATCCAATTTTGTCCGGGTGACTTGTTAGTGATGGGCGCCCCTGGCATTTTTGCAGGGTTTTTGCGACCTTTCCACTCTGTTGCCGGGATATCCCGACTGCGCCGAACGATCGGCATGCGTTACGATAGTCGACTTATCCAGGCTGTGGGCTGATTCAGGAGTGTTGTCGAAGCTAATGACATTCCTTTGTTTTCGTCAGGCGCCCTCTGGCATATCGACTGGACTTTGACATAATCACCCGGGATCAGGATAAGAATTCAATACGGTTCTTGCCAAGCCGAGTTCAAGGAGAGTCAAGAAGATGAATGAGTGTAATTCCAATACAAAGCGGCTACACGCAAAGATGTCGTGCGCGGCCAAAGCGGGTGGAGATATATTTGTCGAAGGGTTTCACTATCTCGCCCTTTTTGCCATAGGCGGTAGTATCGTGTGGGCAGCCGTTTTAGCTTTTGTTCAAATGGTCGATCAGGGCGGAGCATCCATCGAGGATATCCTGCTGCTTTTTATCTACCTCGAGCTCGGCGCGATGGTAGGAATTTATTTTAAGACCAATCACATGCCGGTACGATTTCTGATTTACATCGCCATGACCGCGCTGACGCGAATGATGATCGGGCATATCCAGGTAGAGCACACTCCAGATCGGGGAATAATATTAATTTCCGGAGCGATATTGCTGCTTGCATTGGCAACCCTGGTGATTCGTTATGGCTCTTCGCGGCTACCGGCTCCGCATTTACCCGAGGAGAGTAATTGATATGCGGGATTTAAATATTCCACGGACTCCATCGGCTTATGATTATCCGTTGCTGATTGGTCACCTGCTTTCAACCCTGGAAGTGAATCATCCGCACCAGCAAATTGTATATGCTGGTCAACGACGGATCAGTTATCTTGAATTTCATGAACGGGTAAAACGGCTGGCCAATGCTCTGGTTGATCTTGGAGTCCAGCCAGGCGACACCGTAGCGGTGATGGACTGGGACAGTCACCGCTACCTTGAGTGCTTCTTCGCGGTGCCAATGATCGGCGCGGTGCTGCACACAATCAATATTCGTCTTTCGCCAGAGCAGATCCTGTACACGGTCAACCATGCTGCTGATACCGTGCTGATGGTTCACGACGATTTTCTGGAACTGGCGGCAGGTCTTGCCGGGCAGGCGCCCTCGGTCAAGTACTGGGTTCGGCTTTGTGATGATGCCGCGTCAGTGGCAAGAGAGAAAACCGGTATCAATTTTGCCGGCGAATATGAGTCTCTTCTGGAGGCGGGATTGCCACGACACGACATGCGTGATTTTGACGAGAACATCCGAGCGACTACCTTTTACACCACGGGCACAACTGGCCGCCCCAAAGGGGTCTACTTCAGCCAGCGGCAACTGGTGCTTCATACTCTCGGGTTGGGAATTGCCCTGTCGAACAACCCAGAGCAGGGCCGATTGCACGCAAGTGATGTGTACATGCCAATTACGCCGATGTTTCATGTTCATGCGTGGGGCGTCCCTTATCTAGTCACTTTGCTGGGGATCAAGCAGGTGTACCCCGGCCGTTACGAGCCGGCAAAGTTGCTGCAGTTGATTCAAGATGAAGGGGTGACCTTTTCGCACTGCGTTCCAACGATCATGCACATGCTGTTGAGTGACCCCATGGCTGAGAAAGTTGATCTTAGCCAATGGAAGGTTATTATCGGCGGTTCAGCTTTGTCGTCCGCTTTGGCGCAGCGTGCGCGCGACCTTGGAATCGATGTCTTTGGCGGTTACGGAATGTCAGAGACCGGTCCTGTGTTGACCCTGGCACAGATCAAAGGGTCGGGGGATGAGCTCACTACTGACGAGGCTCTAGTCTATCGCTGCAAGGGTGGCCGCCCGGTACCGATGGTTGAGCTGAAGATTGTTGATCCGGATTTTAAGGAGCAGCCCCGCGACGGGGTAACGACAGGTGAGGTCGTGGTTCGTGCACCGTGGTTGACCCAGGGGTATCTCAATGACCCGGAGCGTTCCGAGGAGTTATGGACCAATGGCTACCTGCATACCGGAGATATTGGGCATATCGATGCCAAAGGATATCTAAAAATTACAGATCGCCTGACAGATGTAATAAAAAGCGGAGGGGAGTGGATATCTTCATTGGAACTGGAAGATCTGGCATTGGCGACTCCGAGCGTGAGCGAAGCCGCGGTGATCGGTGTTGCCGATGAAAAATGGGGCGAACGCCCGTTAGTCCTTGTCGTTGGGAAAGAAACTGAGATTGATTGCAGCGAGGTTGCTGCGCAATTTACGCAGGCTGCCAAGGCAGGTCTTATCAGTGAGTGGGCGGTGCCAGAACGCATCGAACAGGTTGATGAGATACCCAAAACCAGTGTTGGAAAAATCGATAAAAAGCGTCTGCGGGAGCAGTTTCGGTAATCCGTGAATAAACGCCAGAACGGCATTGTCACCGGCAGCCCAGGCAGATACACTGGGAGCCCCATAGGCCGGAAAAAAGGGGGTGATCTAATGTCTAGTGATATAGGATTTGTCACAGTGAACGTTGGTGTACGCAGGTGTTCCGGGAGCAATCTTTCGGGCTAAGTGCGACACCCTGTCCGGTGACAGTGAACACTGTGGCAGCCAATCACGAGAGCCCCCTTAATTGGGGGCTTTTTTGTGCCTTAAACACTGTATAGCGTCTTGACGATAACTCACACAGGAGTGATATAGGGAATTCCACTCAGACCTTGGAACATCACGGTCACGTTTGTCAAGATCAGGAACAGAGTAGGGCTGCCAGGTAAGAGCCTGCATGACATGCGAAGAACTGTAGGCACCAGGATAGCTGAGATGACAGGCAGCGCTGAGGTTGCTGATAGGGTCTTAGGGCATGTTTTGGGCGGCATTACAGGCCGCTTATGTGGTGACAGACTTCAAGGACTTGAAACGGAAAGCTCTAAGGCTGTGGTCGGATAGGCTCGAGGCATTGACTGCTCAGAGCGATTCTGACGCATAGATTAAGGGTGAGTGCGGCAATATTCCTCGAAGGCGGCGAGGATGTGTGACTTCCGTTCTGCGCGTATGGAGAGGAGCACAAGAAGAATAACGATTACCATTAGAGCAGAATCATAGGGGTGCGGAAAAATGAATTACGTAGAGATATTTTCTGATGAAAATGGAATCTCCCATTTTAGAGATAGGAGTATTGATTTTGAGATCAAAGAAGTTGCTCCTCCCGCACTACCTACCGGAGTCTCGGCATTTCAGGACGCGACAGAAGTCGGGTTTCTTTCGATACCCGCCGGGTGGGCTGGCGGATGGCATCAGCCGCCAACGGACGGGTATATATTCGTTTTGTCAGGACAGGTTCAAATAGAGGTTGGGGATGGTGAAGTTCGCAATTTCCCATCGGGGTCGATATGGCTTCATAAGGACCGTTGTGGCCGCGGTCATAATAGTAGCGTCGTGAGTAAAGAAGACGCGAAATTGGTGATGGTTAAATTTCCCGACCGCTGAACTGGATACTGTTCCCAGCTACCGCTTGAGTCGAGATCAACAGCGCGGTAATAGCAGTAACCATTAGTTACTTCATTTTGTAAGTCCTATGGATTGCTGCGAGGATGGTGGTACGCCGTTTCATTCCCTAAGCCGCTGCTTGACTCGTCGTCCAATGTGATTTGGTTAATCCTTCAAACCGTAAGCCTCCTTAAGCGCCCAGTAGACGCAATGCCCCCGAGGCTCATGCCATTTATCAGGGTGATCCTCTAGCCATTTGCCAACAACGTAAAAGACCTGATTATTTGTTACACCTGTTTCGCTGGGA
>CBFIBN010000048.1:0-396 GCA_965660775.1 Arenicellales bacterium | reverse complement strand
CTGCAAACCCTAGGATGTAGCCCGCATAGAGGCCCCAGAATAAGAGACGCCCTTGTTCCTCCTTTTTAAATTCCTTCCAGTAATCGTGGAGCGTTCCGCAGGAAGTATGGTCCACCTCAGCACTTACAGGAGTTGATACCAAGGCAGATAGCCCGATGATGGCTGCGAGGATTGTGGTTCGTGTTTTCATTGTGGTGAATTAAAGCATAGTGGGGACCGACTAGAGTGCGGTATTTCACAGACGGCAAACGAGGGCCTCACCATGCTTCTTGCCATCCTTCCAGCCGCCACCGTACTTGGCTCCATTGGGATGTGTATAGGTGCCTTGGCCGTGCCATGCGGCATCCTTCCACTCACCATCGTGAGATTTTGAGCATTTAAAGAACAAGCCCCGAC
>CBFIBN010000047.1:0-12593 GCA_965660775.1 Arenicellales bacterium | reverse complement strand
GGTTTGGTCAACGGTAATGACGGGTGAGTTACCCAGCGGCTGCGGTGTCAGTCATGTTAGGCAAAGAAGAACTCGCTTGATTGAGCATCATCAAGAAATCATTGGACTCTACAGGCGCTGATCACGGCCCGGGTGCTCGCCGGAGAGTCTGTGACAAAATCGCCTGCACCCGGTCAGCGGCTTGGGCTACTGTGAGTGAAACTCCCTGTTTTTCCAGGCTCGTTACTGCAAGATCGACGAAACCGCACGGGTTAATTCGACTGAAGGGCTTAAGATCCAGATCGACGTTAAGGCTGAATCCATGATAGCAACATCCTGAACGTACTCGAAGCCCGAGCGCCGCGATCTTCTCCCCACCGATGTAGACCCCGGGAGCACCAGGCTGTGTTGCCGCATTGAGTCCCAGATCCGCCAGTAACGTAAGCAGCGACTGCTCGATGACATTGATCAGTTGGCGCACCCCGATCCCTCGGCGACGAATATCGAGCAACAGATAGGCGACCAGCTGCCCTGGACCATGATAAGTGATCTGACCCCCTCGGTCCGAATGAACCAGAGGGATATCGCCAGAATCACCGGTCGGCCGATCCTTGCAGCTTACCCCTTGGGTATAGATCGAATAATGCTCCAGAAGCCAGATCTGATCCGGTGAACTTTCAGTACGGGAATCGGTTAGTGAGCGCATCGCCCGCAGCGTGTCGCTGTAGTCGCGCAATCCCAGGCGATGAAATTCCAGGCAATTCACGATCCAAGAACCACGTCCATCAATCTTGGAATGTCACAGCGTGACCAGTACGTCACTCTCGCTGTTGAGGTCAAGGTAAATCGCGTCCAATTGCTGACGACTCGTCGCCTCGATAGTGCAATTGACCGATACATAACTTGCGCCACTACTTTCGCGTGTACTGACATCCAGTATAGCCGCGCCATCGAGGTGACGGCTCACCACCTTAGAGACCAGTGTGTCAAATCCTTCGCTCTGCCGCCCCATCACCTTGATCTGGAAACGACAGGGGAAGCTGAACAGTTCCACCTCTTCTGCGGGGTTCTGATCTGATCGACCCGACATCAGTGAAACCATAAGCGAACCACATCAGTCATCCGATTGAACCATGTCCCCTCGGGTACAGCGTGCAAAGCCACCAGCGGTCGCGACAACAAGTCAGCCCCGTCCATTTGGACTGTGAGTGTTCCCAGTAACTGATCCGCTTCGAGCGGTGCCACCACCGGGTCTATCAATTGCACAGTTGCCTGCAAACTCTTGCCAGCTCCCTTGGGCAGCACCAGATCGATTGAATCAGCCAGCCCCACCTCAACTGAGGTTGCTGCACCCTTAAATACTCTTGCATCCACAATCTTGTGCTTTGCCAGGTAAAGGTCATGGCGCTCGTAGGCGGCAAAACCAAAGCGCAACAGCGAATAAACAGCATCGGCACGCTCTCTGTCGCCCTCGGCACCCATTACTGAACCAATCAGGCGCATCCCGTCACGGTGTGCTGAGCCAACCAGGCAATAGCCAGCCGACCGGGTATACCCGGTCTTAATGCCGTCAATCGAGTCATCCCTGCCTAACAGGGGATTGCGGTTCTTTTGGGTAATATCGTTCCAGGTAAAGTCTCTGATGGCGTACCGGGCATAGTGCTCCGGCTGATCGCGAATAATCACCTGAGACAGGAGAGTGATGTCATAGGCCGTGGTGAAATGATCTGGGTGTGGCATACCGGAACTGTTTATAAAATGGCTGTTAGTCATGCCCAGTTCGGCGGCTGCCTGATTCATAAGATCGGCAAACCCGACCTCACTACCAGCGACGTACTCAGCCAACGCCACTGCGGCATCGTTGCCTGACTGAACAATGAGCCCCATTAACAGATCATCAATCCGGACCTTGTCTCCCGCCTCGATAAACATGCGTGAGCCTTTCGTTCGCCAGGCTTTCTCACTCACCACCACTTCGTCTTCTGGGCTGACGCTACCACGTTGGATTTCACGAAAAACGATAAACGCGGTCAGCAACTTAGTCAGACTAGCCGGCTCAACCGGCTTGTTCGGATTACTGCCTGCAAGCATCGCACCAGTTGCAGCATCCATCAGCACCCACGAGGAAGCCTGAAGTTTGGGTGGCAAAATGGTTGATCGCATCTTGCCTGCCAGATCCGATTCGATCTCGCTGTGAACCGTCGGTGACACAGTTACCAAGGCCAGACACAATGCGCCCCATCCAATACCCCTCGTCCATCTTTGAACCATATTCAACAACACTCCTTCACCACTTCAGGCTCGATACCTGTTACGTTTATGACAATACCACGCTGCGTGCTCACCGCCGCTGAGCCGTGTATTGGGCCTACCTGGACTCGATGATACAGGTTCTGTCCAATCTGGACGGTGACAACTCGGATGCCGGTTACCCCGGCCCCAGCCAAATCAGCCTTGAGCCGATACGCGTTAGTGGCTAATCGAAAACTTCCGGCCTGAAGGAAAAATACAGCTTCAGGACGATCAAGGGCTATGGACTGGACCGGCGCCTTAGCTGGCACCACGCCATCGACAACTTCAATCCTGACTTTGGCAGTTCCGGTCGCTACAACACCGAGTTTTTGCGCTGCCATGTATGACAAGTCCAGAATGCGTCCACCCAGGAAGGGGCCGCGGTCGTTCACTCGGACCACGACCTCACGGTCATTAGCAAGATTACGCACCTGCAAGTAAGTGGGCAGTGGCAAAGTCTTATGTGCCGCTGTCATGCCATACATATCGTAGACATCTCCATTGGAAGTTGTACGGCCATGAAATTTTTTACCGTACCAGGACGCTTCCCCGGTCTGGGCATGGCCCACCGATACCTTTCGTATCGGCACATAGGTCACGCCATATACCTCGTAAGGTGAATTGCCGATCCTGCTGAGTGGTTCGGGCTTAGGCACAGCATTGGCGACACTGGCGGGACTCGGGCCGCCAACAGGCGGTCCATCATCTTCAAAGTAAGCCCCGGACGATTTATCTCGAAAGAAACTGCAACCGGGTAACAGGCACACCAATAAGAGGTACAGTGCAATCGAGCGCTCACAAGACTTCATTTAATTCCTGGTCGCTACCGCGACCTGCTCTGCCAGTTCAAAAACCGACATCCCATAATTCTGGCTGTGGTTATAGCGGGTTATCACAAAAAAGTTGTGGTGCCCGAGGCGATAAGCGGTACCCATCTTGCCATCAAACTGCATGACACCCAGTTTGTCGCCACTGCCTGAGGATACTGGCACGCCCAGAGCGCGAACTTCAGCAACCGGCGTTTGTACTTTAAGACCGCGGGTTTTCATTGCCTGCAATTCGTCAGGGGGGTCAATAACTCGAGTGACAATAGGCTCGCCAGGGCGCCAACGATGCCGTGCCAGGTAATTCGCCACACTGCCTATTGCATCGGTAACACTGTGGATCAAATCGGCTCGTCCGTCACCATCAAAATCGATAGCATACTCACGATAACTGCTGGGCATAAACTGAGGGACCCCCATGGCGCCAGCGTAGGAGCCCTTGACCGATAGCGGGTCCAACCCTTGCTCCGAGACCAAGTGCAGGAAATGTTCCAGTTCAGAGGAAAAAAACTTGCTGCGTCGCGGGTATTCCATGGAGAGCGTGACCAGGCTATCCAGTACACGCAAATTGCCCAGCACTTTACCGTAGCGGGTTTCGATACCAATGATCGCTACGATAATCTCAGCGGGTACTCCGTATTGCTGTTCGGCGCGATCGAGAGTCGCTGCATGGTGTTTCATGAACTGAACCCCACCACTGATGGAGGCAGAGTTAACAAACAGTGACTGGTAACGGTGCCAGGGCAATCGCTCGGCCGGCCGGTTCATCGCGTTAATGATTTTCGACTTAATTGCAGCATCCCGAAACCAGTCTTTGATCTGCTCACCGTTGAGCCCGGGTGTCCCAGCCATGCGATTGGCTAATTCCACGAGGCGCGGATACTGATCAAGGGATACGGCCATCGCCGGTGCCACGACTGCTGCTAATACGACTAGCACACAAACCTGCGCTAGTCGTTCTATATTCGCATAGCCCCAAATTATCTTCATGCCATTAACCGACGTCTGGCGTGAAGACCCATGATAATTCCAAATGCTGCCATAAGTGTAAGCATCGATGTGCCTCCGTAGCTGATCAGTGGAAGTGGCACCCCCACGATAGGAAGGATACCTGAGACCATACCCAGATTGACAAAAACATAAAAAAAGAAAGTCAGCGCCAGACTGCCGATCAATAATCGTGAGAAAGTTCCCCTCGTATGGTATGCCATCACCAGACAACGACCCACTACAAAAAGATAAAGCAACAGCAGCATAAGCACTCCGATTAAACCAAACTCCTCCGCGAAAACAGCAAAGATAAAATCAGTGCTACGCTCGGGAATAAATTCAAGGTGCGACTGACTGCCCGCTAACCAACCTTTGCCGGATATACCCGCCGAGCCAATTGCAATCTGCGACTGGATAGCCTGGTAACCACTACCCATGGGGTCAGCCCAAGGATCAAACAGCGTCAGAACCCGCTGGCGCTGGTACTCCTGCAAGCGAAACCATAGGTAGGGGGCCACTGCAATCACTGCGGCCAACATCATGAGTACATGCTGCCAACGAATGCCAGCCAAGAAAAGCACAAAAAGCCCGGACACCACAAGCATGATAGCCGTGCCCAGATCAGGCTGTACCATAACCAGGCCCGCAGGAATCAGGGTCAGTGCTAACGCAAACAACACGATAGAAAACCTGGGTGGCACTCGGTCGCGGGTTAGCAACCAGGCCACCGCCATCGGCACTCCCAGTTTCATCAGTTCCGAGGGTTGAAATCGAACCAAACCGAGGTCGAGCCAGCGTTGAGCACCCTTGCCTGCAGCGCCCATAACCAGGACGGCCAGCAGCAGGATTACACCCACGGCAAAAAGGTGAGGGGCAAAACGCCGCAGATTCTCAGGAGATACCTGGGCCACTGCCACCATGACTACCAACGAGATACCAAGCCGAAGCCCCTGGCGGCCCATAACAGTCCAGTTCTCGCCCGAAGCACTGAAGATGACAACCAGTCCCAAAGCGCTCAAGACCAGCAGGCCAATCAGCAGTGGGCCATCAAGATGCAATCGCCTACCCGAAAACACCCGATGCCCCAGTCAAAGCTGCCCGCCGCAAGCGTTTGAGAAAAAAGTAATCCATCACCTTGCGCGCGATCGGAGCGGCCACTGCTGCACCGCTACCTTCATTTTCCACCACGACAGCGATGGCGATCTTCGGATGATCGACAGGTGCAAAAGCGATAAACAGAGCATGATCACGCTGTGTTTCACGCAAAGATTTTGCATCGTATTCGCCATCCTGAGGAATGCTGACTACCTGTGCAGTACCGGTCTTTCCGGCCATGCGGTAAGCACTGCGCCGCCCACTGGCTCGTGCCGTACCGCGTGGCCCGTGCATAACCGCTGTCATTGACCGGATAACCCACTCTATATCCTTCTCGTCTATGGCCAACGCCGATGCCTCTGATAAAGCATCGGCCTGCGCCTTTGTCGCTTCGCCCGTGAGCGGGCTCTCCTGACGAAGCAACAGGGTTGGCTTGACGAGCCGGCCACGCTTAGCCAGCATCGCACTAGCGCGGGCCAGTTGTAAGGGGGTCGTCAGCAGGAATCCCTGGCCGATCGCGGTAATAACATCTTCACCAGGATACCAAGGTTCCAACCGGGTGGCCTGCTTCCATTCGGGGGTGGGAACGAGACCGGAAGGTTCGCCCGGTAAATCCACCCCGCTTTGCTTACCGAAACCAAAACTGAAGAGAAACGGAGCCATCTTGTCTATGCCAAGACGGACTCCCGTCTGGTAGAAGTAGGTATCACAGGATTGCTCGATGGCATCGTGCAGATTGACGCTGCCGTGCCCGGTACGTTTCCAGCACCGGTATTTACGAGTACTATCTGGCAGCGTGAACCAGCCGGGGCAAAACGCCCTTTCCTGCGGGCTCACCCCGGCATCCATCGCGGCCAAAGCCATAATAGGTTTGATCGTCGATCCGGGAGAATAACGTCCGTACAGGGCGCGGTTCAGTAGTGGCTTGTCGGCCAACTGAATTAAGGCCTGGTAGGTCTCCCGACTGATACCATCAACGAAAAGGTTGGGATCATAAGCCGGGGCACTGACCATCGCCAATATCTCACCCGAGCCTGGATCCATCGCGACAACGGCGCCACGGCGATTGCCCAGCGCCTCCCGAGCTATTCGTTGCAGGCCAATATCAAGACTGAGGTATAGATTCTGGCCTGGTATCGCACTCTCCCGGTTGATGGTTCGTAACGTGCGGCCATGGGCGTCAATCTCGACCTGCTCGAACCCAGAATGTCCGAGGAGCAAGCTCTCGTAATAACTCTCGATACCCAACTTTCCGATATGAGATACGCCCTGATACGCGGCTGAGTCCAGGCGCGCCTCATCCTGCTCACTGATACGTCCCACGTAACCAAGTACATGCCCGGTCAGATCAGCCAACGGATAATCGCGGTGCAATATGGCCTCAAGCGTCACACCAGAAAAACGGTATTCGTTAACTGCAAAACGTGCAGCTTCAACATC
Organism: Arenicellales bacterium; assembly: GCA_965660775.1. Classification (GTDB taxonomy): domain Bacteria; phylum Pseudomonadota; class Gammaproteobacteria; order Arenicellales; family UBA868; genus UBA868. Next base: position 5,973 of record CBFIBN010000047.1, on the reverse strand, counting down.
ATCCAACTTCGACTTCAGCAAGTGTTTCTCAAACCCTGGGTGGCGCCTAAGGTTTTTCTTGAATACTGCAATGTCATCCTCTTTAAGATCGACCAGTTTGCCTACCTCGTGTAACACCAAATCCATATCGCCAACTTTTTCCGGTATTACCTGCAGGGTGTAAACTGCGGTGTTACGAGCCAAGACAACACCGTTACGATCCAGGATAAGCCCGCGCACAGGCGGCAGAGCCTGCAGGCGTATATGATTATCCAGTGACAGAGTCTGGTAACGACTGTAGTCGGCGACCTGTAATACGTAAAGCCGCGACAAAAGCAATGCAGAAAGCACCAGCGCCAACAACCCGGCCAGTCGTAGCCGACCCTTGACAACACTCGCCTCCATGGGCTGCCGGTTAAAAGACTGCGCCGCCGCCATCCCTAGCCCCTCAGTGGCCGAGCCGCGCAAGGTGGCGGGCGCGACGCAAGATCCAGTAAACCGCGGGCCATACCAGAGCACCTACCACCACGGCGGTCCAGCGTTGCAACCCGCTCAGGTCGCCACTAACCATAAAATCGATGAGCGCCAGTATCAGCACCTCAATGCCGAGCAATCCCAATACGACAATTGTCTGCTGCCATAAAGGATACGTTCGCACTCTGAGCGCCAGAACGCGGGCCAGATAGACCAGCACAGCCTTGCTGAGAGCATAGACGCCCGGCAAGCCAAAGCTCACAATGTCGACTACCAACCCAGTCGACCACGCCATTCCGACCATCATTCGTGCGGGCAAAGCAAAAGTCCAGTAAATCAGGACAAGAGATACCCAGTCTGGCAAAAACCCTCGCAGAGGCTCTTCGATTGGCAGCGCGAAAAATACCAAGGCAATAATCCCCGTCGCAATCGGAACCCACGTGCGGCGTTGCGTTGTATTGACGTTAATCAACCAACTCACCTTCTGAGTCGAGCAGGTCACTCGCCACCGGCTCATCTAACACCGGCAGCCAGAGCAATAAGACTTCACGTTCGCTTCCAAGATGCGAGGTTGGCTCAGCGGCAACACTCATAAATGACTCGCTGAGATTCCGTTCCACTGCGGTGACCAGAGCAACCGGGTACCCCGCCGGATAGCGGCCAGCCAGCCCGGAGGTTAACAGCAGGTCCCCAGTGCGAATATCAGAATTACGATCCAGATACAGCACGCGCAAAGGTCGGTTACGCCCCCCGCCGTAAATCACCGCCCGCAAACTGCTGCGAGCAACCTGGACAGGTATTCCCTGATTCTCACGGGTCACCAGACTAACCGTGCTTCGAAACATTCCCGGTCTTGTAACCTGGCCGATAATTCCACCGGCATCAACGACGGGTTGGCCCTGAAAAACGCCATCTGCACTACCCTTATTGATTAGTACTGCTTGGCTTCTTGGATCGGGATTGACTGCAACCAGTGCCGCAAGCGTCACTTTTTCTGCCGTTGCCGGTACCGCGGAAAGTAGTCGACGCAACCGGATGTTCTCGCTCTCCAGAAACTCGAAGCGATGCAGGCGGGCCTGTAAAATGAGGTTGTGTTCGCGAAGCGCTGCATAGTTGCGGCGCAACTGATCTGTAGGCTCTAACTTACCCTGCATCCTCTCGAGTACGGTACTGGGCAAGGAAGCCAGAAAATGCACCGGCACCCCAATAACAGCAGCGAACTGGAATATCTGGCGAACAACCGGACTATAGTAGTGGGCAGTAATCAGTCCAACCGACAGCAGTACATAAAGGCTGAGCCCTCGAACCGCACTATTCCTAATTCGATTCACCGGGTAGGATCCAGAAAAGACTCTGAATGTTCAGAGTCACGAGGACAGTGTATCCAGCACGAGGGTGCAGACACGCTGTAACAGCCTATTCGTGGGTAAAGACGTCACCCAGCGCGCTCATCTCCTCCAGCGCCCTGCCGCAACCTCGGGCGACACAGGTCAGCGGATCATCGGCAACCACTACCGGTAATCCGGTTTCCTGCATAAGACGCCTGTCCATATCGCGGATTAATGCGCCGCCGCCGGCAATCACCATACCCCTGTCACCAATATCAGCCGCAAGTTCCGGTGGCGTATTTTCCAATGTCTCGCGGATCACACGCACGATCTGGCGCAGCGACTCGCTGATCGCATCGTAAACTTCATCGCTGCCAATAGTCAGGCTATGTGACATCCCTTCTGCAATGTCCCGACCTTTGACTTCCATCTCACGGTGGTCGGATTCTTCCCAGGCAGTGCCAATCGCTTTTTTGACCCGCTCCGCAGTAGCCTCTCCTATAAGCAACCCATGGCGTCGACGGACGTAGTTGATGATCGCCTCATCAAAGGTATCCCCAGCAACTCGGATCGAGGTGGCATAAACAATGCCGCCCAGTGAAAGCACGGCAACCTCAGTGGTACCGCCCCCAATATCCACAACCAGGGAGCCGGTTGGCTCAGCTACGGGGAGCGATGCGCCGATTGCCATTGCCATCGGCTCCTCAATCAGAAATACCTCCCGTGCTCCGGATGTGATCGCCGACTCTCGGATCGCGCGTCGCTCCACCTGGTTCGAACCACCAGGTACGCAGATCACGATCCTTGGAGAAGAAAAAAAGTGGTTCTGCTGGACCTTGCGGATGAAGTATTTGAGCATAACTTCGGCAACGGTGAAGTCGGCAATCACGCCCTCCTTCAGTGGCCGAATCGCCTGTATGTTGCCTGGCGTACGGCCCAGCATCATCTTGGCTTCCTGCCCCACGGCTAGTACCGTCTTTTCCGGCGCCAGGGAGCCAGTTCGGATCGCCACCACAGACGGTTCATTCAGAATCACGCCTCGATCGGGAACATAGACCAAGGTATTTGCAGTGCCAAGATCCACGGCCAGATCGTTTGAGAACAGGCCCAGCAAACGCTTGAGTATCATGAGTCGCCTTGGGAGAAAAAGGAGGTTTTGCGCGCGTAATTTAACACAGGGTACCAGGATAAGCCCGGATCACTGGGATATAATCGCCCACCTATCATTCTTCTACATTAAATTCATGGTGTCCATCTCTAAAAAAGACGTCGAGCGTGTCGCTCACCTCGCCCGCATCCGGGTCGCGCCGGATGAACTGGCCCGCTACCAGGAGGGGCTCGCCAATATTCTTGCGCTGGTGGCCCAAATGCAGGACAGCAATACCGACGAGGTTGAGCCGATGGCCCATCCCCAGGATATTGCCCTGCGGCTCCGGGAAGACCGCGTAACCGAGATCAACGAGCGATCTTCTTTTCAAAAAGGAGCGCCGCTGGTCGAAGACGGCCTATATTTGGTACCACGGGTAATTGAGTAGCGCCTAGCTGTCGGCCACTTGACTGCTAACCCTTCTAACGCCTACTAACCTGCTCACCTCATGCCCCACCGGCACAGCCTGACCACCTTGCGCGATATGCTGCGCCAACGCGAGATAAGCAGCTCCGAACTGACGCGACATTTTCTCGACCGCATGGCCCGTTATGACGACCTCAATGCCTTTATAACGGTGGAAGAGGAAACTGCCATGGCCAGCGCACAACAGGCAGACAGACACCTCTCTAACGGAGAGCATGGACCCCTCACTGGCGTGCCAATTGCACACAAGGATATTTTCTGTACCCGTGGCATATTGACCACCTGTGGCTCAAAAATGCTGCGTAACTTTATCGCCCCGTATGATGCTACGGTTGTTGAACGTCTGGCTGATGCTGGAAGCGTGCTCACCGGTAAAACCAATATGGATGAGTTCGCTATGGGATCATCCAACGAGACCTCGTTTTTTGGCCCGGTCCGCAACCCCTGGAACACCGAGCGCGTTCCCGGTGGCAGTTCTGGAGGCTCAGCGGCGGCCGTCGCGGCACGGCTGGTACCTGGGGCAACCGGAACTGACACGGGAGGTTCGATCCGCCAGCCCGCAGCTTTTTGCGGATTAACCGGGCTGAAACCGAGTTACGGTCGAGTATCCCGTTACGGCATGATCGCATTCGCCTCCTCACTCGACCAGGGTGGTCCACTGGCACGATCAGCCATGGACGCGGCACTACTGTTGAAATGTATGGCAGGTTTTGATCAACGTGACTCAACATCAATGGCTCACGATACAGCCGACATTGATGGAGCCCTCAACATCAATCTTCGTGGACTGCGCATCGGACTCCCAACAGAGTTTTTTGATGACTCGGTCAACCCGGCCGTATTGGCCCGGGTGAGTGAAGCGCTGGCAGTCTTTGAGCAACTGGGTGCAAGCCTGGTCGATATCGCACTACCCAACAGTCGCGCCGGAATCCCCTGCTACTACGTGATTGCGCCAGCTGAAGCCTCATCCAACCTTTCCCGCTTTGACGGAGTGCGTTTCGGACACCGCTCGGAGCAGGCGACCAACTTGCAGGAACTGTACGAATATTCGCGTGCCGAAGGCTTTGGCGAAGAAGTCAAGCGACGGATCCTGATTGGCACATATGCCCTGTCGGCGGGCTACTATGATGCCTATTATCTTAAGGCGCAGAAGATTCGACGACTAATTGCACAGGATTTTGCTAAAGCATTCGAACAATGCGACATTATTGCTGGGCCAACCGCGCCGACCAGCGCCTTTGGCTTGGGCGAAAAAACCCAGGATCCGGTTGCGATGTACCTCAATGACATCTTTACCAACACCGTTAACCTGGCTGGCCTGCCAGGGCTTTCTATCCCCGCGGGCCTGGACGACAGCGGCTTACCGGTGGGGATGCAGCTGATCGGGCAATTTATGGATGAAGGCCGGCTGCTGGGCACAGCGCACCGCTTCCAACAGGCCACTGACTGGCATCAGCGGGCGCCCGAAGGATTCTGAATATGGCCTGGGAAATCGTTATCGGCCTGGAAGTCCATGCCCAGTTGATGACCCACAGCAAAATTTTCTCTGGGGCATCGACTGCCTACGGCGCTCAACCCAATACCCAGGCCTGCGCCGTCGACGTCGGCCTGCCCGGCGTACTCCCCGTAATGAACCGTGAGGCGGCGCTGATGGCGGCCCGCTTTGGCCTCGCGGTTGGCGCTACGATCAATCGGGTTTCAGTTTTTGCACGCAAGAACTATTTTTACCCTGACCTGCCCAAGGGCTACCAGATCAGTCAGTTTGAGATTCCCGTCGTCAGTGGAGGAACTCTGGAGATTCATACTCCTAAGGGAGAAAAAACTATCCGGATTACCCGCGCTCACCTTGAAGAAGATGCCGGCAAGTCACTGCATGAACAATTCCACAGCATGACCGGTATCGACCTGAATCGTGCAGGCACACCGCTACTGGAGATTGTCTCTGAACCCGATATGCGCTCGCCTGCCGAAGCGGTGGCTTATCTACGCAAACTGCACTCGCTGGTACGCACTTTGGAGATTTGCGATGGCAATATGCAAGAAGGCTCTTTTCGCTGCGATGCCAACATCTCAATCCGCCGCCACGGTGACAAGACTTTAGGTACACGTACTGAGTTGAAGAATATCAATTCATTTCGCTTTGTTGAGCGCGCCCTGCACCATGAAATCGAACGCCAGATCGCAGTCGTTGAAGACGGTGGCGATATCATCCAGGAAACCCGTTTGTACGACCCCGAGCGCGATCAGACCCGCTCGATGCGCAGCAAGGAAGAGGCCCATGATTACCGCTACTTTCCTGATCCTGACCTGCCGCCGCTGGTGATCAGCGAAGCTGATCTGGAGCAATTGCGCGACGAGCTTCCGGAATTACCTGATGCGCGGCTTGCGCGCTTTATTAGCGACTATGGCCTAGGCGCAGATGACGCATTGCAGTTGACCTCGCAAAAGGAGATTGCTGACTACTATGAAAATGCGGTAACAAAAGCGGGTGGTGAAACACATCTGACTGCCAACTGGATCAACGGTGAACTTATGTCCTGGCTCAACCGGTGTAATACTTCGCTCACCGATAGTCCCGTTAGCCCGGCGATGCTAGGGCAATTGGTGCAACGCATACAG
>CBFIBN010000046.1:8499-12631 GCA_965660775.1 Arenicellales bacterium | reverse complement strand
TGCCGGCGTTAACCATGCCGCTGCTTAAAGGCAGCACGCACCTGCCGATCGGCGTTCAGTTAATTGCGGGCGCAGACCAAGACGCCCGGCTGATGCAAACCGCACGATGGCTTTGCAATTTGCTCGAGAAGTGATGACGGGGCGACGCGGCAGAGAACTGCTGCGCCACCTTTAAGTTGCTGACAATGGGGTTCCCTTGATGCGGGTCACGATTCAGGAAATTGATTTGACGATCATATCGAAGAGGATAGTGGTTGTCCGGCATTTTACGAGGGTTTTATGCCATGTAATGGTGGCGACCTCTAAGCCGCCGCGTGTACCTCCCCCACGCTGATCCCTACCCCAATCGCCCTGTAGGACAAGCCAGAGGCTGAGAGCCTGTATCTTGCGCACCATTAGCGATGGAACAGTTGGCCTACCTGGTTTCTTACCTTGAGTCTTGGCCCTCTGTAACTCCACCTTTTCCTGGCAGATTTGTTTTATCCGCTTAACGGCATGTAATCGCGGCGGATACCACTAGCTTTCCAACCTAAAAATCTACCCGGACCATTTGAACTAAAATTACACTGACTCATACAAGATTTAGTTTCAAGTGAGGCCGAAGGTGGGTATCAATATGGGTATCTACATCAATAGCAAAGCAGTAAACGTGAGCAAAAGCAGTAAACGTGATAGAACAATAGGGTTAAAGCGCATATGCTGCTGATGATCGACAACTACGATTCATTCACCTACAACCTGGTGCAATACCTGGGCGAGCTGGGCGAGCGGGTGACGGTCTATCGCAATGATCAGATCACCTTAAACGATGTGGACGCCCTGGCGCCTTCGCACGTGGTGATCTCCCCCGGGCCGTGTACGCCCAATGAGGCTGGCATCTCGGTGGATCTGGTGCGCGAGTACGGTGCCAGTATTCCGATTCTGGGTGTGTGCCTGGGTCACCAGAGCATCGCCCAGGCCTATGGGGGCAATATTGTGCGTGCACCCACTTTGATGCATGGCAAGACCTCGATGATCGAGCACCAGAGTGAGGGCATTTTTAACGAACTGCCCAGCCCGTTTCAGGCAACCCGTTACCATTCTCTGGTGGTCGACGAATCCACCTTGCCTGACTGTTTTGTGGTTACTGCCCGGGCCGATGATGGCCAGATCATGGGCATTGCCCACCGCGAGGATCCGGTGGTGGGGGTGCAGTTTCATCCCGAGTCCATCCTCACCCAGTACGGCCACAAACTGCTGCACAACTTTCTGCATCAGGACGCCAGCGGTCAATCAAGCGTTTGAGTCTTTACCGGTATTTTGACGTGGCTGACGGACCGGCACTAATTTTCCAGGCTGGCTGTCGACTAGTTTTTTTGTACGTGATATAACAATATTTCAGGGCTCTTTAGAACGGGGAGGAAAGGAGTGATGTTTTGGAAAATGTTAATGACCTCAGTGGTTTCACTGGCGGTTTATGCAGGTGCAAGCGCGGATATTCCCACCCGCGCCTATTTTGGCGATACACATCTTCATACGGCGTTTTCGCCCGACGCTGGGCTGGCGGGTACCTCGGTAGGGCCAGAGGAGGCCTATCGTTTTGCCCTTGGTGAAACTGTCACAAGCAACACCGGCCAACAGGCCCGATTAAAGCGACCGCTGGATTTTCTGGTGATCGCTGACCATGCCGAAAACCTCGGTTTGGCGCAGGCGATCGTAACCTCTGATCCTGTGCTACTTGCAGATCCATTTGGCAAGGAACTGCATGACTTGATGAAAGCCGATAAGGGCGTGGACGCGTTCAATCTGCTGGTGCAGAAGATGAACAAAGGGGCCGAGGCAAAAATTCAGGGCGATATGCTCAAAAACGCCTGGGTCATCATGATGGCGCTCGCAGAAAAATATAACGATCCGGGGAAGTTCACCGCGTTCATTGGTTATGAATGGACGAGCCAGCCGGGCGGCAACAATCTGCATCGAGTTGTCATGTTCAAAGACGATAAATCCATTGTCGAGGCTGTTTTGCCGTTCTCGGCTTTCGATTCTGAAGACGTTGAGGACCTCTGGGATTTCATGGCGGCCTACGAGAAGAATATCGGCGGTCAGGTGCAGGCAATTCCGCACAACGGCAACCTCTCAAGCGGTACGATGTTTTTGCCTAAGCATCAGAAGACCGGTGAGCCGATCGATGCAGACTACGCGAAGGCGAGGCTTCGATGGGAGCCCGTCATTGAGGTGACTCAGGCTAAAGGCACCGGCGAGGCGCATCCTTTTTTGTCGCCCGAAGATGAATTTGCGGGTTTTGAGATCGTCGATTCCACGAACCTCGGCGGCACGGTGACCCACACCCCTGACATGTTGCAGTACGAGTATGCTCGCTCAGCGCTGAAGATGGGTTTATCTCTGGAAGAAGAGCACGGTTTCAATCCGTTTAAGTTTGGAATGGTGGGCAGCACCGATTCTCATTCGGGACTTCCAGCGACGGCCGAAGACAACTGGTGGGGAAAAGCGCCGTTCTTGGAGCCCAGCCCAGAGCGTTGGCAGGATGTGCTGATCCGTTCCTCGGTAGATTCAACTCTTGACTTGACTGCTTTGCAGCTTGCAGCGTCGGGTCTGGCCGGTGTCTGGGCGCACGAGAACACCCGTGAGGCGCTGTGGGATGCAATCGCACGCCGGGAGGTTTTTGGCACCACGGGTACACGCCTTCAGGTTCGGGTGTTCGGTGGTTTTGATTTCGCCGAAAGTGATCTCACCCGTCCCGATTTTGCCGAGAATGGCTATGCCAAAGGCGTTCCGATGGGCGGGGATCTAAAGCAGGCACCTGCAGAAAAAGCGCCGGCATTTATGATGCAGGCGCTTCGCGATCCCGATGGAGCAAATCTTGACCGGATTCAAATCGTCAAGGGTTGGCTTGATGCCAGTGGCCAGACCCATGAGAAGGTTTACGATGTTGCGTGGAGCGGTAGCGATTCACGCAAAGCTGGGACAGACGGAAAAGTCCCTTCGGTCGGTACGACCGTTGACGAGAAAGAAGCCACCTATACCAACACGATTGGAGCGCCGTCGCTAACAGGCTACTGGCAAGATCCTGATTTCGATTCCACTCTTAAGGCGTTTTACTATGTTCGTGTGCTCGAGATACCGACACCCCGCTGGTTAGCCTACGACCGTAAGAACTACAATCTTTATGACGTTATGCCGAAAGATGCGCTGTATAGTTCTCAGGAGCGGGCATATGCCAGCCCGATCTGGTACCAGCCCTAAAACAGTGCGTTTACTGAAAAAAGGCTTGGGCACGCTAGGCAGGTATTGCGCTTCAAAGATCTTGTATTTATAAACCTTTAGGGCGGTCACGTTGTCATCCTGGCTTAAAGCGGCTCTCAAAGAGCCGCTTCTTCACTTTATTTTTCTTGGCGCCCTGATTTTTGTCGGGTATGAGTTGGTGCGCTCTGGAGATGATCATCCAGCTGCCGAGATTGTGGTTTCAAACGCTCGTGCCGCAAGTATGGTTCAGACCTTTATTCGGACCTGGCAGCGTCCGCCGACCGAAAGCGAGTTCAGCCGGCTGATTGATGATTACATCAAAACGGAAATCTTTGTTCGCGAGGCGTTGGCGCTGGGCCTGGACCGTGACGACCTGATTATCCGGCGGCGGCTGCGTCAGAAAATGGAATTTTTCTTCGATGAATCTGCGCCGGTTTCCGATCCGACCGAGCAAGAACTTAGCGCGTTTTTGACGCAGCATGCAGACCAGTACCGCACGGATACACGGGTTACTTTCAGTCATGTATACCTGGACCCGCAGCGCCGGGGCGAGGCAACGAAAGCTGACGCCAAAAGGCTCTTGAAGGAGCTGGCTAACCCAGACTCCAATGTCGACCCCTTGGCCCTTGGTGATCCGATTATGGTCTTAAAGCCCAGGTGGGAGGGCGCCACCCAATCGGAACTGGTCGGTGTATTTGGGACTACCTTTACCAATGCGCTCGTGCAGCAACCGCCCGGGCAATGGGTGGGTCCGCTGGCATCCGCCTACGGGGAGCATTTGGTCAAGATTGATACCTTTGAACAGGGAATGGTGCCCGAACTTGAGCGTGTTCGTTCACAAGTGGAAAGCGATTGGCGCGTTCGTGCACGACAGGCCCGACAGGAAGCT
>CBFIBN010000046.1:0-8489 GCA_965660775.1 Arenicellales bacterium | reverse complement strand
GCCCGCAGATCGGTCAGCCTTGAAGCGCGCCTCACGCCTTGTGGTTTGGGGACTGTGCCTGTTTTGGGTATTCAGCCATTCTCAGGACGCCGTGGCGCATGAGATGCTGCCGGGATACCTTGAGCTAAAGCAGGTCTCATCTGGTACTTACGACGTTCTGTGGAAGCTGCCTGTTAAGCAGGGGAATCGACTTCCCCTGGCGCCACGTTTCCCCGCAGGTTGTGACCTGCGTGGTGATCTCAAAAGTGAGATCCAGCAGGATGCCTGGATTTATCGTGGCACCTTGAGCTGCAACCCGCCGCTTGAAGGACAACAGATCTCGATTGATGGACTCGCCGGTGTTGGAACAGATGTCTTAGTCCGATACCTGTCGTCTGATCAGGACAGCCTGCAAACGACGCTGCTTACGAGTGACGCACCGGCCATGATGATTCGACAGAGTGTGGATGAAGCGGCATCGGGCATCGGCTTTTATCTATGGTTCGGGATAGAGCACATTCTGAGCGGGTGGGATCATCTGCTATTTGTCCTGGGTCTGCTGCTGATCGTTCGTGACCGGTGGCTGTTGTTGAAGACCATCACCGCATTCACGGTAGCGCATAGCCTGACGCTTCTCGTTGCAACTTTTCGGCTTGCCGATATTCCCTCCGGTCTAGTCGAAACAGCGGTCGCGCTCTCAATTTTATTTTTAGGTCCCGAAATTGTACGGCGTTGGCGTGGCGAGACAAGTTTCACGATCAGGTTTCCCTGGGTGGTAGCTTTTGGTTTTGGGTTGTTGCATGGGCTCGCCTTTGCCGGTGACCTCGCCGAGATGGGTTTGCCGCGTCAAGAGCTAGTGTGGGCGTTGCTGCTTTTCAACCTTGGGGTAGAAATCGGTCAGCTTGCGTTCGTTGCGGCGGTTTTGGGGTTGTGGTGGACGGCGCGTTCGCTAAGAATCCCGCTATGGTTACAGCAATCTCCGAGTTACGTCATCGGTACAATCGGCGCTTTCTGGACGATCGAGAGAGTGTCCGCCTTGCTGATCCCTTGAATTTTTCAGGAGGATGTTCGAATTGAGCTCGAAAGCCGATATTCTGGAGAGCATCCTTACCCGTAAAGGTCAAGAGATCGCCGAGCGCCAGCGCGAGCATAGTTTGAAAGACCTTTATGCCCGGGCGGCAGATCGGGATGCGCCACGGGGATTTGCCGCCTCTCTGAGAGCGAGTCTCGCCGCGGGCCAGGCGGGTGTCATCGCGGAGATTAAAAAGGCATCTCCCAGCAAGGGTCTTATCCGCGAACATTTCGATCCGGCCGCGATCGCGGCCAGTTATCAGGCGGGCGGGGCGTCGTGTCTTTCGGTGCTGACCGATCGTGATTTTTTTCAAGGTGGTGAGAGCGACCTGGTAGCCGCCCGGGCGGCCTGTGGGTTGCCGGTTTTGCGCAAGGATTTCATGATCGATCCGTGGCAGGTGGTCGAATCCCGGGCCATCGGCGCCGATTGCATTTTGCTGATTGTGGCAGCCCTTGAGCAGACGCAGATGTTGGAACTGGCTGCAACGGCTGCAGATCTGGCCATGGATGTACTGGTCGAGGTACACGATGGCGCCGAGCTGGATCGCGCGCTTGAGCTTGCACCGGCCCTGGTGGGTATTAACAATCGAGATCTGCGCACCTTTAATACCACGCTTGAGACTACGCTTGCACTGGCGCCGCGAGTCCCGGGCGATACAATGCTCGTGACCGAAAGCGGGATTCACACCGTTGAAGATGTAACGCGCATGCGTGAGGCGGGCATTAATGCCTTTTTAGTGGGTGAGGCTTTTATGCGCCAGGAGGATCCGGGCGCACACCTTTCATTATTGTTTGGTACTTGAGGCAAAAAAGAATAAGTATGCAAGCCACAATTCGTCTGAAAGAAGATGATTCACTGGAAGGGATCACCGAGAGCGGTCACCAGGTGGTGATGGATCGCTCCCCTGATGTGGGCGGCCAGAACCTGGGTTCGCGGCCCATGGAGATGCTGCTGCTGGGCCTGGGTGGCTGCACGATCATCGACGTAGTGCTGATCCTGCGCAAGGCGCGCCAGGTCTTTAGCGATATACGCGTTGAGATCAACGCTGAGCGGGCCAGTGAAGTGCCCAAAGTTTTTACCCGTATTCACCTGCATTTTGTGGTTGCCGGCGAGCAGCTTGACCCCCGACGGGTTGATCGCGCGATCAGTTTGTCGGCGCAGAAGTACTGCTCGGCCACCAAGATGCTTGATTCGGTAGCGCAAATAACCCACGATTTTGAAATTTTATCGGGTTAGACTTAAAACGCCGTAAGCAGATCACGGCGTGGCATGGCTTGATATAGGGGTGTACTCATGAAGATGATCACCGACTGGTTCAGACAACAGGCCGGCAATCCGCAGGTAGTGTTTCTGACGCTATTCCTGTTGGTGCTTTTTGTGATTGTTGTGCTGATGGGCAACATGCTGGCCCCGCTGCTGGCAGCGGTGGTGATCGCTTACCTGCTCGAAGGACTGGTCGTCTTACTGGAGCGATCGCGGGTACCGCGTCTTTTTTCAGTCCTCGTGGTCTATTTTGCTTTTGTGCTTTTTGTGACGCTTATTCTTTTTGGGTTATTGCCGCTGCTGTCGACACAGGCCACCCAGTTTGTGCAGCAGATCCCGAGCATGCTGAACGTCGGCCAGGAAGTATTGCTTAAATTGCCCGAGAACTATCCCGAGATTGTCTCGGCCCAGCAGATCGACGAGATCATGGTGCTGATCCGCACCGAGCTGACGTCCTGGGGGCAAAAACTGCTGTCGGTCTCGCTGGCCTCGGTGATGGGACTGATCACAGTACTGATCTACCTGGTCCTGATGCCGATCCTGATATTTTTCCTGATGAAGGACAAGGAGTTGCTTGTTATCTGGTTGGGCCGCTTGGCGCCGGGCGAGCACCAGCTGGTGAGCCAGGTCTGGTCTGAGGTGGATCGCCAGATCGGCAATTATGTGCGGGGTAAGTTCTGGGAGATTCTGATCGTCTGGTTTGCCTGCCTGATGACTTTTTCCGTACTGGGGCTGCAGTACGCCATGCTGCTATCGGTGCTGGTGGGTTTGTCTGTGCTGATTCCTTTCGTGGGGGCCGCCGTGGTGACGATACCGGTGGTTTTTGTGGCCTGGTTCCAGTGGGGCTTTGGTAGTGAATTTTTAACCTTGTTTATTGCCTATCTCGTTATTCAGGCGCTGGACGGCAACCTGTTGGTACCGACTTTATTTTCCGAGGGCAATAATCTGCACCCGGTGGCCATTATCACGGCGGTGCTGATCTTTGGCGGTCTGTGGGGGGTGCTCGGCGTCTTTTTCGCGATCCCCTTGGCAACCCTGGTGCACGCGGTGTTGAATGCCTGGCCGCGCCAGCCACAAGATCTTGCATAGGATAAGTTAATACAACGATCATCTTGACGGACTTGGCCCAACGGGTATCATTTCCGGTCAAGGCCCTGATTATTTCCACCGACGTTTGCACGCTTGGCAGCGCAATGGCGAGTTCTAACCCAGTTTTTGGCAACGACAAACCCCTGGCACGCAAGATAAGCCAGGCCAGCACACGACCCGCCTCTCGTGCCTACGAAAGGTATGTACTGCGCCGTGTGGTCGAGTCCATGGGTTCGCCGCGTTTCACCGTGGCGCTGTGGGACGGGTTTTCAATTACCCCAGCCCAGGGTAAAGCACTGGCCACTGCCACCATTCACAATCACGCAGCACTGATGCAGTTGGTCCGTTACGGGGAAATAGGCTTTGGCGATGCTTTTTCCAGCGGCGGTATTACGGTCGAAGGCGATCTGGTTGAGTTCCTGGTAGAGGCGTTTAGAGGTGTCGCTGAGGTGCGGGGGCCGGTAAAGTTGGTGAAGCGGCTGCAACAGCGCAAGCCCCGGGCCAATACCCCCGATGGTTCGCGAGAGCACATTCACCACCATTACGACATCGGCAACGAATTTTACCGGCTGTGGCTCGATGCCGAGATGCAGTACACCTGTGCTTATTTTCCGCAACCCAAGATGAGTCTCGAGGCGGCCCAGCAAGCCAAGATGGATCATATCTGCCGAAAGCTGCAGTTGCGCCCGGGTGATCGGGTGGCAGAGGCCGGTTGCGGATGGGGGGGCCTGGCTCGTCATATGGCGTTGCATTACGGCGCCAAGGTTTCATCCTGGAACGTATCTGCCGAACAGGTGCGCTATGCCTCGGACCGCGCCCGCACCGAAGGCTATGCCGACCAGGTCACCTATGTACTGGATGATTACCGCAACATCAGCGGTGAGTTTGATGCTTTTGTTTCTGTGGGCATGCTTGAGCATGTCGGGCAGGAGAACTATCCCACGCTGGGCGAGGTGGTTGATCGGTGCCTTGCAACCGATGGCCGCGCCCTGGTGCACGCTATCGGTCGTAACCGGCCGCGGCTGATGAACGCCTGGATAGAAAAACGCATTTTCCCAGGCGCTTATCCTCCGAGCCTGCGCGAAATGATGGATATCCTTGAGCCATACCGGTTCTCGGTGCTCGATGTCGAGAACCTGCGCCTGCATTACGCTCGCACGTTGCAGCAGTGGCTCACACGCTACGACGATAGCTACGACGAGGTGCTCAATCAGTTTGACGATGAGTTCGGCCGGGCCTGGCGGCTGTATCTTGCCGGCTCCCAGGCCGCTTTTCTTATAGGTGCTTTGCAGTTGTTCCAGGTGTTGTTCACGCGCGAGCGCAACAATGCCCTGCCCTGGTCACGCCAGCATCTTTATACCGACTGAACCGGCGCGATAACGGTGCGACGGGTTTTCACGGCGTCTGGTGTGGGTGAGGCTCAGCTGGTGGCGCAGATGCTTGAGGCGGCCGGGGTTCGTGCCCAGGTTTTTAATGATCACGCCGCCGGCGCACTGGGCGAATTACCGGCAACCGAAACCTGGCCCGAGGTGTGGGTCGAACGCGACCACCAGTTGGCGACGGCTCGCTCACTGATCGCAGGCTACGAGTCGGCACCGGACCAGACTGTGTTTTGCCAGGACTGTGGTGAATCGAATCCTGTTACCTTTGAGATCTGCTGGCAGTGCCGCCAGCCATTACCGGACCGACTCTGAACGCTTTAACTGATTGCATCAGCTGTCGTGGCGCGCTCTAAGAAGCGCCGAGGCCGCCGTATCACCTGGCGCAGCGCAGTGGCCCTGTTGGGCCTGGTGGCGCTCGGCGCTGGGGCGGTGTGGGTGGTGCGCCTGGATACCACAGTACGCCACCAGTTCGAGGGCACTCGCTGGTCGCTGCCGGCGCATGTTTACTCGCGTCCGCGGCAGTTGCACGAAGGATTGCCGCTCAATCCAGCGGTGCTTGAGCGCGAACTCACAGTCCGTGGCTATCGCAAGGACGCCAGCGCCCGCTCCCCTGGCACCTTTCGCTTAGGCAAGAGTCAAGCCACGGTGTATCTGCGCGGTTTCAATGGCATACAGGGGCGGGTTCTGCCGATACGGGTGCAGGTCGATTTTACCCATGGCCGTATCAGTGCGCTGACCGCAGACAAGGGCCAAAAGCTCGACGAGGCGCTGCTTGAGCCGGTTCGCCTTGGCAGTATCCTGCCGCTGCGTCACGAGGACCGTGCGCCGGTGGCGCTACACCAGGTACCCGGCCTGTTGCTGCAAGGCCTGCTGGTCATGGAAGATCGCCGGTTCATGGATCACCATGGCATCGATCCTGTGGGGGTAGCGCGCGCGCTGATGCAGAACCTGCGTTCAGGGCGGGTAGTGGCTGGAGGCAGCACCCTGACCCAGCAGCTGGTTAAGAATCTTTACCTGGAGCCAAGCCGCACGTTGCGGCGCAAGGCCACTGAAGCGGTGATGGCGCTATTGCTGGAATGGCATTATGGCAAATCGGAGATCCTCGAAGCCTATGTCAACGAGGTATTTTTGGGCCAGTCTGGCAACCGGGCGATTCATGGCTTTGCGCTGGCGAGCGAGCATTACTTCGGCCGCCCGCTTGACGAACTGCCAGTACCAGCGCTGGCACTGCTGGCCGGCATGGTCAAGGCGCCGAGTGCTTATGATCCGCGTCGCCATCCACAACGTGCCCGCCAGCGGCGAAACCTGGTGCTGGCCGAGCTCGTCCGGGCTGGGCAGATCGATCCTGCCAGGCTGAAAAGTCTGCAAGCCTCCCCCTTGGGACTGGCGTCGGCGCTTGGGGGCACCCACACCAGCGGCTCGGCCTTTTTTGATTATGTGCGCCGCCAGGTACAGCGCCATTTTGACCCGGCCATTGTGCAAACGCAGGGGCTGCGGATTCATTCCACGCTGGATCCGCTGATTCAGCACGCCGCCCAAGACGCGCTCAAACACACGCTGGCCGATCTGGAAAGTGCCCATAAGCTGCCAGCGGGCAAAATGCAGGGGGCGATCGTGGTACTGCAGGTTGATAACGGAGAAGTGCTTGGCGTGGTCGGTGGGCGCCAGGGCAGCCGCGGCGGGTTTAATCGGGCGCTGGATGCACGCCGTCCCGTCGGCTCCTTGCTCAAGCCGGCGGTATACCTTGCTGCGCTGTCCAGGCCTCACCGCTACCACCTGCAAAGCATCCTTGATGACAGCCCCTTTGAGTGGCGTGCCAATGGCGCGAAACCTTGGCGGCCGCGCAACTATGATCGTAAGGATCACGGCCAGGTTAAGTTGATCGATGCGTTAGCGCAGTCCTATAACGTGGCTACGGCCCGTCTTGGCCTGACGGTGGGTCTCGAGCAGGTGATCAAGGTCTTGCAATCGGCCGGTATTGTGCGCCCACTGGCGCCGTTGCCATCGATTACCCTGGGCGCGGTAGATCTTGCGCCAGTGGAGATCGCGCAGATGTACCAGAGCCTGGCTTCAGGCGGGCATCGCGCGCCACTGCGCACCATCCGCTGGATTGCCGACAGCGATGATCGCCCGCTTGCCCGTTATCCTTTGCGCTCACAGCCGGCGCTGGACCCCAGTGGCGTTTTTCTGGTGAACCGGGCTTTGCAGGAAGTGGTTCGCAACGGTACTGCCCGCGCGTTGGCGCGGGAATTTCCTAAGTCACTGGCGCTCGCCGGCAAGACGGGCACTACCGATGGTTATCGGGACAGTTGGTTTGTCGGCTATGCCGGCAATATTCTGGCGGTGGTGTGGCTGGGGTTGGATAACAATGAGCCAACCGGCCTGACCGGCGCCAGCGGGGCGCTCAAGGTCTGGGCCCGGTTGATGCGCCAGCTGCCATTGCGACCCGTACAGCTGTATCAGCCCAGGAATATTACCTGGGCGCGTAGCGCGCCGTCATTGATTGATGCGCCCTGTACCGTGGTTGATGCGATGCCCTTTGTGATCGGCACACAGCCTGCAGGCATGCAATCGTGCTCCCCAAGCCAGGCCAGCACAAAAGAAAAAACCAAATCCTCAAGCTGGTGGCAGGGCGTACCCGCACGACTGCCCGATCTGGACAGCCGGCCGTGAGCTATAGTTGGCGCACTGACCTCCAAGAGGCCGCGATGGCATGGCTGTCATGGGCAATGGTGTAAAATAGGCTCTCTTTTTGCCGGAACAAGAAACATGACCGGCGTAGACCGATCCTGCCATGACCAGTGAACTTTCCACCCGTATGCGCAGCGGCCAGACCTGGCTGCGTCTGGCGCTGATGATCATCTACTTTTTTGTAGTCTATACCGTGGTGCGATTGTTGGTCGGCATCAGCATGTTGTTCCAGTTTGTACATCAGCTGGTCAAAGGTGCCAAGGCGGAGCGTCTGCATGAATTTACGGCTGACTTGAACGCGTTCAGTTACTCTGTCTTGCAGTACCTGACCTTCAATTCCGACGAGCGGCCGTTTCCTTTTTGTGACTGGCCTGCCCCGAACGATCAGGACGATTCGTCTACCCATTATTGATGCTTTAGCTTTGCCGCATCGTTTTGCGGCCCTATCAGGGATCTCCATGGAGCCGCGCTACTCACCGCAACAACTGGAATCGGCCGTCCAGGCCTGGTGGCTGGAACAGCACAGTTTTAAGGTCACAGAAGACCCGGATCGCGAGAAGTACTATTGCCTGTCCATGCTGCCCTACCCATCGGGCCAGTTGCATATGGGGCACGTGCGCAATTACACCATCGGTGATGTCATCAGCCGTTATCAGCGAATGCTGGGACGTAACGTTTTGCAGCCGATGGGCTGGGACGCCTTTGGCCTGCCGGCCGAGAATGCCGCGATCCAGCGCGCCGTTCCTCCGGCGCAGTGGACCTACCAGAATATTGAGCATATGCGCGGACAGCTGCAGCGCATGGGCTTTGCTTATGACTGGTCGCGCGAGGTTGCCACCTGCCGGCCCGAGTACTACCGCTGGGAGCAGTGGTTCTTTACCCGGCTTATGGAAAAAGGCCTGGCCTACCGCAAGAACGCCGTGGTTAACTGGGATCCGGTCGATCAGACAGTGCTGGCCAACGAGCAGGTTATCGATGGTAAAGGCTGGCGCTCCGGCGCGGTGGTGGAAAAA
>CBFIBN010000045.1:0-12827 GCA_965660775.1 Arenicellales bacterium | reverse complement strand
TCACCTCACGATTAATGGCAACACTCAACCAGCCCGCCAGAGCATCACGATGATCGTTCCAATTCAGATACTGCAATGCCAGGGCCAGCACCGTGACCGTAGCCACCAGCACGGTCACAACCGATAGAATAAGCCGCTTGACCAGTTTCACCATTGGGGATGCAAGCAGATGCCGCAATTCATGGAGACGAAATCTCGCGACCGAAGTTCATGACCGTTAAGATACCCCAAAATGAGCTGGGCGGCAGACCAAACCAAAGCCAAAGCGGGCGGGCGGTATCCAGCACAGGCAATTATCGGCCCACTGATATGAAAACATCGATCAACGATAACAAGCTCAGCAAGCGGCTGCGTCGCAAGACTGGGCAGGCGATCGAAGATTTTCAGATGATCGGCGAGGGTGAACGAGTTATGGTCTGCATCTCCGGAGGCAAGGACTCCTTTACTCTGCTGGATATCCTTAAGCGATTGCGCCAGCGGGCTCCGATCTCTTTTACTCTTCAGGCGGTTCATCTGGATCAGAACCAGCCCGGGTTCCCGGTTGAAACACTACGGGAATATCTTGAAACCACCGGGGTGCCCTTTGATGTCATCGATGAAGATACCTACAGTATAGTAAAACGTGTTATTCCTGAAGGCAAAACCATGTGTGGACTATGCTCGCGGCTGCGCCGGGGCATTCTCTACCGCTATGCTCGTGAACACGGCATGACCCGGATCGCCCTGGGGCATCACCGCGATGACATGATCGAAACCCTGTTTCTGAATATGTTTTATGGTGGCCAACTAAAATCAATGCCCCCCAAACTGCTAAGCGACGACGGCAACAATGTGGTAATCCGTCCGCTAGCCTATTGTACCGAGGCCGATATCACCGATTACTCTCGTCTACGCGAATTCCCATTGATCCCCTGTAATTTGTGCGGCTCACAGGATCACCTTCAGCGCCAGGCCATCAAGCAGATGCTGGCCGGCTGGGAGAAATCCCGCCCAGGACGCATGGCCAGCATTTTTCGTAGCCTGACCCGCGTCGCGCCGAGTCAACTGGCTGATCGCAATCTTTTCGACTTCACCGCATTGGACTCACACCAGAAATTCAGTCAATGGCTTCCAGAAGGTGTCAACCAACACCCGGCCGGCTCGGATTCTATCGAACCCCTGGAGGGCACTGTTTGAACGCTGATACCTTCAACCCGGACCTGCTGGAATACCTGCACCGATCCCCTACCCCATTTCATGCTGTTGCCAGCATGGTCAAACAACTGCAGGCACAGGGCTTCACGGCACTCGACGAAGGCACAAGCTGGTCTGTGTCACACAAAGATGCGGCGTTTGTTGCTCGCAATGATTCCTCGCTGTGCGCCTTTCGTATCGGCAATGCCCCAATCAGTGAAACGGGGCTCCGTATTATCGGAGCCCATACCGATAGCCCCTGTCTGAAGATCAAACCGCGACCTGAATCCTGTCGTGAAGGCATTTTACAACTTGGGGTTGAAGTCTACGGCGGCGCACTGCTTGCGCCCTGGTTCGATCGTGACCTGTCGCTGGCGGGTCGGGTCACTTGCAAGACCCGCGAAGGAAAATCCATCTCGGTACTCATCGACTTTGAAAAACCCATCGCGACTATCCCCAGCCTGGCGATACACCTTAACCGCGATATTCACAAGAATCGCTCTATCAACCCGCAAAAAGAGTTGGTACCGCTGCTATGTGATCTCGCGGGTGAAACAGAGCCCGATTTTCGCCAGATGCTGGCCGACCAAGCGCGCCGGCAGCACCCTGATACCAAAATTGAGGCTGTCATCGACTTCGAAATCAGTTGTTATGACACACAGCCGGGGCAACAAGTAGGCTTAAATGGCGACTACCTGGCAAGTGCGCGGTTGGACAACCTGCTCAGCTGTTATGCCGGTCTGCGCAGCCTTCTTGATGCTGACTGCGACACAACAGTGCTCCTCATCTGCAACGATCACGAGGAAGTTGGAAGCGTTTCCGCCGCGGGCGCCCAAGGCCCTTTACTTCGCTCAACCCTGGAAAGGCTCTGTGGAACAGGGGAATCGCTGACCCGTGCGCTTTCGCGCTCACTACTGGTCTCAGCCGATAATGCCCATGCGGTTCATCCAAACTATGACGATAAGCATGACCCGCAACACCGGCCACGCCTGAATGGCGGCCCAGTAATTAAGTTCAACGCTAACCAACGCTACGCCACCAACAGCGTCACCGCTGCAATCTTCCGAGACCTCTGTGCCAAGGTGGAGGTGCCGGTACAGACCATTGCCATGCGCAGTGACATGGCCTGCGGCAGCACTATTGGCCCAATCACAGCAAGCACAGTCGGCATCAACACAATAGATGTGGGCGCACCTCAACTGGGTATGCATTCACCGCGCGAGACCACCGGCTGGCATGACCCTGCCTGGCTTTATCTCGCCCTCAAAGCCTTCTTCGAGGCGCCAACCCTGCCCGGCCAGTGACCACATCCGAGCTGTCGGCAGATTACCCGCCCCTGCGTGGCCTGCTTTTCGACTTTGACGGCACATTGGTTGACAGCGAGCTTGAACTACACCTGCCGGCATTCAACCAGGCTTTTTCCGATACCGCCCTGCCCTGGCGCTGGGGTATCCCGCTGTACACCCGGTTGTTGGAGGTGCCCGGCGGGCGCGAGCGCATCCGTGCCTACGCCGACCAGCACTGCCCGCAAATGAGCGTCGCGCAACGCGACACGCTTGCCGGCCAGGTGCACACCGCCAAGAACATCCGGGTGCAACAGCGTCTTAGGGAGCACCCGTTGAGACTGCGGCCCGGCATCGTCGGTTTGCTTGGTGAAGCGGGCCGGGCCGGGCTACGGCTAGGCATCGCCAGTACCGCGAGTTTCTCCACCATTGAATCCGCCATGAATGGCGCGCTGGGGCGCAGCGTCTGGGAGGTATTTGACGCCATCATTGGCAGCGACCAAGTTGCGCGCGGAAAACCTCACCCCGATGTATATCTGCGTGCACTCACGGAGCTCGGACTCAGTACCGTCGAAACCATCGCGATTGAGGACTCACAGGTGGGCCTGGCGGCCGCCCGCGCCGCGGGCCTGGTCACCGTAGTTGCCCACAACGCACTGACCTGCGACCAGAACTTCGAGGGCGCAGCGCTGGTACTCGAGAGCCTTGGCCCACCGAGCAACGCCGCCCCACCGAGTACGCCGGCGCAGCCACGGGAAAGCAGTACACTCGACCTTGAGCATCTGGCCGCGCTACTGCGGCGGGGGGCCTCGCCAGCACCGGCCAGCGATTTCCCGACTACATAAACAAACGGGCCCTTCGGCCCGGGTGCGTGGTCTTCGCGGCCGACTCACCCACCACACCCCCCTGACTAGCTGTACTGATCGTCGAACACGTCGGGGGGCGCTGCAACCCGCCGCGGCCCGCGCCAGGGATACGGACATCGGCGACCCCAACACGCCACTCGTGGTGAATTTGCGGCTGATCGGCACACTCCTGACTTGCCCGCACCGTCACTAAAATGCAGAAATAATTTTTCCGGGCAAAAAAAACCGGGCCTCTGCCCGGTTCTCTCTGTTAGCGTGCCGAGCCGCCAGCGGGCGTTAGTTCAGGCTTTCCAGCCACTGGGCGATGGCCTCCATCTCCTCATCGGAGACCATTTGCATCACCGCTTTCATTGCCACCGACATCCCATTGGCGCGAGCCCCACTCTTGATGTCCTTCATCTGCTGCAGCGCGTAGGCCGCGTTCTGGCCAGCCAGCTTGGGATAGGTGGGCATGACTGGGGTCTTGGCGTCCATACCATGACAGCCGAGGCAGGCCTTAGCCTGGTACGCCGATGCACCGTCCAGGGCGTGGGCGTTGGTGCTGGTCAGCAAAATGCCGGCTAGGGCTGCCGCGGCAATGGTGAGTGTAACTTTCTTGGACTTCATGATCTGGTGTCTCCTTGTTAGCGGTTCTGAAACCGGGTCGGGTTAAGAGCTGGGAAAATCTGAATTCGAGTCTACGTCGTGATAAAGGTGATTATACAAAAACTCAGGAAGCGTAAAACAAGTGGTTGCCGATCTCGTCAACCAGGCGCAGGCTGCTGGCCCAGTACGGTTGGACCTCGCGGGCATGAAAATGGGTTGCCCCCTTCAATGGCAATTGCCAGGGTGCAGCATATGCCCGCTCCGCTACCGCCAGTACCGAAGCCCAAGCTAGTGGGTTTCGACGAGTGTAGCGCACCCGCTGGTGGGTCCAACTGAACTGACGAGGCTGCCAAACCACGCCGCAGACTGTGTCCGGATAGGATGCACTCTGCATCCGATTAAGGGTAACTGCAGCCACCGCAACCTGGCCATCATGTGACTCACCCCGCGCTTCATGATAAATATTTAGCGCCAGACAGCCGACTTCCAATGAAACATAAGCGTCACTTTGTTGTTGTGTGGCAAGGCTTACAGTCCCCACCACTAACGCAAGCACTGTCACATGGCGCAGCATCGCTAAGGGCGATACCAGTCGTCTAGTTGGGTGAATAAACATAGCGCGTTTCGTTAAGCGGGAAAACCCCAAATCAGTTGTAGCTCCCCGGTGGATACGGGACCAAAGGCTGCCAACTTTCCCGATCGAGTTGTGCCTCTTATTTACAACTTACTTGGATCTAGAAGTCAGTCAGCGCAGGGGAGTGATAATAATATCAGTATATTATTATTTTCTCAATATTTTTTACAGCTCCCGGGTCGCATTGAAACGAATCTCAGGCCAACGATCCTGAGCCAGGCGCAGATTGGCGCCATTCGGTGCGAGATAGGTCAAGGCTCCAGAGGCATCCAATGCTAGGTTCTGCGGAGATCTCCTCCTAATTTCGTCTATTTCCCTATGGTCGTCGCTATCTATCCACCTAGCAGTGATAACCGGAACAGCTTCGAAAACGCAATCAACACCGTACTCGTGCTTCAGTCGATGAGCCACCACATCAAATTGCAGTATGCCTACCGCACCGAGAATCAAATCATTGCTTTGTAGTGGACGAAATACCTGGGTTGCCCCTTCCTCGCTTAACTGGTCGAGGCCCTTGTTGAGCGCCTTGGCCCGCAGAGGGTCTGCCAGACGGACTCGACGAAATAGCTCCGGCGCAAAACTGGGTATTCCGGAGAACTTAAGCTCCTCTCCCTCAGTGAAGGCGTCACCAATTTGTATCGTGCCATGATTGTGCAGGCCAATGATATCCCCGGCGACGGCGGTGCTAGCCGATTCACGGCGCGAGGCCATAAAGGTAATGGCGTTATGCAACTGCAGATCGCGCTGCGCACGGACGTGCCGCACACGCAATCCTTTTTTGTAAGTGCCCGACGTAATACGCAGGAAAGCGACGCGGTCATGGTGCGCCGGATCCATGTTTGCCTGAATCTTGAACACAAATCCTGTAAAACCCGGTTCGGCACTTTCTACTACACGCGACTCCGTATTGCGCGGCAATGGGGCCGGGGCATGATCAACAAAGGCATCAATAAGTTCGTCGGTACCCTCATGGTTTAGTGCCGAACCAAAAAACACCGGTGTTAATTTGCCAGCAAGGTACTCGGCTCTATCAAAAGCATGGGATGCGCCCTGAAGTAGTTCGATCTCCTCACGAAGCTGCTTCGCATCAGCGCCGGCAATCGCATCCAGTTCCGGGTTATCCAGTCCCTGGACGATTCTTGCTGGCGAACCACCGGCGCCGGACCGGTCGAACAGTGATGTGGAATCTTCATGAAGCCGGTAGACGCCACGAAAATGGCGGCCCGAACCCAGCGGCCAGGTCACAGGCGCGCAGTTGATTCGTAGCACAGATTCCACCTCGTCCAGCAATTCCACAGGATCACGGGTCTCGCGATCCATCTTATTAATAAACGTCATGATCGGGGTATCGCGTAACCGGCAGACATCCATTAACTTGATCGTGCGTTCCTCGACACCCTTGGCCGCATCGATCACCATCAGCGCCGAATCTACAGCGGTCAGCGTCCGATAGGTGTCTTCGGAGAAATCCGCGTGGCCAGGCGTATCCAGCAGATTGACAATAAAGTTGCGATATTCAAATTGCATCACCGAGGAGGTTACCGAAATGCCGCGTTCCTTCTCGAGCTTCATCCAATCCGACGTCGCGTAGCGACCACTTTTACGAGCACGAACCGTCCCGGCTTCCTGAATGGCGCCGCCGTAATGCAGGAATTTTTCCGTCAGCGTGGTCTTGCCCGCATCGGGGTGTGAGATGATGGCGAAGGTGCGTCGCCGGTGCACCTCGGCGAGGTGATCTGACATGGAATTCTTATTGGCGCAGGCGAAATGGGCGCCGATTATAGCCGGCTATGGAAAATCCTTCTTTGCCGCGACGACTGCTTCCAGGATTTCAGAGCACAGGGCTTATCCGGTTAAGCCAAAATCTGATCGCTCATCCCTTATTTCACGCTCATCTTCCTGGCCTCTTACGGGCCGAAAAGATCGAATAAAAGGCAACGGTATCTGCGGATTATATTTAGCGAAATCAACGGTCCGGTGACGACGTACTAAGGTGATGCGATATCGGGTTTTCCATCTGCGTCGGTTCATAGTTGAAAACGCCCAAAGACCGGGCGTATTGCCCAGTTCAGCCATAAGTCATCAAGCCCCAGTGTAACCCTGTCCTTGGCTCGCCACTACCACTGTCGCTGGCCTTGCGACTCTTCGCCATCGCCACACGCATGGGGCATAATTCCAACAACCTTGTATCCAGCCGATAAAGCCAATGAACACGCCTCCTGCTGACTACCTGACAACTCGTGAATTGGCAGAAATGCTTCGAATCAGGGAGCGAAAAGTATATGACCTGGTCGCCAGCAACCGCGTGCCGTGTACCCGGGCAACAGGCAAATTATTGTTCTCCCGATCAGCTATCGAAGCCTGGCTGGGATCAAATGAGACAGGTCCAGAACGAACTGAAGGCCCAGTCTTTCGACCGGACGTCGTATTGGGCAGTCATGACCCTTTGCTGGAGTGGGCACTGAAAGAATCTGGTTGCGCAATGGCCAGTCACTTTGGTGGCAGCCTCGACGGCCTGGAACGTTTCGCTGATGCTAAAGGTACCGCCAGCGCCCTGCACCTGTTTGAACCCGAAGGGAATACCTGGAACCTTGGTACAATCACCGCCCGCTTTTCTGGCCAGGCAGTGGTACTGATTGAATTTTGCTGGCGTGAGCGCGGTCTGATCCTGCAACCCGGCCAAGAAGCAACCATTACCTGCATCGCCGATCTGGCCGATCGCCGGGTCGTCGCCCGACCGCCCGAGGCCGGTAGTCAGATTCTACTTAATCAGATGTTGGATAAAGCTGAAATTGACGTCAAGCAATTACAGTTCACAACAACGGTCCATAGCGAGACTGACGCTGCATCGGCAGTTCTGGAGGGTCTCGCTGATGCGGCATTAGGCCTGCGCGCGCTGGCTGAACGCTATCGGCTGGCCTTCGTCCCGATCATGCGGGAGCGCTTTGACCTACTGATTGATCGACGCGCCTGCTTCGAACCCCCATTGCAAAAACTGATCCAGTTCTGTGGCTCACCGGCATTTTCCGATCAAGCAGCCAGCCTGCCTGGCTACGAGGCGCAAGGTTTCGGCACGGTACACTTCAATGGCTGAGTTTCCGCCGCCCTACCGATAGTAGCCACACAGGAGTCTTATCGGGCGTTAGGAAAAAACAATTGCTCACCATCGCGGCGATAGGCGGCAATTGCCTGTTGCCCTTGGCCGCCGATCATCCAATCGACAAACACTTGGCCGGTCTTCGCCTTTACATGTGGATGCTTTAACGGATTAACCAAAATAATGCCGTACTGATTTAATAGCAACGGGTCACCTTCAAAGAGAATTTGAAATTCGTGCTTGTTGGCAAAGCTCAGCCAGGTGGCACGATCGGTTATCGAATAAGCATCCATACCTACTGCGACATTCAGGGTCGCGCCCATTCCGGAACCGGTCTCACGGTACCAAGTGCCACTGGCGGCGAAGGGTTCAATGGAGGCGAGGCGCCACAGTGACAGTTCTTTTTTATGAGTGCCCGAGTCATCGCCGCGTGAAGCGAAAATCGCCCCACTCGATACTATTCTTGCCAAGGCATCAGTGGCGCTACTGGCCCCTGACAGGCCAGCCGGATCAGTTGGCGGACCAACAAATACAAAGTCGTTGTACATCAAGTCAAAACGCTCCACACCATAGCCATCCGTTACAAATTTCTCCTCCGCCGACTTGGCATGCACTAACAGGACGTCAGCGTCGCCATTAACCGCATTACGGATCGCCTGACCCGTCCCTACAGCCACCACATTGACTCGAACCCCGCTATGGGCCTCGAACCGGGGGAGTAAATGATCGTACAGACCAGAATTGGCGATTGATGTCGTCGATTGGACAATAATGCTCGCTTGCTCTGCCATGGCACTGACTGGCCATACCAGACTAACCCACAGGTACAAGCAGGTGTACCTCAATACTGTTCTCATCGGCACCCTCTATTACTAATCCAATAACGCTGACCAGAAAACCAGTTAATGCCGGTGCTGTCAGTGAAAGACTGGCCGGCGTTGCTTCGCTGCATCGACCGGGCGGACCAGGGCAATCACTAAGTTAACCCCAAGTGCCAGCAACATCAGAACAACACCCAGCGCCAGGGCCAACTCAAGATTGCCCTTGGAGGTCTCAAGCGCAATCGCTGTAGTCATTACCCGGGTTAGATGGTCAATATTCCCGCCTACCACCATGACGGCGCCAACCTCAGCAATCGCGCGACCGAACCCAGCAAGACTGACTGTCGCCAGATTAAAACGTCCATCCCACAATAATGTGCGTAGCCGTCCCGGAGCGCTGATTGCGAGCGAGCTAAGATACTCGGCGTATTCACTATCCAACTGCTCGATGATTTCACGGGTCAAAGCGGTCACCAGGGGCGTGACTAAAACAGCCTGGGCAATGATCATCGCCCAAGGGGTATACAGAAGGTTGAACACGCCCAGAGGTCCGGAGCGGGACAATGCAAGATATACCAGCAGGCCGACAACCACCGGGGGTAACCCCATCAGGGCATTGCTGAACACGATCAGACCGCCCCGACCCCGAAAGTGGCTCATCGCGATTGCTGCGCCTAAGGGCAGGCCAAGAACCAGCGAAATCACCACGGCCGTCAAACTGACGGCCAGCGATAGCATCACGATCTCGACCAGATCAGGATCCAAGCTCCCAATCATGACAAAAGCTAGCTGGAGCGAACTGTATATTTCATGCATATTAATGTTCTTTTTACGCTTAATAGGCAGATAATGGAATATAACAGTAATAAACGCAAGTAAATAACATACCCAAAGAACTGACTATTTTCACCTCGCCCCGACGACGATCAGGTCGAAGGCTTAAGGAATGCGCTACCCGGTGGCCGAGGGGTTTCCTGGTATGTTCGGTTTACAGGTCAAGGGGCCGGATTGGCGCCACAATAGTTGCGGGGTCGGCCCGCCAGTCCACATTGGGATCATCGACGTATATCTCGATCTCATTACCATCGGGATCAAACAGATAGAGACTCTGGGTTATCCCATGGTCGGAAGCACCCTTGATGGTTACGCCGGCATCAATCAGTTCGTCGCGCGCATCACGCAGGGCCTGGATATCTTGACCGATACAAAAGCCAGCATGGTAGAAGCCCCGGTGTGGGCCCGGTGTGGGCCCGGGGAGGCTACCAACCTCGATCAGCAACAGTTCGTGATGGGTACGCCCGCTGGTCAGAGCCGCTGCACAAAAAGTCGAGTCCGTGGCACAAATCGCAGTCATCCCGAGCAAGTCACGGTAAAAAGCCAGTGAACGCTCAAGGCTTTGGACATAAAAAACCACATGTCCAAGATGAGCGACTCTCATGACCCGATATCGTCCAAAAGCTAGGCCTCAATCAAACTGGCTATAAGGTCATGCGTATCGCATGCGGTAATCTCAACGTTAACTAAATCACCCGGCTGTATCCCCGTTGCACCAGGCAGGTGGATTACGCCATCCACGTCCGGAGATTCGCTCGCGCTTCGACCAACGGCGCCCGCATCGGTAACCTCATCAATCAACACCTTGCATTCACGACCCACTCGCTGGGTTAGCCGGTTATGGGAAATCTCAGCCTGCACTGTCATTAGCTCATCGAACCGGGCCTGGGCCAGCCTTGAATCCACCGGCTCCGGCAAATCATTGGCCCGGGCGCCAGTAACCGGTGAATAAATAAAACACCCGACCCGGTCGAGCTGGGCCTGGCGTAAAAAGTTCAAAAGCTCCTGAAAATCGGCATCCGTTTCCCCGGGGAAGCCGACGATAAACGTGCTGCGGATTGCCAGCGACGGACAACGTTCGCGCCAGGCATCAACCCGTGCAAGATTGTCTTCTCCGCTAGCCGGGCGTTTCATTAAGCGCAAGATTCTCGGGCTGGCATGCTGAAACGGCACATCAAGGTAAGGCAGGATAATGCCCGATGCCATCAGCTCCACCAGTTCGTTCACGTGGGGATAGGGATAAACATAATGCAGGCGAATCCAAACCCCTAGCTCACCCAGAGCCTGGGCAAGATCGGTGATGTGCGGGCGCAAAGCTCGCCCGGTCGCCAGATCTGCGCGCCCACGTTGATCCACCCCGTATGCGCTGGTGTCCTGGGAAACAACCAGGAGCTCGCGCACACCAGCGTCTACTAGGCTTTTGGCTTCGCCCAGCACTTCGCTGGGCGCTCGACTGGCCAGTCGACCACGCATTGATGGAATGATACAGAAGGTACACTTGTGATTGCAGCCCTCGGAAATCTTCAGGTAAGCATAATGACGCGGAGTCAACTTAACCCCACCGGGCGGCAACAGATGATAAAAAGGCTCGTGCACCGGTGGAGCCTCCGCATGGACTGCAGCCATGACTGCATCACAATCCTGCGGCCCGGTGATCGCCAGTAGATTTGGAAATTTCTTTTTCAGTAGGTCGGCTTTTGCCCCAAGGCAGCCAGTCACAATGACTCGGCCATTCGCGCCCAGCGCTTGGGAAATTACGTCCAGTGACTCATCAACAGCCGACTCAATAAAACCACAGGTGTTCACTACAACGAGATCGGCATGCTCATAATTAGCTGAAAAACCATAACCCTCGGCTTTTAACTGGGTCAGGATTCGCTCAGAATCTACCGTTGCCTTGGCGCAGCCCAGGCTTACAAAACCCACGGTTGGCGCGTTCATCTGCCAGTGATCCTATCTACGTAAGCCAAGAAAGATTGAGCGAAACCTGCTAAGACAAAACCAATCAGGCGGCCCGGCTGGCACGCTTTCTTTCG
Organism: Arenicellales bacterium; assembly: GCA_965660775.1. Classification (GTDB taxonomy): domain Bacteria; phylum Pseudomonadota; class Gammaproteobacteria; order Arenicellales; family UBA868; genus UBA868. The sequence goes on along the minus strand of CBFIBN010000045.1, from coordinate 1,498 downwards.
TGCTCTCGCAGCCATTTCTTGCGGATGCGGATGGACTTGGGCGTGACCTCCACCAACTCATCTTCATTAATAAACTCCAATGCATATTCCAAAGTGGTGGCAACCGGCGTGGTCAGCAGAATGTTCTCGTCAGTGCCAGCAGCGCGGATATTGGTTAACTGCTTGGCTTTCAGGGGGTTCACGACCAGGTCGTTGTCGCGGGAGTGGATGCCAATCACCATGCCCTCGTATACCTCGGTCCCGTGGCCAATAAACAGCCGTCCTCTTTCCTGAAGGTTGAATAACGCATAGGCAAGCGCCTTGCCCTTAGACATCGATACCAATACACCGTTGTTGCGCTCACCGAGGTTGCCCTGAATTCTGGGTGCATAGTGATCAAAGGCGTGATACATCAGGCCCGTGCCTGAGCTGACAGTCAAAAATTCCGAGCGAAAGCCAATCAGTCCGCGGCTGGGCACAAAGTAGTCGATCCGCACTCGGCCACGCCCGTCGGGAACAATATCACGCAGTTCGGCGCGGCGTTCTCCAAGGCGCTCCATAACGCGACCCTGGTAATCCTCCTCGACATCCACCGCGAGGGTTTCAAAAGGTTCGTGCACTTCGCCCTCTTCCTCGCGCATGATCACCTCAGGACGCGAGATGGCAAGCTCGTATCCCTCGCGACGCATGTTTTCTATCAGAATCGACAAGTGCAATTCACCCCGGCCAGAAACCCGGAACTTGTCAGGGTCCTCCATGGGCTCTACCTGCAAAGCGACGTTGTGAATCAACTCCCGCTCAAGACGGTCCTTGAGATTTCGACTGGTGACAAACTTGCCCTCGCGGCCAGCGAAAGGTGAGTTATTCACCTGAAATGTCATGCTGAGCGTTGGCCGGTCCACACTCAACGCGGGCAGCGGTTCAACCATATCCGGATCACACAGCGTGTCTGAGATACTCAGTGGGTCAAGGCCGGTAACGGCAATGATATCGCCCGCCAGTGCGTTTTCCGACTCCACTTTCTCAAGCCCTTGAAAACTCAGAATCTGCAATACCCGCCCCTTACGAATATCCCCATCGGGTGCGGAGATAGATACAGCGCCGTTACGAAAGATCTGGCCACGCTGGATGCGTCCGATACCAATCACCCCTACGTAGGGAGAATAATCCAGAGCACTTATCTGCATCTGGAAGGGCCCGTCGGAGTTCACCGGGGGGACTGGGGCATGTGTCACGATGGCCTCGAACAAGACCTGCATATCATCGGCCGTGCCCGGATCAGGCTCTTTGGCTGCCCAACCCTGCAGTGCTGAGGCATAAACCACCGGAAAGTCAAGCTGCGCATCCGATGCGCCCAGCCTATCGAACAGCTCAAATGTCTGATCGACCGCCCAGTCAGGACGGCTGCCTGGGCGATCAACCTTATTGATCACGACAATCGGACGAAGCCCATGGCTCAGAGCTTTTTGAGTCACAAAGCGCGTCTGCGGCATGGGGCCCTCTACTGCATCGACCAACA
>CBFIBN010000044.1:0-12874 GCA_965660775.1 Arenicellales bacterium | reverse complement strand
CGGGCGAGGCTCGACGCTCAGACGGGTCCGAAGCCCAGTATCCGACTCGACCGGCGCCGCTGCAGCATCCGGATGAACCGATCAGCGAGTCGGTGCCGCAGACGTTCCAGCCAACCCGGATTGTGTACCACGTCCACGCGGTAGAAGGAGGGGCACAGCACTGCTGCCTCGGCGACTTCGCCACAATTACCGCAACCGACACAGGACTGATCGATGTGCGCCACGGGGTCGTCACGCAGTGGATCGTCCAGAATCTTCAGCGACAGCGACGGGCACCCCGAAAGACGTATGCAGGCGTGATCACCCGTGCAGACATCTTCATCAACACCAAAGCGCGGCTTGATCAGGCGCTGGCCAGCGGCAACCGCCTTGCTGGCTAACGGCTTTTCACGGCGTTGCCGGTTGAGCATGCATTCGGATGAAGCGACGATCACCTTTGGTCCTGGGTGGTCCACGCTCAGCGCTTCTTTGAGTGTGTCCCGGACCCGGCCGACATCATAGGTGTCATCGATTTCACGGACCCAGTCCACACCAATACCTTTCAGCGCCGCGCTGATCGGATGGCGGGTGGATTTCGTTGGGTTTTCGGCGCGCGACGAGGGCAGATCCTGGCCACCGGTCGCCGCAGCGTAATAGTTGTCGACCACGACGATCACGCCATCGGATTTATTGAAGACTGCATTACCGACACTTGAACTCAAGCCGTTGTGCCAAAAGCCCCCGTCACCGATGATCGAAACGGGCCGTCGACTACCACCGCCATCAAACGCCGCATTGGAAGCTGGACCGAGGCCATAACCCATCGTGGTGCTGCCTATCTCAAATGGGGACAGGCTGCCGAATAGATGACAACCAATATCACCGGAGACCTGCAGCGGCCCGATGTCTTTCTGCGCCAATTTCATCGCCGCAAAAACTGGTCGCTCGGGACAACCGGTGCAAAAACTGGGCGGCCTGCCCGGGACCGTATCCGCAAGGTCGGACGCCAGCGCAGCGGTGGGCAGCAGATTTGCGCCGTTGTCGTGAGTGGCTACTGTGTCTGGTGCATGAGCTCTGAGAAAGGCGCTGACACCATCCAGAACATGCTGACCAGTGTACTCACCCGCGGCAGGCAACATCTCCTTACCGGATAAGTGGACGGTACCGTTGGCCTTGTAAAGCATAGCCGCCAACGCATCCTCAATATAGGCGGGCTGACCCTCCTCGACCACCAGAACCGCCTGCTTGCCTTTGCAGAAGGTTAGAAACTCGGTCTCGATCAGGGGATAGGTGACGTTGAGGACGTACAGCGGAATTCGCGTATCGCCATAGATATCGGCAAGTCCCAAGCGCTGCAGCGCACGAATCACGCCGTTGTACATACCGCCCTGCATAACGATCCCTACCGATCCGCTGGACGGACCGAAGATCTCATTCAAGCCCTGGCTGCGGATAAAGTCCACGGCAGCTGGCCAGCGCTGGCTGATCTTTTCCTGCTCGTGAGCGTAGGATGCCGGCGGTAGAACGATACGATCGGTGTTGCGACGCGGCTCATCCAGCGCGGCGGTGACAGTCAGGGGTGGTCGACGGTTATCGCTGGCCGTAAATGAACCGTAGACATGGCAGGCCCGGATGCGCAATTCCAGCATCACCGGCGTATTAGAAACTTCCGAGAGTTCGAAGGCGTCTTCGACCGCCTTAACGATAGACGGCAGGTTGGGTCGCGGATCCAACAGCCAGATCTGCGACTTGGTGGCATAGGCATGGCTGCGCTCTTGCATGATGGACGAACCCTCACCATAGTCCTCGCCGATCAGAATCAGCGCACCACCGGTAACCCCGCCAGAGGACAGGTTCGCGAGTGCATCGGAGGCCACGTTGATGCCGACTGGCGCCTTGAAGGTTACAGCGCCGCGGATCGGGTAGTGCACCGAGGCTGCCAACATCGCAGCGGCGGCAGACTCTGAGGCGTTGGCCGCGTAGTGCACGTCGAGTTCAGCCAGCAGGTCCTGGGCATCGGCGAGCACATCCATCAAGTGAGAGATCGGAGCCCCCTGGTAGCCACCGACATAACCAACGCCACACTGCAACAACGCCTTGGTAACCGCCAGAATCCCCTCGCCATGGAATTCTGCCCCGGCGCCAAGTCGCAGTTTCTGTACTTCATGTTTGAACGAACGTTCAGCCATTGGTGTCAACGTTGCAGGTGAGCATCAAATAAGTCTAACAAATTCGGTTTATCCACCGCGCCGCTCGGGCGACAGACAGTCACTATAGAACAGTCCGCAAATGAGCGCCGGTGGCGGCTAATTCAACATGCTGTTGTGGCTTGGGTGCTTGAAAACCGTGAACCGGGCCTATCGGACCGGTTTTCTTTTTTTGGACGTTGGCTGGCATTATCCAGGGCTGTCTCTTAGCGTGTACTTTGGTTCACACCCATCCAACCCAATCCAGTACTAAATGCACTAACCAAGGGATAATGCCCTTGATGCTGGTTATTGCGGATTCGGGCTACTGACCTTCTTTGCAACTCCTATTTTGTATAGACTTTTGCCTGCCCCGGCTGACTCAGTTTGGATTTGGGGTCGTTATTTAGTCTGAGGAGCCTACGAACAGGAGCCGAATATGGAAATCGCAGTGATAGGTGGCGGACACGGATGTCACGCGGCGGCAGCCGATTTGAGTGAGCGGGGTCATCGGGTCCGACTGTGGCGGCGGAACCGAGATGCGTTCGCAGCGACCCTGAAGCGCTCCGCCCTGACGCTCACCGATATCCAAGGCACGCGGGACGTAAACCTGGCACTTGCCACCACCGATCTGGCACAAGCGGTAACGGGCGCCGAACTGGTCCTTATCCCACTCCCGGCAACGGCGCAGGTGGTGCTGGGCCGCGACTTGGCGCCGCTACTCACCGATGACCAGGTGGTCTTCTCACCCCCGGGTACTTTCGGAAGTTACATTCTTGCGAACGCCGTCAAGCGGGCGGGCACCGGTGCCAGGGTCATCTTTGCGGAGACCGGCACTTTGCCCTATCTGGCTCGCAAGCAAGCAACTGATCACATCGCGATCCGGGTCCGAGCGACGCGGCTTCCCACGGGCGTGTTACCGACTTCGGATCGCAGCCGTGCGCTTGATGTCATCGGCGCAGCCTATCCATCGGTGGAGCCCATTGAGGACGTGCTGTCTGCTGCACTGATGAACGCCGGACCCATTATCCATCCGCCGCTGATTCTCATGAACGCAGGCCCACTGGAACATTTCAAGGCCTGGGATATTCATAACGAGGGCACCCAGCCATCTGTTCGCCGGGTCACCGATGCGCTGGACGCAGAGCGCGTATCCATTCGCGAGGCCCTGGGCTACCGCCCACCCCACTTCCCGCTCGCAGATCACTATGACGACACCCGCGATGAGTGGATGTACGGCAATACATCCCACGAGAAACTCACTGACAGCGGCGATTGGCGCGAGGATATCGGACTCACGACTCATCGCTACATGCTAGAGGATGTAGCGCTGGGCCTGGCGTTCCTGGTCTCTGTCGGCGAATGGGCCGGTACCGAAACACCAGTGGCGCGCGGCCTCCTAGCGCTGGGCTCAGCCGTGGTCGGCAAGGATCTTCGCGCTACGGGACGGACATTGGAAAACTTGGGGCTCGCATATTTGAGCCGGGACGAGATGCACGACTTGTTGCAAAGGGGGCCCGGTTGAGCGCCCTGCCCCAGATCGCGGCGGCCGGCGCCGGGCGGATGGGACAGGGGATTGCCCAGGTGTTTGCCTATGCAGGCTACGAGGTTTCGCTGATCGACCTGAAACCACGCCCAGATACTGAGACCGCCCCCTTTGCCAGTAACGCACTGGCCGAGATCGAAAAGAATCTTCGCTTTCTGGCCTCGCTCGATGTGCTCCCCGAAGACAAGATCCTGCCCATCATGGCCCGCATCCACTTCCAAGCCGAGACCGAAGCCGACCAGGCGTTGTCCCAAGCTGATTTCATCTTCGAGGGGGTGCCTGAAGTCCTGAAGATCAAGGAACCAGCCCTGAAGCGTATCTCCAAAGCCAATGAACAGGCTGTAATCGCATCGACTACCTCAACCATGCTGGTTACCCAATTAGCCGATTTCGTGCACAATCCAGCGCGCTTCCTCAACGCCCATTGGCTCAATCCCGCCTACCTCATTCCGCTGGTGGAAGTGAGTCCTGACCCGGCAACTGCCCCGGAGAGCACGGCTTCACTGATGGCCTTGCTCAAACATGTCGGCAAGCGTCCAGTACGCTGCGCCGCCCGGCCCGGCTACATCGTCCCGCGAATCCAGGCCGCCGCCATGAACGAGGCGGCACGCATGGTCGAAGAAGGCGTGGCGAGTCCGGCCGAGATCGACGAGGCAGTGCGCGTTGGCTTCGGCGTGCGCTACGCCACCATGGGCCTGATTGAGTTCATCGACTGGGGCGGTGTCGATATCCTCTATTACGCTTCAAACTACCTCAAGGATGCGCTCCCCGACAGCCGCTTCGAGCCACCACCTGTAATCGCCAAGATGATGGAAGACGGCCGCAGGGGAATGCGTGAGGGTCAGGGCTTTTACGATTTTCGCGAAATAGATGTAACAGCCTACCAACACGATATGCTGGCCCGATTCGTCCGCCTACTCAACCACATGGAACTTCTGGCCGCCCCGGCGGATTGAGTCGTGGACCCACACAACATAAATGAGAGAGGGTTTCTTGAATGCCTGGGGAACAATCTTCACGTTCCACTCTAAATGGTGACATACAACTTTAGCCGAAGATGCGTGCCCTCCCAGACGGTTGCTGGCATAACAGGACCGGATCAATGACTTCAAGTTACACCGGCTACACCTCCACCATCGCCACCAGTCAGGTGCATTCTCCCGTATCGTCGCCAGGCTGTTGAACGAGGCCCAAAAAGGAAGGCGTGCCGTGGCGAAGAATGGGCTTTAAGCTGTTCGTACAGGCTTTTGGCCGATTGGGTGATCTTGACTTTGTCGAGCGCGCTGCTGCTCCGGCCCGTCGTAACATCAGCCCTGCAGGGTGTTAATCATCTGCTCGCAATTGGCAACATCAGCGATCGTCGCCAAGGATCTAATGGTGGCTTCATGGGCCTCGTCGCTGAACGCCGCACAGCCGTCGGCAAGAACAATGTTGCAAAAATCCCGCACATGGGCATCACGCACAGTGGAGGCCACTCCGCCGTTGGTGACGATGCCACCGAAAATCAAGGTGTCCAGTCCAGCCTTGTTCAGCACCCACTCCAACCGGCTTTGAAAAAAGGCAGAGAACGCCACTTTTTCCACGCTCAGATCCGCTGGTTGCAAGTCATTTATCAGCGCCTGACCAAAACTGCCGGGGGCGAAATCGCCCTTACCCAGGAATGGTCGCAATGTCTTAAGGTGCGACGAGATGAGAGGATTACCATCCTTGCCGGGAACCAACGTGAAATGAGTCGAAACGATCAATCCCCCGGCAGCGCGCACAGCATCGGCTACCTGCCTCAGACGTGGCGGCAAGGCAGCGATGGCATCACAGGACTGCCCTGCGCGCCCATAGGCGCCCTTAGGATGCAGGAAGTCGTTCTGCATATCTACTAATATCAAAGCAGTGCGTTTGGCATCGACGGTTAACACAATTTCAGTCCTCATTCTTGCGGGTTATTAGCAGATTGCCGAAGCGGTCAACATCGCCCTTGAGATCAGGCTCGATGAAAATAGTGGTATCCGGCTGCTCAAGAATCGCCGGACCCGGCACCGTTACACCGACCGAAATCGGTAAACGATCATAAATGGGTGTCTCATGCCAGGTATCGTTAAACCACACCGGGCGTGTATCGACGTGCACTTGCTCAAGCGACACCCCGTCAGCTGGCGCCAGCAAGGTTAGGTCAAGCTTGGGTCGGTGCCCGAGTGCCGAGACTCGCAGGTTGAGCACGCGAATCGGGATGCCCTCAAGCGGGCGGCCATAGACCTGGCGATAGCGGGCCTTGAAGGCGTCGCGAATTCCGATGACCGAAATATCCGTGCTTTTGCCGTCAAATTCCAGTAGCAACGGCACGTCTACCGTATGGGTCTGTCCCAGATAACTCATGTCGAATACAAACTGATATCCAATGCCCTTAAAGGCCACCCCGGCTCTATCGAGAAGGTCGAGGCCTTTTTTGGCTAGGTCGCTTATACGCTTATCCAGTTCCGAAATATCGAGCCCGTCGAGCAAGCCGTTGACTGTCTGCACGAAATCGTGGCGCATATCGGCAATAGTGCAGCCAAGCGCACTGTTGATACCGGGGAAACGCGGGATCAGAGCACTTTTCAGGCCTACTTCTTTGATCAGGGCGCCAGCATGCAATGCGCCGCCGCCACCCGAGGGCATGGCTGCGAAGTTCTTGGGGTCGAAGCCGCGCTCGATGGAAACCAGACGGATGGCTCCCGCCATCCGGGTATTGGCAACCCGAATGATGGCGTCCGCTGCCGCCATGAGGTCAAGCCCCAGCGGCGACCCGATGCGCATCTCGATGGCCGCCTTGGCCGCGTCTACGTCCAGACAATCGAGCTTGTCGCCCATCGGTTTGCTGGCATTAATTCGACCCAGAACCACATTGGCATCGGTTACCGTCGGGCAGTCATTACCCTGGCGGTAACACACCGGACCCGGGTTGGACCCTGCCGATTGGGGTCCGACCTGCAGCAGGCCGCCACGGTCGACCCAGGCAATGGAACCACCGCCCGCGCCAATAGTAGTCATCTCGATCATCGGTGTGCGTACAGTCATGCCGAAATCGATATTGGTTTGCGCGGCCAATGTGCTTTCACCCTCGACAACCAGCGAGACATCGAAACTGGTGCCGCCCATGTCACAAGTGACAATGTTGTGAAATCCAGCCTCGCCGGCAATATAGGTGCTGGCAATGACGCCCGCCGCTGGACCGGAAAGTGTCGTACGCACAGGAAAACGCTGGGCGGTATCCATCGTCATGACACCACCGTTGGACTGTACGATCAGCACCTGGCCCTCAAACCCGTTGACCTTAAGCGCATTTTCAAGTTTTGCCAGGTAGCTGCTGATGAGTGGCTGTAAATAGGCATTTAGCGCTGTCGTGGAGGTCCGTTCGAATTCCCGGATCTCCGGCAGGATATTCGATGACGCTTCGGCGTAGTTGTTGGGCCAGACTGAGCGAACTGCTTGCAGTGCCACCCGTTCGTTTTCAGTATTGGCGTAGGAATTAATGAAGACGATACAGACCGACTCCGCACCACGGTCTAACAGATCTTTTGCCGCCTGTATGACTTCTTTTGGGTCAATCGCAGTATGTATCGTGCCATTCGCCAGCGTCCGCTCGTTGACTTCAACGCGCATGTCACGCGATACCACTGGATCGAACTGCCCCCATAATCCCCAGGTTTGGGGTCGATCACGACGGCGCATTTCCAGAACGTCGCGAAAACCACTGGTGGTGATAATGCCCGTGCGCGCACCCTTGCGTTCTAGTAACGCGTTGGTACCGACTGTGGTGCCATGAACTACGGTGGCGACTTCAGCCAGGTCTGTGACTATTTCACGGATTCCTTGGATACAGCCCTTGGACTGATCTTCCATCGTCGATGACACTTTAGCTACTTCAGCGCGGCCAGCTTCCTGGTCGAGAAAAAACACATCGGTAAACGTACCGCCGATATCGACACCGACGACGTAGCGGGGGGATTGATCGTTCATTGTCCGGCGGCTTTTCTCAATTCGCTGGTCTTTTCCATATCTTGAACACCATCGGCGGTAATAGCGACCGCGTAGTCCTGTGCAGCGCCACTGACACTGACGTACCCGTGCGCCACGTCACGAACAACGGCTTTTGGATCGCGCTCCATGGCCGCACCATAACCGCCACCCCCCGGTGTTTCTAGATGCAGTCGCTGACCTTTTATGATCTTGATGCCGACCATCTTTGAGACCAGCGGCGGCGTGTGCATGCCGTCAACCTGCTCGTAGGTAAAGACGTTCAACGCCCCGGCTTGGCCCTGGGCGACACCAGGCGGTGCAAACTTTCCACGTTCACCGAACAGAAATACATCGGCATGGTCTTCCAGTAGTTCGATCTGATATATCGCTCCAAGTCCGCCCCGGTGGCGCCCAGGGCCGCCACTGTCGGGGCGCAAGGCCCATTGGGTAAACATTATGGGATAGGCGGCTTCGAGTATTTCCACCGGCGGAATGGTCGCCGTCGAAATTGGCGCGTTCCCATGGTTCAGGCCATCGCCTTGGGGGTGGCCGCCGTGACCTCCCCCAAAAAAACTGAACATGACCCAACGGCTGCCGTCCTTGCGGTGCCCAGCCAGGGACAGCGCATTAATAGTGCCATAGGCGCAGCCGTTGACTCGTTCCGGCGCCACGTTAGCGATAGCGCAGAACACGACATCAATCACCCGTAAGATAGTTTCCGTGTAACCGCCAACCGGTTTTGGCGCCCTAACGCTCAGCAACGATTCTTCGGGAATGATAATTTCGATCGGCTCCAGAACTCCGGCATTGGCCGGCACATCGGTGAACAGGTGCTTGATAGCCACATAGATAGAAGCCACTGCCGTCGATAATGCAATATTCACCGGCCCGGCACAGGCTGCGGCGGTGCGAGAGAAGTCGAGAATCATCCGATCGCCTTTGACCGTCAGATCCAGGGCGATTTTCAGGGGTTTATCAACAATGCCGTCGTTATCAAGAAAGTCTTCCGCCGTATAAGTGCCATCTGGCAGATCGGCAATGTTGGCGGCCATCAGTTGGGCGGCACGGGTCTGAAGTTCGCCGAGCGCACTATCGACTGTGGCATCTCCATATTCATCGAGCAGGGTTACGAGACGTCGGGTGCCGAGATCCAGAGCATTGATCTGCCCGTTGAGATCACCATACAGACTGCCAGGCAGGCGTGAATTAGCCTTCAGGATATCGATGATGTCCTGGTGCAAATCACCTTTGGAAAACAGTTTCACCGGTGGGATCAGCATGCCTTCCTGGAAGCATTCAGTAGCAACCGGGTTGTAGTTGCCTGGTACATTGCCGCCGACGTCGTGCCAGTGACCAACCGAAGCCAGGTAACAAAACACCTTGTGGTCACGGAAGACTGGCCGCACCAATTTGAAATCAGAAAGGTGCGTACCGCCATCGTAGGGATCGTTAAAAATATAGACGTCCCCGTCAGCGAGATCGCCATCATCTGCAGCCTTGTCGATCACTGCCTTGACCGCGAACGACATGGCACCGACGAAAATCGGTAGACCAGACTTACCCTGTATCAGAGTTTTTCCGGTCTCGGCGTGATATAAGCCGTGCGAAGCATCATGGGCCTCGGCAATAATCGGATTGAAGGCGCTGCGGAACAGCGTCGCGTCCATCTCGTCGGCGATCTGTTCGAGCCGCCCCTTGAGGACTGCGAGTGTTACCGGATCAATCATTTGTTTCCTCGAAAGCTCTGGAATCGTAACCAGCGCCCAGCGCCAGCATGTCGTCAGTGTTGAGCAGTTCGTTGAGGTGGTCGAAATCCAGCATCTGGTCCCGAAATGGCAGTGTCGAGCCATGTTCGCTCAGACTGGCCAGATAGGCCTGCGCAGTGTAGGCCATCACGCGTACCATACCGCCGGGAAATATAACCAATGAAAAACCTAAAGCTTCAAGCTCTGAAGCGGTCTTCTGAGGCGTTTTGCCGCCCTCAACCATATTTGCCAACAAAGGAATACGGCCGCTGAACTGCTTGGAGATGGCATGCATCTGATCTTGTGTTTGCGGAGCCTCGATAAAAAGCACATCAGCACCGGCTTCCAGGTAGTGCTCGGCACGCTCGGTCGCAGAGGCAAAGCCTTCAGTGGCAATACTATCGGTACGTGCGATGATCAGCGTTGCGGTGCTACGCCGCGCGTCCAGTGCGGCCTTTATCTTGCCCACCATTTCCCCGGTAGGCACCAATGTCTTGCCAGCCAGGTGTCCACATCGCTTCGGCATAGTTTGATCTTCTAACTGAATGGCCGCCGCGCCAATGTTTTCGAACAGGCGTACCGTGCGCATGACGTTAAGGGCGTTACCAAATCCGGTGTCGGCATCGACGATGATAGGAAGGCTGGAGCGTTCGGTAATCGTCGATAAAGCATCTGCGACTTCGCTCATGCTGACCAGGCCGATGTCTGGCTGTCCAAAGCGGGTATAGGCGATGGAGGCCCCGGAAAGATAGGCAGAATGAAACCCAGCCTGCTCTACCAGCACCGCCCCCAGGGCATCGAATATACCCGGTGCCATAACAATGCCGTCGCCGGATATCTGGTTTTCAAGATTTAGGTGTTTGGTCATTATTCAATGCTCTTTATTTGCCGAGTGCGCCAGTTTCTTTTGCAGGTGCGGAACCAATCCGCCATCATGCACCATGGCAAGATCGACCGAACAGATGACGATCTCTCCTGGAGCAACTTTATGCCGGCCCGCGGCACGGGCAATAATCTTTTCTGCGAGTGTTGCGGGCATGATGACTTAAAGTTCCAAACAGGGTTTTCCGTTCAGGGTTGTCTCAGCGGTTTCGGTTCCTTCATCATGGTCCGCACAATACCAGTATCTGCTGCGCGCCACCCGATAACCTGCCCCCCAATCAGGAATAGCCATTTGCTTTTGGCAGATGCGACACCTTGAGCGGGGCCATCGTTGTCACAAACGCTATTCGAAAAACGGGCAACACGCGGCCTGAACTGATCTTGCTGGTTTTATGACCGATCGTGCTAACTGTCTAAAAACTTGTCAAAAATGTTTCTCATCAGCCTTGAAATATTGTTGTCGAAATCGTTGTAAGGCAGGCTACCGCAGAAAGTGATCGAACCAGTTGAGAACACCGCGCCACCTGAAGGTGTATCAAAGTACAGCATGTCAGCACGAATCAGTTCGTCGTTGGGCACTCCCGGCCAGTTGGTGATATGAGTGAGTTGCTCTTCAGGAACCAGAACGAAAGTATCATTGTGATTCTCGGACGAAGCAATCACCACAGCGTTTTCTGGTGAGCCCAGGTAGCGGTCATAGCGGTCGAGTTCGAATCCAGCTGCACCACCACCGCTGAAGCCGAAATCACCCATCAGTTCATCGGTTATGCCTTCGAACATCCAACTGAAACGTTGATCGTAGCTTTCGGGAGTGCGGCGGTAGTAGGAACCGAAAAACCGACCCTGAGATGAGAATCCTACACCCGCCAGGGCTTGTGGCGGTCGTCCGTTGCGCCGCCACAAGCCACCATATTGGCCATCAAAAGCGTTGTAGTACTCGCCGGGTTCCGCTGCCCAAGCCCGTATGCCACCTTCGGCTCTGCGGATTTCGATGAGCGAGCTGTTCTCGGGGTGGATCGCAACACGCCAATAAAACCCATTCCCGCCCAGATAGGCGAGGTGACCGCCCTGGTCGCGGTACTGCTGTAACGCATCGAGTGTCTGGGCAGTGTGGTACTCGGGATGAGATCCTGTGGTCACCGCAGCATATCCACTCAGTGCAGCCACACCTTCATCATGTAACTCCTTGTCGGTAATAATATCGTAGGCATAACCCTGATTTTCCAGCCAGGCTGTCAGGTGGCTGTCGGCCTGAAAATGGCGCAATCCTGAACACGCGTTCGCACCGAATGTGAGATAACCAGGTCTCAGATTGAACAATGGACGGCGATGGCTGGCATGACAGATACCACTGCGATCCAGGTGAAAATTATAGGTAGAGCACCCATAGTGTGGATACTCGGCGGGATTCCAGGGGTAGGCATTCCAGGCCTCATTTTTGTCGAGCCAAGAAGGCTCGTAGTCAGGTCGGGCATGGTTACCATAGACCGTGTAGGTAAAGGTCGACACCAAGACACATAATCGGGCAGTCCGTTTCTCGCGCGGTGGGCAGACAAACAGTGGGATCGTGTCATGCTGTTCTCCCTGTTCGAGTCGAATACCATAGACCCCGGATTGAAGATCGTCAGGTACCGCAAACGCAAAATCTGTTTCCCACTCGAAGTCGTAAATGTCATCTTCATGAAAATGGATCGCGCCGTACTGGTTCGGCAAATGTCGCCAACACATCTCAGTACCATCCCAGTTGGCTCCTGTCATTGCACGAGCGGGAAAATTCACCAGCTCGCCGCTCAACTGGTGGGGGCCTGTATCGACCACATGACAGCTGGATATGTCGCGTGAAAAATCCCAGCAAGCAAACACCGGAGCACCGCTGGTCTGCGCTTCCAGCATATCCAGATTCAGCTGTCCCATATAAATCGTCGGACTGTCTATCTTGCCGTTAAAGTGCATCTGCCGCTCGGTCTTTTCAGCCGCCGCAACCATCAGGCAGTCCATCATTTCCAACTTCAGCGCGCTCGACCCGCTGTATTCTGCGTGCGAAGCTTCAGTGAACTGATCACCGCTACAACGCAGAGCCAGCAAACCTTCTGAATGGCTGACGCTGGCCGAGAGCCGGACCCAGTAACGATCACCGATCGGATTGTCCAGCACACATTCGATCCAGTGGTGATCAGCCATCCTGATAGCAGCCCTGGGTTTACCAGCATCGTCCAGGCCTAAGAAAAATGCACACCCAGATTCTGCTGTCCCCACTGAAACCACTGTCTGAGCCCCTTGTCCAGGCCTCGTTGGCCAGATCATTGCGGTCACTGTAAACGAGTCGGGCAACTGGCTGTCTGCTGCCAAAGGCACTTTCAGACAGGATCCGGGTACAAAGGGCTGTACACGTGCCGGATAGGCGCGCGCAAAATTACAATCGACCGCTTCCTCAACCAGTCCGGTCCCTTCAGGATTTGGGTCGGCGCAAATCGTACGTACCAGACGAGCTGTGTAGTCACCGTCTATATAACTGCTGACCTTAACCTCGACCATCTCCCCGG
>CBFIBN010000043.1:4942-12886 GCA_965660775.1 Arenicellales bacterium | reverse complement strand
GCGAGCACTTGGAGGCGTTGATCCACCAGGCAACGTTGTTTGCCCCCAAGTTGACTATTCAGGGCGGCACCCGCGAAATTCTTCGCGGTATCATTGCCCGCGGTCTTGGACTGCGTTGAAGCGCACGGCAATAGACACCCTGGAGGCACTGTTCTGGCCAAAGTCGATCGCCCTGATCGGCGCTTCCTCCGATGCGAAAATTATTCGTGGGCGAATGGTTGATGCGATTCTGGAACACACTTTTCCCGGCCCAATCTACGCCGTCAGCCGTAGCCACAGCAAAATCCGTGATCTCGCCTGTTACCCAAGCGTCAGCGATCTGCCACAAGCTGTCGACCTCGCCATCATTACCATCCCAGCGAAGCATGTGATTGACGCTTTACAAGCCTGCGTATCTAAAGGAATCCACGCCGCGGTGATCATTAGCTCAGGCTTTGCAGAGGAGAACAGTAACACTGGCCGTGCCCGGCAACAGGCCATCAGCGATATTGCAGCACGCTCTGGTATGGCCATTATCGGCCCGAATGCGGAAGGCTTCCTCAATGGGCACATGCCGCTGGCCGCGAGTTTCAGTCCGACAGTCGTTCAGGTAGAGGGCGGCCTGCATACCAAGGGCACTCGCAGTGCTGGTATAGCGGTGATCTCACAGAGCGGCGGGGTCGGTTTTTCATTTTTTAACCGCGGTCGCCCCAAAGGGCTGGTTTTCAGTTTCGTTGTGACAACGGGCAACGAAGCGGGCCTTGATGCACTTGATGTCCTTTCATACCTGATTAATGATGATGCGACCAAAGTGGTGCTGATGTTTATTGAGGGCTTTGTCCAACCACGCCGGCTCGCCCCCATCGCTTCGCGAGCAGCTCATTTAAGAAAACCGCTGATCATTGCCAAGGTGGGACATTCCGAGGCAGCTGCGGCGGCGACGGTTTCACACACAGCTTCGTTGGCCGGATCACACTCGGCCTACAGGGCGGTGTTTTCACGCTATGGCATCATTAACGGCAACGACAGTGACCATATGATAGATGTGGCTGCGGGGTTCGCGTATTTCCATGAGCACCTGCCACGCGGCACACGTGTGGGCATACTCACACCTTCGGGTGGTGCCGGTGCCTGGCTTGCAGATCAGTGCGACGGGCACGGGCTTCATGTGCCGGAGCTCGACTGCGTAACCCGCGCGAAAATCGATGCCATACTGCCGGCGTACGGTGCTTCGCGAAACCCGGTTGACGTGACGGCACAGGTTATCTTTAAACTCGGTTACGCACCGGTGCTTGAAATCATGGCGGGGTCGCCAAGCATTGATGCCATACTGGTGGTGGGCTCTCTCGCCCATCCCACCTATATAGAATCTGATTTCGATGCCTTGGCCCAGCTCGGCAAAAGCCTTGAAAAACCAATTATCTTTTGTGCTTACACCCGGGCTCATCCGCGTGCTGTCGAACTGCTGGCTCAGGCCGGTTTTCCCTGTCTAGAGAACATGTCCAACGCAGCCCAGGCAATTAAAGCCATGGCGGACTATGCGGTGTTCCTGGATAAATTTGATCCGCACGAGAGCGTGATCACGAAGGTAGATTCGCAACATGCAGTTCTCGATTCAGAAACGGCAATGTATACCGAGCACCAGGCGAAGGAAGTCCTCGCTCGGGCAGGGATCGGCTGCCCTTTGGGGATGCTCGCAACTTCGGCCGCAGGCGCGGTAACAGCGGCAGCAGAACTTGGTCCGCCGGTGGCACTGAAACTGCAATCACGCGACATTCCACACAAAACAGAGTCCAAAGGGGTTGCGCTCAATCTGGTGGAGCCAGCACTTATCTCGTCAGCCTATACCACGATGGTTCAATCGGCTCATGACCAGTTTTCCGATGCCCGGATTGATGGGGTTCGCGTGGAGCGAATGGCCGACTTCGGTATTGAGCTTATTGTCGGAGTGCATCACGATCATGACTTTGGACTGCTATTGTCTGTAGGCAGTGGTGGCGTACTAGTCGAGGTGCTGAACGACATTGTGACCACCCCACTGCCTGTGAGTCACCGCCAGGCTAAGGCCTTGGTCAGTGAGTTGCGCTGCCTGCCCCTCCTCAAAGGCGTGCGGGGACAAAGCGGCGGCGACATGGATGCACTGGTGAATTTGCTGGTAACTGTGAGCCAATTCAGTCTCGCCAACGAAGCAGTGCTGGCCACGCTGGATCTTAATCCTGTAATAGTCCATGCCCCGGGCAAGGGCATCACTGTAGCCGATGCGCTGATTACCACTCGCAGCGCCGATGCACCGCCCGACAGCAACTGATCTACTCCTGACACCTTTGTAGCAATAAATTCTGGAGAACTGACAATGTCTAAAGCGATGCGTGAAGAACTCAGCGTCACAATCACCGACTACGTGGCGACGGTTGAAATCCATCGACCACCGAATAATTTTTTTGATCTCGATTTAATTCGTCAGATTGCAGACCTATACGCAAAGCTTGATCAAGACAGCCATTGCCGGGCCATCGTGCTTTGCTCGGAAGGCAAGCATTTCTGTGCCGGTGCCGATTTCTCGGTTCGAGGCTCGTGGGGACAAGAACAACTGGATGCGCAGGCGGGCAATATTTATCGGGAAGCCGCGCGTATTTTTCAGGCCGAAAAACCTGTCATCGCCGCGATCCAGGGTGCAGCTGTCGGTGGCGGACTGGGGCTAGCCTGTTCGGCAGACCATCGCGTGACCTGTGCAGAAGCCCGTTTTGCGGCTAATTTTGCCCGTCTGGGTTTTCACCAGGGTTTTGGTCTTAGCGTGACGCTGCCGCGCCTGGTGGGCACGAGCCATGCCAGTTTGCTGCTACTCACCGGGCGACGGATTTCCGGAACCGAGGCGCATGCCATTGGGCTTGCCGATGAACTGGTACCACACTCTGAGGTTCGCCAAAGTGCGTTCGCATTGGCGAGCCAGATTGCCATGTCCGCTCCATTGGCAGTGCACTCTATCCGCCGCACCTTGCGCGAGGGTCTGGCGCAAGCGGTAGTCGCCGCAACAGAACATGAACTGGCAGAACAAAGTCGATTGCGGGCGAGCGCGGATTTCCAGGAAGGCGTACAAGCGATGGCGCAGCGCCGACCGCCCAATTTCAAGGGCTGCTAAGATGATCTGTACTGCAATGATGGCCTGATCAGGAATCCCAATCTGCTCTTAACAGATGCGACGCCTTGCGCCATCAGCAGGACTAAACCATGGCGTTGCCTGTTTCACATCGCGACTGTTATCTCTAATAGCCAGTTCACTGTCTCTTTTTTTTAAAGGAGCCAAATCATGCTACAACTATCTTAAATAAAAGTTTTTGGCGTAGTTCAATACAGTGCAGTCGCCGCAGGACACCCTGCCTGGCATGCAACATACTCAGGTAATATCAGGGGCAAGGTGGTAGCTAAGCCGGTTTTGGCTGTGCGCCAGCGACTTTGTCCAACCGGCAGTGCCCGCAGTGGCAGGAACAGTTGCGGTACCCCCAGGTGGCGCAGAATCAAGAAAAAAGACAGGCGGTCAGGACTAGGTATTTATCGATCGGTTTCCCGTCCGCTCTCACACCCCTTAAATCGACTTCTGAAGGAGTTGCTTGCCCGCTTGGTAAACTGGGGTTCGTGAAAGTAGGCAAGAGGAAAACATCTTGTCATAAAGCAGTATTGCGCCTTTGTTTGTCTCATGAGTAAACCAGATGCAATCGGGAATACCAAGTGCTCGTTGCCGTCTGAATGATTCCAGCAACAAAGGGATAGCCAGGCCCGAGCGGCGGTACTGTTTTCGAACGAAAAAGGACCCATACAACAGGGCATCGACCCCATACATCTGGTTAATGTTCCAGGCGACAACTTGGTTGTCAATGCGCATACCAAGACTGGTGTGGGGTTCAAAATTCAGGCCAAAGGTTAGAGGGCTGACCTGGCTGGAGTCCTCTTTCCAGCTGTCCGGGCCTTCTTCATCCTCAAGCGATTTCCGTTCTTTAGCGCTGAGTTCGGTCCATGGGAAAAGATATTTTTGGTAAGGATATTCCCGGACCGGATGCGCCCAAGGTGCATTTTCAAAGAAACCAGTTATCGTCATACGGTAACAGTAAGAAAAAAGATAGGGCTGTTCCCAGCCATTTCTCTGGAGAATCCGAAAAGTAGCGGGTTTATGATGGTTTTGCTCAATTGACGCCGAAATCTGGATATGGCCTCGGTCGAGCGCATCTTGTTCTGTTCGGCGGATCAGTTCTGTCGCAACCTGATTGCATCTATAGGGATCCTGTACATGCACCCATTTTAGAAAAGATCTTTTCTCGCCTCGGTATCGGTATTCGGCACCCCAGCAAAAACCAACGGTTTTTGAATCTAGTCGAGCGACCCATCCAAAATCATATTCCAGGTTAAATTCTTGCTCCCTTAGAACTGAGGGAAGCCAAAACCTGGGTTGCTGGCTCAGCCCCTTTTGATCCAAAGGGCTGAATTGTAGGTTTTCCATCTCCTAATCTGTGCTCCAAACCCAGGTTGGGCCACCCAAAGTCGGGATCACTGGAAACGTCCGACCGCCTGGGACTGTAGGAACACTATCTTATAGATTAATCTTCCCAACATTTATCATAGACAGTGTATTTACTGTTACTGAAATCATCTGTTAATTAATGTGACGGTGGTCACATTGAAAGGCTATTAGAGCTTAACTTCATTGTCATAATTCGGCTAGAGTGTGCCTCACATAGGAGTACTTTGGGTTAGTCATACGATCACAGGTATAGTATGGGCCTTTCGTTAGAAAAATGAGGGAGTGACATCATGAGTAAGGAAAATCTTGAGCAGTTTATCAATAAGATTGCAGAGAACACGCAGTTACAATCGCAGTTAGGCGAGGAGACCGATACTGACACTCTGATAGCTTTGGGCGCAGAAAATGGCTATGAGTTTAGCCTCGAGGACTTCCAGGAATCGGCTGAATTAAGCGATGAGGAACTGGATGGGGTAGCCGGGGGCCGTGGCTCGATATCAAGCGATAGTATTAAACGAGCTATAAGCACGCAATCATGGATGCCATTGTTAAAAATGACTGGTAATAGATTGAGTTTTACTACTGTCCAGCAGATGCCGATAAACGAGGCTGCGTCCGGTAATGGTAATAATATGATGCCGCAATCAGCACCGGGGTGTAGCTTCGGCTAGCAACCGTAGCACGCGGGTGACGGACCAGCATGACAGGGATATCAAACGATTCGCCAGTGACCTGAATCTTGAACAGATGAGGATGCCGGTGGCCGTTTCCCCTCCTTAGTGACTAGCTAACCTTCCAAGATTCCGGTGTAACCGGCAACATTATTGAGTGATGTACTTCCCAAGACTGATCATAATTTCTGGATTCCAACGATGACAAACATTCGCGTGGCAAGAGCAGGAAATAATCGAGTGATTCAGCGAGCTGCGTGGGTTGCAAGCCGTACTTATAAACATAAATCAGGAGAATCGCTCAGTGCCATCTCCAATGCCCGAACACATGAATTCACTACTATGGAAGCCGAAGCGGCACTCCTGTGGCAGCGGATCGAGGAAGGTATCTCGTTAGATGAGCTCGAGCAACAGGCAGAGTTAATGGGGCTTGCCGAAGAATTGGATACTTTTGTATCCAATTTGGACAAAGCACAGTTGATTATTCCAAGATTGGATCCGGGGGTAAAGGCGCATGAGCAGGCCAACGCGCCGCCAGACCCCAATCAAAATGATGCCAAGGTCAGCGCCTATCAACAGGTGACTTCCCGGGTACGGCGATGGATCATCAACCATGGTTATCTATACTCGTTCTTCTGGGAACTAACTTATCGTTGTAACGAGCAGTGTATTCACTGCTGTAACCCGGGGGCGGCCCACAAGCCCGGCGATCGTTCTCGGCGAAATACCAACGAGTTGACTAAAGACGAGATGATTGAACTGCTTGACGACCTGGTTGAAGTTGGGGTCTTCAAGTTGACATTAAGTGGCGGAGAGGTGTTTGTCCACAAGGATTTTTTCTTTCTGCTGGAACAGGCCCGAACTCGCGGGATGCTGGTTCGTATCTATACCAATGGACTTCTCCTGAACGAAGAACGGTTGCAAAAGTTAGCCACGTTTTGGCCGGAGTCGGTGTCGATAAGCCTCTACAGTGCAAATCCTCAAGAACATGACAATGTTACTCGGATCCCGGGCTCCTACGAGCGATCAGTACAGGCCTTGAAGGCGCTTCAGCAGTTGGGAATCAAAACAGCAATTAAGACGCCTCTGATGAAACAGACAATACACGGCTGGAAAGATATCGAGAAAGTTGGGCAAGAGGTGGGCGCACAAACGATAATCGCTCCGGTTATCACCGCGGCTACCGATGGGAATCGGGATCCCCTGGAATTGAACGTAGAATCCATGGGACAACTCATCTCCCTGGCCGCAACCCCTGGCTCGCCAATCTTTGTTGGTGGACCCGAAAATCAGTACGGTCGCAAGGCTCGAGACCAACAAAGAGGAACCTGTGGCGCGGGAAAATCGATGATGTCTATCACTCCTTCCGGTGATGTCTTGCCTTGTTGTGTTTTCCCACTAAAAGTCGGTTCGGTACGCGATAGACGGTTTACAGACATCTGGAATAATCGGGACGAAAAAACTGATCCGAAAAGCACAAGTGGCGAAAAGGAAGCCAGCCTAAATTCACTCCAGGCTTGGCGGTCCATAAAACTAAAGGACTTCCGTGAGTGCGGGACTCATGATCGCTGCGCTTGGTGTAGCACATGTGCTGGACAAAACTTTACAGAAACCGAAAATGCGTTGGCACCAAGCGAGATTCAATGTCGCCTGGCTACAGCACGAATGGAGGCTGCACAAAAACTAGAACGTGGAATGACACCCGCTGAGATCTATCAGGAACACGGATACGATGAAAACTTTGGTTCCCTCACCCAGGTAAGTGAGCCCCAAAAGTAAACTTAATCAGAGGAGTTCTTCTGTTCCTGCGGGTTGCTCAGGTCTTGGGAGAAAAAGTCGATCAATTTGGATTTCAGGATCTTCCCCGTAGGCGCTGCTGGCAGATCTGGCGCCAGAATGATTCGCGACGGACGCTTGTAGGGAGCCAGCTTGTCGCACACGAAGGCTTTTAGATCTGTCTCGGTCAAAGTGCAGTCAGGGGCAATCTTGACAAAACCCAGCACCTCTTCGTTCCCGCTTACTGTGCGGCCCACAACCCCGGCAACAATAACTTCGGGGTGATCTGTCAGCGCGGCCTCGACCTCAACCGGATAGACGTTGAAGCCTGATCGGATGATCAGCTCTTTCGAACGACCTACGATGTGCAACCTTCCTTCTTCGTCACAACGCCCCAGGTCGCCGGTGCGGAAAAATCCGTCATCTGTCAGAACTTTGGCGCTCTCTTCAGCATCCCGAAAATACCCCTTCATCACCTGAGGGCCACCAACGAGGATCTCGCCTATTCCCTTGTCTGGCTCTGCCCCCACAGCTTGCATATCGATTTTCAGGACACATCCCTGCATCGGCCGGCCGGCGCTGATATCCGGGTCGCCCAACTTGTTGACCGTCACGCAGACACCAGCAGCTGATTCGGTGAGGCCATAGCCGTTTTGCAGGGCCAAGCCATAAAAAGCCTCGGCTTCACGTTTCCAGACAGGATCCAGCGGCGCGCCGCCGGAGGAGACATAGCGAAGCACGCCACGGTTGCAGGCGGGTTTGTTTTGTTCGCGCACATAGTGAAACAGATGCGCGTGCATCTGCGGTACCGCCGGCAGATGGGTCACATTACTTTGTAAAGCGTCATACAGCCGCTCAACAGAGAATTTAGCCTCCAGACGCATTGCCGCTTTGGCCGAACACACCGCAAGAAAGGTGACCAGACCGAAAATATGCGACAGTGGCAACGCCAGATAACACATATCGGTAGTCGCCATGTCGCGCACCTTGGCCGAGGCATGGGCC
>CBFIBN010000043.1:0-4932 GCA_965660775.1 Arenicellales bacterium | reverse complement strand
CCTTTGTCTCCGCAGTCGTCCCCGAGGTGTAAAGCAGGATGGCAACCTGTTCGGACGCCGCGGAAAAAACCGGCTCAGGCGCGCTGTTCGCGCGTTTGGATATCGCCGCCTCTACGAAGGCGCCGTACACCTTGGTTGCACTAAATTGGACGCCATGCGTATGAGCGGCGTCGGAAGCCTCTGTGCAGAAAACAACAATGCTCGGATCACTATGGGCAATTATCCTTTCCAGCTCCGTCCGGGTCAGTCGCGCATTCACGACTACGACAATGGCGTCCATGCGACTTGCGGCAAAAATAAAGGCTGCGACTGAGATGCAGTTTTCAAAGACCAGCACAACGCGATCACCGGGGCGTAGCCCAACCTCTTTCAACTCAGCTTCGGCGTCATCGACCGCAGTTTGCAGGTCGTCCCAGCTATATGTGCGATCTGTGAAATCAATCAGAGCCGGTTCCGCACCTTTGGCTGTGACCGCTTCGTTGAGAAAATCATGTATCCGGGTTTGCACCATTACCCCCCCCAGGCTGTCAGAGAGTGTCATTCAGACGGCCAAGTGCCAAATGCGGCCGGCTTCGACACGCGCCATGATCCCGATCATGGACTCGGCCTTGTCGACAAAACCAAACGCGTTCCCGGCCGACAGGATCCCAGTGTGATGTCACCCATGGCACAGGCATTGCGCCCAACTGCGCCAAAGGATGTTTGATCAGCGACTGAATGTCGATATCCGGGTTCTCCAGCTCGAAAGACAGCACCAGATCGGTCGTTTCACTGCGTAACGAGCAAACGGTATTGCGCAGCGACTGCCGGCACAATGCGGTATCGATTTCGCGAGCGTACAAAGCGCTTGCTCATGATGTTTCTCCCTGTCGCCGACGCAAGCGTTTGAACACGCCGGTGGAGGTAGCGATCAGTCGACCCTGGGAATCAGTCAACGTACCTTCAACAAAGGTCAACACTCGTCCGCCGCCACTAAGGCGACCCTCGGCGCGTAACAACCCGGGGCGCGCAGCGGCTATATAGTTGATGTTCAGTGAAACGGTGGTGAACGGGGCGAGCCCGCTGTCATCCACGGTCAGGCTTGCAGTGACGCCACTGGCCGTATCCAGCAACGTTGCCGATATACCGCCATGCACTACGCCACTGCGGTTTACATGCACTTCGCAGGCGTCCAGCACACAATGTGCCTGCTTGCGCTCGGGATAGACCTCTACGCGAAAGCCCAACAGGCGCGACAGCGCCAGCGGCTCGGGGCGATGTATTGCCTCACCCATGGATCAGGCCGCGCTGAGCGCGATGAAACGTTCCAGGTGATGATCGACATCTCCAAAAAGATGATCGATCATCGTCAGGCGTCGGGCAAAGTGCGAAAGCGCATATTCATCCGTCATGCCGATGCCGCCATGCATCTGGATGCTTTCTTCGGCCACCAGGGCGCCGACCCGTCCGATCAGGTTCTTTGTCGCGCTGACATGGCGCTCGCGAATGTTGCGGTCGGCCTCAAGGTTTCCGGCGAGATTGACCACCGCAGATCGCGCCTGTTCGATCTCGATCAGAACATCCACCATGCGATGTTGCAGCGCCTGGAATTTTCCAATCGGCACGCCAAACTGCTTGCGTTCCTTCAGGTACTGCACCGTGAGCACCTTGGCCGCCTCCATGGCCCCGACCGCTTCGGCACAAACCGCCAGGGTTGCACGGGCAGTTGCCGTCTCGAGCGCAGCAAATCCTTTGCCTGCCTTTCCCAGCCGGTCGCTTTGGGCAAGGCGCACATTGTCAAAGACGATCCGCGCGCCCGAGGTGTCATCAACATTACGATGGTCGATACAGGTCACGCCTTCAAAGGCCAGTGGCACAAGGAACAAGGAAATTCCCGCCTCATCATCCTTTGCACCGTTTTCCCGTGCAGACACCACCAATGTTTCGGCCTGAGCCCCGTTGATCACATGGGTCTTGGTGCCATTGAGGACTATCTGACCGCCATCAGCCTGTGCTGTGGTGTGAACATGGCTGAGGTCATATCGCGATTGCGGCTCACCATGGGCCAGCGCCAGAACAGTGGCACCACCGATCACTTGTCCGATCAGGGCTTTTTGTGATGCGTCGCCGAGCTCAGCCAGCAAACCCCCGGCGAGAACAGACGAGCCCATTACAGGTTCGATCGCGCCCACGCGTCCCAACTCTTCAAAGACGACCAGCAGGTCGAACCCCGTGCCGCCAAAACCGCCGTCATCTTCGCAGAACATCGCACCGAGGATGCCCAGCTTGGCCAGTTCGGTCAGGATATCCGCATCATAGGCCGCGCCGGAGGCGATCAACTTGCGGCGCGCCTCGTGGCCATAGCGCTCGCCAAGAAACCGCTGCAGCATGTCGCGTAACATGGCCCGTTCTTCTGTCAGGTTGAAATCCATGCCTACCCGCCTTTCAGAGTTCGAGGATTGCTTTGGCAATGATCGTGCGCTGAATTTCATTCGCGCCGCCGAAGATCGACAATTTACGCATGTTGAAATAAGTCGGCGCAGCGGAAGGTGCGTGCTCTGGCCCAAATGGGTCGGTGTTATCGTCACCTTCCAGAAACTCGGGCAGATAGGGCATCGCATCAGGCCCTGCCGCGCGGCGCAACAGCGACGTCAGTTCCTGGCGCAAGATGGTGCCCTTGATCTTAAGCATTGAGCTTTCGGCCCCCGGCGCCTGCCCTTTGGCGGCAGCGCTCACCATCCGCAGGTTGGTTGTGCGCATCGCCATCAGATCGATTTCCACCTGCGCCATCCGGGCGGCAAAATGCGGGTTTCGGTCCAGCGGCCTGTCCCCGGCCATGGTATGCGCGGCGACATGTTTGAGCGTGGCCAGTGCCGCATCCGAAAATCCCACGCCGGCAATGTTAGTGCGCTCGTGGGTCAGCAGATATTTGGCATAGGTCCAGCCCTTATCCTGTTCGCCCACCAGGTTTTCGGCCGGCACACGCACATTGTCAAAGAAAACCTCGTTCACCTCGGCCTGGCCATCAATCAGTACGATGGGCCGCACAGTGACGCCAGGCGTTTCCATATCGATCAGCAAAAAGGAAATGCCCGACTGTTTCTTCACATCAGCACTGGTGCGCACAAGGCAGAAGATCCAGTTTGCGTGCTGACCCAGCGTAGTCCAGGTCTTCTGGCCGTTGACGACATAGTGATCACCATCTGGCACCGCGGTGGTTTTCAGAGCGGCAAGGTCCGACCCCGCCCCCGGCTCGGAATACCCCTGGCACCACCAATCCACGCCGCTCAGGATGCGCGGCAGAAAGCGCTGGCGTTGCTCCTCATTGCCAAAGGCGAATAGAACCGGCGCCAGCATCGTCAGGCCAAAAGGTACCAGACGTGGTGCGTGAGCCAGGCAAGTCTCTTCTTCAAAAATCTGGCGCTGCACGGCATCCCATTCCACGCCGCCATATTGTTTGGGCCAGTTGGCCGCCAGCCAGCCACGCGCATTCAGCATGGCACTCCATTCTTGCGTATCGCCCTTGTCCAGGCGCTTGCCCAGGCGCACTTTCTCGCTGATACGAGACGGCAGATTTTCTGCCAGAAATTCGCGTACTTCCTTGCGGAATTCTTGCTGTTCCTGGGTATAGCTTAAATCCACGCTCAGGCCTCCTTAGAAAATCTCGAACAGGCCCGCAGCGCCCATACCGCCACCGATACACATCGTCACCACACCCAACTTAGCGCCGCGACGTCTGCCTTCTATCAGAAGGTGTCCGGTCATTCGTGCACCGGTCATGCCAAAGGGGTGGCCGATCGCGATGGAGCCGCCGTTGACGTTGCAGACATCGGGGTCAATCTTCAGATGATCCCGGCAATAAAGGGCCTGGCTGGCAAAGGCTTCGTTCAGTTCCCATAGATCGATGTCGTTGACCTTCAGCCCGTGACGCTCCAGCAGGCGCGGGACGGCAAAGACCGGGCCAATGCCCATTTCGTCGGGCTCGCAGCCGGCGGCGACAAAGCCCTTGAAAGCGCCCAGCGGTTCGATCCCCTCGCGTGTAGCCACATCGGCATCCATCACCACCAGAGCCGCCGCGCCATCTGACAATTGTGAGGCGTTTCCGGCCGTCACGAAGTACCCATCGCCCTGCACCGGGGCCAGGCCGGCGAGCGCCTCGAGTGTTGTGTTGGGACGGTTGCAATCATCCATGCCAAAGGTGACTTCCTTGCGAGTCACCTCGCCGGTTTCCTTATCCTTGAAAGCCTGGGTTACGGTAATCGGCACGATTTCATCGTCCAACTTTCCGGCGGCCTGCGCGGCGGCGGTGCGCTTCTGGCTCTGTAGCGACAGTTCGTCCTGCGCCTCGCGGCTGACCTCATAGCGTTTGGCGACGATATCGGCGGTCTGGATCATCGGCAGATAGATGTCCGGCTTGTTCTGGACAATCCAGCTTTCCTGCGCCTGCGGCGGGCGGCTGGGGGGCATCTGACTGATGCTCTCGACCCCTCCGGCAATCGCCGCCGGCGCGCCTTCTTGCACAATCGCGTGCGAGGCCATCGCCACCGCCTGCAGACCGGACGAGCAGAACCGATTTATCGTAGTTGCCGCCACGCTGACAGGCAATCCAGCCCGGATCACCGCCTGGCGGGCGATGTTACTGCCCGTCCAGCCCTCGGGATAGCCACAGCCGAGAAAGGCATCCTCCAACAGGTCCGGGGTGATCCCGGCACGCGCAACAGCATGCTCGATCACATGACCGGCCATCGTGGCGCCGTGGGTTTCGTTGAAGGCGCCGCGATAAGACTTGGCCAGTCCTGTGCGTGCGGTTGAGACGATGACAGCTTGTTTCATGTGTTTGATCCTTGTGGGTTCACTCTTATGGGTTCAGGCTGGCAAAGGTCTCACCCTTCGCCACCAGCCGCTGCAACAGCGGCGCGGGTTTCCAGAGAAAATCGTCCTCTGCGGCAAATG
>CBFIBN010000042.1:0-12965 GCA_965660775.1 Arenicellales bacterium | reverse complement strand
CTATTGAATCCAGACACTCAAAGTTGGAGTCAAAAAAATACCCTCCGAAGAGGGTATTTTCTAAAAATGATTCAATGCACTAGCAATAATTTGCATCACACCCGGTGCCGGAGGCCGTCCATGAAATAGGAGATGTCGCACCATCAGGGGTAAAGATCTAGGTTAACCCCGCCAGTGCCGTGCCGTCAGCCGCCCAGGTAATGGTGATCACGCCATTGGTCACTGAACTGCCATTTACGGTGGCTGTTGCGGCGACAACGGCTGGAATCGCGCCTGCACCACTGTCGGCAGCAGTGAGAGCCGTTAAACCATTAGTTTGAATGTAAGTGACCACATCAGTTTTCAAGGTCGAAGCCGCCAACACCGCCTCGGTGAATCTGGCTTTTTGCGTATAATTCGTGTAGGCCGGTATCGCAATCGCCGCCAGGATGCCGATGATCGCTACCACGATCATCAACTCGATTAAAGTGAAACCACCCTGTTTTCTATCAGTCCTGTCATTCGTTTGTTTCATTTAATTTCCCTTCCTTTGTTCATCTGGCACTTGCCGTAGTGTAACTTACATTCTATTCAGCGAAAGGATGTAGTGAATGTGATAGTGGTCACATTTAACAGTGCTTTTATCTAAGATCGGGCCCTATCGCTGAACTATCGCTGAACTATAGTGGAGATAATCTGTTACAGTTTCGTTAATATTATAGAGCGAAAATCGCTCAGCGGTCTATTCTAAAGGACTAGCTCTACGAGCCCTTTTCCGCTGGGCGACACCACCAGACACCTGTTATGGAAAACAGCCAAGCCGCGTACTCGATTGCCGTCAGGGGTGCCACTTTAAGTGGGCTGTCACGTCGCGTGGTGGAGCGGCAATTGGTCACTCGTGAGCGTTCACGTGAGATTCATGATGCCTCGCAAAAACATCACCACTCTTTTTTGCGTGAAGCCCTGACCCAGCCAGAGATCGACCGCGGGCGATTACTGTGCTGTGCCTCCGAGGAATCAGGCATGCCACTGATGGATCTGGCGGCGTTCGATCTTAGCCAGCGACCCCTGGATTTAGTCGATACCCGCTTTCTGGAAACTCACGAGGTACTTCCACTTTTTCAACGCGACTCAAAGGTCTTTCTCGCCGTATCTGATCCTGCCGATATCACTGGGCTCGATGCCTTCACCTTTCAGACCGGTTTTGGCGTAGAGGCCATCCTGGTTGATGCTGATCTACTCAACAAGGTCATCCGTGACATTGTCAGCGGCATCAGTTCAGAACTGGCCGACCTCAATCAGGATGACAATCTCGACAGCATAGCTGTAGAGGATTCCAAAGTCCCGGGTGCTAAAGATGCCGAGGTCGATACCCCGGTGGTGCGATTTGTAAACAAAATTTTCATGGATGCGATCCGCCAGAAAGCATCCGACATACACATCGAGCCGTATGAAGAAAAACTCCGGATTCGTTACCGACTCGATGGCGTACTCCACGAAATCGCAACCCCGCCACTATCTCTTAGCGCCAGAATCACAGCGCGTATCAAGATACTGTCACGCCTGGATATCGCTGAACGGCGGATGCCCCAGGACGGGCGGATGAAACTGCGGTTGTCCAAAGACCACCAGATCGATTTTCGTGTCAGTACGCTGCCCACCCAGTTTGGCGAAAAAGTCGTCATCCGCGTGCTCGACAGCAGCGGTAGCAATCTGGGACTGGAAGCGCTGGGCCTGGAGCCCGAGCAATTCAGCCTTTACGAAGCCGCAATCCGTAAACCCTATGGCATGATACTGGTCACCGGGCCTACCGGCAGTGGCAAGACAATATCGCTGTACTCAGCCCTGTCCACACTGAATTCGCCGGTGGTCAATATCAGCAGTGTCGAGGACCCCATCGAAATCAACCTTCCGGGCATTAATCAGGTCAATATCAATGAAAGAGCCGGGCTGACCTTTGCCACAGCGCTGCGCTCCTTTTTACGACAGGATCCAGATATCATTATGGTTGGCGAGATTCGCGATCTGGAAACCGCTGATATCGCGGTGAAAGCCTCGCAAACCGGGCACCTGGTGCTGTCTACCCTGCACACCAACGATGCACCAGCCACAGTGGTCCGGCTATTGAATATGGGAGTCGAGCCTTTCAACGTTGCGTCTTCAGTTCACCTGATCATGGCACAACGACTGATCCGTCGGCTGTGTAGTACTTGCCGTAAACCGACCAAATACCCAGAAGAGGTCCTGGTCAGCGCCGGTTTCTCACGGTCGGAAGATCAAAAGAGCCTAGAGTTGTTTGGGCCTAACGGCTGTGACGAATGCACTGGTGGCTATAAAGGGCGCACCGGAATTTTCCAGGTGATGCCTGTCAGTGAAGCCGTTACCAGCCTGATTATCCGTAATGCCGGCCAGGATGAAATCGAGCAACAAGCGACAACCGAGGGTGTAATGACCCTACGCCAGGCTGGGCTGGTCAAAGTGCGCTCGGGCATCACCAGCCTTGATGAAGTGCTGCGAGTCACCAGCACCTGAACTCTTGGTCGCTAAAGCCGAAAAACAACTGGTAACATTCACCTGGTCGGGCACCGACCGCCAGGGCAAGAAAGTCTCGGGTGAACTGGAAGCGCAGGGGCCTGCTTTTGTGCGTAGTACTCTGCGCCGTGAAGGCATCAGTGCCAAAACGATTCGCAAGAAACCCAAACCGCTTTTTAGCAAGAAGATCAAACCCAAAGATATTTCCATTGCCAGCCGACAGGTAGCCACCATGCTCGGTGCCGGCATTCCGATCGCCCAATCATACAAGGCCATCGCCGTTGGCACCGATCACCCGGGGATTCGGGATGTCTTTGACAGCATCCGGGCCGACGTAGAAAGTGGTACCAACCTGAGTGAAGCGTTGACAAAGTTTCCCCGCCAGTTCGACGAGCTTTATACCAGCCTTGTGGCCGTAGGTGAGCGCTCCGGCAATCTGGACGACCTGATGGACAAAGTCGCCACCTACATGGAAAACCTGGAGGAGATCAAATCCAAGGTTAAAGGCGCTATGTGGTACCCGACGGCTGTTATGGTGGTGGGCTTCGTCGTCACCGTACTGCTGCTGGTGTTTGTTATTCCCCAGTTTGAGGATCTATTCGCCGGTTTTGGCGCCAGCCTCCCTGGACTGACTGCGGCGGTGATTGATCTATCCAAAAGCTTTCGGGATTACTGGATACAGGTATTTGTCGTTATCGTCGGCGCCTTCGTGGCAGTGTCTATGGCCTATCGCCGTTCAGCTGCTATGCGCCATGGGGTCGACCGCCTGTCACTGCGCTTGCCGGTTTTCGGCGGGATCCTGCGCAAGGCTGCGATTTCACGCTACGCACGCACACTGGCCACTATGTTTGGCTCTGGCGTTCCCCTGGTCGAGGGACTCCAATCGGTCGCTGGCGCCACCGGTAACCGTATCTACCATGATGCCTGCTTGGAGATCCGCGAGTCGGTCAGTACCGGCCAAGCCCTTTCTGTGGCAATGGCGCAGACGGGTCTGTTCCCGGCCATGATTCTGCAGATGACCACAACCGGTGAGGAATCCGGTGAACTGGAGAAAATGCTCGATAAAGGAGCGGAGTTTTACGAGCGCGAGGTCCGCGAATCAGTGGATAACATGAGTAAGCTGATTGAGCCCATCATGATCTCCGTGCTCGGCATCATCGTCGGCACTCTGGTGGTTGCGATGTACCTGCCTATCTTTAAAATGGGGTCGGTGGTCTAAAGCCATCCCACGTGATCGGCTAAACAAAGGTGGGCACCGAACTGGCCTTGATGCTGGAACAGGATTTGATACTGTCGATCATCACGATAGTATTTTCTTTGCTCATAGGCAGTTTTCTCAACGTCGTGATCATACGCCTGCCAAGGCAAATGCACTGGCAGAGGGAAAAAGATAAGCAAGGTGCCGCGCTGCCCCCTGGTATTGCCTGGCCACCCTCGCACTGCCCGAGTTGCGAGCATACGCTGAGCTGGTGGGAGAATCTGCCTCTGCTGAGTTACCTGCTACTACGCGGGCGCTGTCGGGCATGTAGAACGGGTATCTCTTTACGCTATCCTCTGGTCGAGGGACTTACCGCCTTGTTGTCGCTGGTTGTGGTTCTGAAATTAGGACCACAGTGGTCCACTGCTGCCGCGCTGGTACTAACCTGGGCCCTCATTGCACTAGCCTTTATCGACCTTGAGCATTTTTTGCTGCCGGACCGCATTACCCTGCCGCTGCTGGCCGTGGGACTATTGGTTAACGCCATCGGTGGTTTTACTGATCCACTGTCCGCACTGATTGGCGCGGTATCCGGCTACGGCATACTCTGGGCGGTATACCATGCTTACCGGGCGCTGACCGGGCGGGAAGGATTCGGCTACGGTGACTTCAAGTTATTGGGAGCCCTTGGCGCCTGGCTGGGCTGGCAACTATTGCCGCTGGTTATCCTGTTGAGCGCCGGTGTGGGCGCTATCATTGGGATCACATTGATCCTGCTGCGCCGCCACCAACTTAGAGAACCCTTGCCTTTTGGGCCTTTCCTGGCGGGAGCAGGCTGGCTGGTTCTGTTGTGGGGGCAAAAATGGAATACGATTTATCTCAACATTGCTGGGCTCTAGCGTAGGCCGATGCTGAGGATCGCACTGACCGGCGGGATTGGCAGCGGTAAGACCGCCGTGACTCAATACCTGTCCGCCCTGGGTGTGCCGGTTCTGGATGCGGATGAGTTTTCTCACCAGGCTACCCGCGCCAAAGAACCAGCGGTCGCACAGATCGCTAAAGTTTTTGGCCCGGATGTCCTCAGCGCTTCAGGCGATCTGGATCGGGCCGCGCTGCGACAGATGATCTTTGCCGACAAAGACAAGCGCAAGCAACTTGAGGCAATATTGCATCCTGAAATACGCAAACGCATGAATGAAGCCGCCAGCACCCTTGACGCGCCCTATGCCGTATTCTCGATCCCACTACTGATAGAAACCGGTCAGGCAGACAACTTTGACCTCGTACTGGTTATTGAGGCTCCTGCAGCGCTACGCGCCCAGCGGGTCGGCGAGCGCAGCGGCCTTTCAGCAGAGGCTTTTCGAGCCATCACCGATGTCCAGGCCAGTGACGCGCAACGGCGCCAAGCGGCAGATGAGGTCATTGTTAATGATGGATCACTGCAAGCACTACACGCCCAGGTCGACGCACTACACCGCAGGTTCCTAAACCTCGCGCAATAGCCCGCTGAGCAGCACAACACGGAAAACCTTGCCATTCAGAAAAGCCCCTGCAGATGCCTCGCTCGTCTTCAGCTAGCTCGCAAGCCCCGCGTCCGAAAAACCCTCTCGCTCTACGCGGAAACAACCGTTATGCTCAAGGGTAACCAGATTCGGGGCAGTTGATCGTCTTAATGCAAGATTTCTCACAGCTTAAACAACAGGTCCGTCAGAATATTGGGCGGCTAGATGAACTACCCAGTGACACCGAAGGTCTGATCCGTGCGGCCGTCAGTATTGTGATCATACCTGCGCCAACAAATCACCAAGCAGCCATCCTACTGACCCGGCGCTCAAAGAGCCTGCGACGACATGCTGGCCAGTATGCCCTGCCGGGTGGCCGTCTCGATGAAGGTGAGTCGATTACCCAGGCAGCGCTTCGCGAATGCGAAGAAGAAATCGGTCTAACCCTGTACGACAATCAGGTGATCGGAGTGCTGGATGATTTTGTTACCCGATCGGGTTTTTGCATCACCCCCGTGGTGGTCTGTGCTGATGCGGGGCTAACCCCGGTTCCCAACCCCGGAGAGGTTGAAAAAATTTTCTTTATCCCGGTTGATGAACTGGCTGGCGCAGAAGTGGGTACCTCAGAACCCAAAAATGACGAATCGCTGCGTGATGGCTTCTCGATAATGCTGCCTACAATAGGGCATAAAATTTTCGCCCCGACGGCGGCAATGCTTTACCAGTTCCGCGAGGTTGCCTTGCTGGGCCGGGTCACACGAGTCAAAGAACTGCGACAACCGCGCTTTGCCTGGCGTTGAAAGACGGTATCCAACTTAAACTCTGTCTAGCTGCTCACAAGTACGCAGATCCGATCGAGCAGGGAACGATTGCCCTTAAGAAAATCAAGCAATCGTAAATCTGTCGGGCAAACCCATCGGAGTTCCTGGCCTTCCAGGCCTCTCGCCTCACCGCGAAAGTCGGTCACCTGCCAAAGGTGCAACTCGACCTTACGATCAGGATAGTTGTGCAAACAGGAAAAAAGTGGCCGGGCTGACAGGACCTCAAGGCCCAGTTCTTCGCGAAATTCACGTACCAACGCCTGGTAATCCGTCTCACCAGGCTCGAGTTTGCCACCGGGGAATTCCCACTGGCCTGCATAGGCTTTGCCTACAGGGCGCTGACCCACGAGCAGACGTCCCGACGGATCAACCGCAACCCCTACCGCAACAACCAGCGCCTCATCACGTACGATAGTCGGCATTAATGCGGATATATTCGTGGGTAAGGTCGCAAGTCCAGACCCGTGACCGAGCCCTGCCCACTCCCAGATCCACTGAAATCGATATATTTTCTCCCTTAAGGTGCCGAAAGATCTGTGTTTCGTCGTAATCCGCAGCACGCTGTCCATGATGTGCAATAAGTACTCCGCCCATGGCAACCGATAACCGGCTCTGATCAAGCCGCACCCCGGATTTGCCAACCGCCATCACCACCCGACCCCAGTTGGCATCTTCCCCCGCAATGGCCGTCTTGACCAGAGGGGAGTTAGCAATAGCCAACGCTGCCTTGTGTGCACTACCCGTTGAAGCGGCTCCAGTAACATCAACGGTAATGAACTTGCTTGCGCCCTCACCATCGCGCACAACCTGGATAGCCAGGTCGGTGAGTAATTCATTTAGCGCGCGGCGAAAATCCTTCAACTCACTCGCCGCTAAGGATTGGGGCGGTCGATTGCCTGCCTTGGCGGTAGCGGCGAGTACAATCGTATCGCTGGTCGAGGTATCGCTATCAACAGTAATGCAGTTAAACGATCTAGCCACTCCGTCCTGTAGTAGAGCCTGCAGCACAGGTGCGGGTAATTTGGCATCAGTAAATACAAAAGCCAGCATAGTGGCCATGTCTGGTGCAATCATGCCTGAGCCCTTGGCGATGCCGCACAAAGTGACGGTTGTGTCACCGATTCGCGCCTCGCGCGTGCTGCCCTTGGGATAGGTATCCGTGGTGCCAATGGCGCGGGCGGCCTGCAGCCACGAGGCCTTTGTTGTCTGTCGACCCATTCGTGGCAGTGCCTGCTTGAAACGAGCAACCGGCAAGGGTTCGCCAATCACGCCGGTAGATGAAATCAATACGTCGCGAGGCCGGCAACCGATAGTCTTTGCGGCCATTGCAGCGGTTAGCTTTACATCAGCCATGCCCTGAGCCCCGGTAAAGGTATTCGCGTTACCGCTGTTGACTAACATCGCCCGGGCCCGCCCCGTCCCTGCCACCTGCCGGCTCCATTGCACGGGGGCAGAGGCTGTTGTTGAGCGGGTAAATACTCCAGCTACGGCCGTTCCACGATCGAATTCAACCAGCAGCAGGTCATCACGTCCTGCATATTTGATGCCAGCACGGGCCGTGCGCAGGTGCAGACCTTTCACGGCTGGCAGCCGTGGAAAACGTGCGGGTGCGAGTGGGGAGCGTTTAATGGTCGACATACCCGCCAGGGTTAGTCCCGCTGGGCTACAACTTGCCGTGGCATTGCTTGTACTTCTTGCCCGAACCACATGGGCAAGGATCATTACGGCCAACCTTGGGCGTATCGCGAACGAACGGCTGAACCGCCCGCCCTGTGTGATCATCTGCCGTACGCGTATCGACTCCCTGCCCAGGACCCAATGGCTCAGGAGAAGTAGACTCCTCAGAATCAGGATGTAGGAATTGTCGGCCTTCCTGACCCCTCTGGCGTTGCCGGTTCTCCATGTCCGTAACTTGATCTTCGCTTTGCACCTGCACCTTTGCCAAAATGCCCACGACTTCGTGCTTGGCATGTTCCAGCATCGCCGAGAACATCTCAAAAGCCTCGCGCTTGTATTCCTGCTTGGGATTTTTTTGCGCATAACCACGCAAGCCAATACCCTGGCGGAGGTGGTCCATCTGCGCAAGATGGTCTTTCCATTGTTCGTCCAGGGTTTTAAGCATGACCGCTTTTTCCAGGTGACGCATGACCGGCTCACCAATTGACTGTACCTTGGTCTCATAGGCGTTCGCGATATCAACCGCGATACGCTCGCGTAGCGTCTCCTCATGGAGATTGTCATCTCCTGTCAGCCACTTTCCAACAGGCAGCGACTGGCCAAATTGAGATTCAAATTCTTTCTCCAGGCCCGGCACATCCCACTGCTCTTCAAGACTTTCCGGGGGAATATATCGGTCAATAATCTCGTTGATCACCTCATCACGGGCTATCCCTACAGTCTCGGAGATATCATCCACCGCCATCAGGGTATTTCGCTGGTCATAAATAACTTTGCGCTGCTCATTGGCTACATCGTCATATTCCAACAACTGCTTGCGCATATCGAAATTACGACCCTCTACCTTCTTTTGAGAATTCTCGATCGCACGCGTTACCCAGGAATGTTCTATCGCCTCGCCTTCTTCCATCCCAAGTTTTTCCATCAGTCCAGCCACCCGATCGGAACCAAAAATACGCAGTAGGTTGTCCTCAAGCGAGAGATAAAAGCGACTGGTACCGGGGTCACCCTGGCGTCCGCAACGCCCCCGCAACTGGTTATCCACTCGCCTTGATTCGTTGCGCTCCGTGCCCAGAAGGTAGAGCCCGCCGGATGCCACCACCAGGTCGTGCCTTGCCTGCCAATCACGCTTGATGGTCTCGGCTTGATCCTGCTCGATTTCACCAAGAGCCGCCAACTCCATATCCATATTTCCACCCAACACGATGTCGGTACCGCGACCCGCCATATTGGTGGCAATGGTTACGGCTCCAGGCTTTCCTGCCTGGGCAATAATGAGTGCCTCACGCTCATGCTGCTTGGCGTTCAGTACCTCGTGTGCGATATTTTCTTTACCCAGTAGATTAGAAAGATATTCAGAGGTCTCGATAGACGCCGTACCCACCAGAACCGGCTGCTCGCGAGACCCACAAGATTTGATATCGTCGATGATCGCATCGTACTTCTCTTTTTGCGTACGGTAGACCAGGTCAGAAAAATCATCCCGGACCATCGGTTGGTTCGTGGGGATAACAACTACTTCCAGGCCATAGATTTGCTGAAACTCCACCGCTTCGGTATCTGCGGTGCCCGTCATGCCAGACAACTTGCCATATAGGCGGAACAGGTTCTGAAAGGTTATTGACGCGAGGGTCTGGTTTTCCTGTTGGATCGCAACTCCTTCCTTTGCTTCAACCGCCTGATGCAACCCCTCTGACCAGCGTCTGCCTGGCATCATGCGTCCAGAAAATTCATCGATGATTACGATCTGATCGTTGCTGACGATGTAATCAACATCACGCTGAAATAACGTGTGCGCCCGCAATGCTGCGTAGAGGTGGTGCAACAGACTAATATTGGTGACATCATAAAGACTGGATTCGGTATCCAACAGACCGGACTCAGACAGCAACCGTTCAGCGTTTTCATGTCCCGCCTCAGTCAGGGATACCTGGCGGTTTTTCTCATCCACACTGAAGTCTCCCGGACCCTCCTCTTCGTCGTCGGCCGCACTTTCTTCATCCTTAATTGGGGCTTGGCGCTCAAGTGAGGGGATGATCTTGTCGATCCGGGCATACAGGTCGCTACTGTCCTCGGACGGGCCGGAAATGATCAAAGGAGTACGAGCTTCGTCAATCAGGATCGAGTCCACCTCGTCAACGATGGCAAAATCAAGCGAACTCTGCGCCCGGTCTTCGGCGCTGAACGCCATGTTGTCGCGCAGATAATCAAAACCGTATTCGTTATTTGTCCCGTAGACAATATCGCAGGCATAGGCATCACGCTTGGCCGTGCCATCCTGTCCTGAGACCACTACGCCGACCGTTAGTCCCAAAAACCGATAAATTCTGCCCATCCAGTCGGCATCGCGCCGGGCTAGATAATCGTTCACGGTGATCACATGAACCGTATTGCCACAGATCGCATTAAGGTACGCTGGCAACGTCGCCACCAGGGTCTTGCCCTCACCCGTTCGCATTTCCGCGATCTTGCCGTCATGGAGCACCATGCCGCCAATCAACTGCACATCGAAATGTCGCATCTTCAATACGCGTTGGGAGGTTTCGCGAACCACGGCGAATGTCTCGACCAGCATGGACTGTGCGTCCTCGCCGTTAGCCGCTCGCTCTCGAAACTCGGCAGTCTTAGCCGCGAGCGCTTCGTCGGAAAGGGTCTGGAGATCGGGCTCAAGCCCGTTAATCTCCTTGACCTGCTTGTTCATCTTGCGCAAAAGGCGCTGATTACGGCTACCGAAAACTTTGGTCGCTACCTTACTGAACATCAAATAGATCTACCAAGAATGGGGTTAAAAGACAGGCTGTACCCCTGTTACTGGGTACACCGCGGGGCTACACTGTGTTAGACAGCAAAGATGATGAATGTGCGCAACCGAATAATTTTATCATGGCTGAAGACACCTTCACCCGACTAGGCCAATTAATCGGCAAAATCCAGGGTCTGTCTAACGGAGCCCACGCCCAGGACGTCAGCGCCGAAAAACGCGCCTGGCGCTTGGCGGCTGGCGACGAGATTGCCAATCACACCGTGGTGCAACCCACTGCTGATGACTGGGTGATCATCGCTGATGGGCCGGTGTGGGGCCATGCGGTCATCCAGCGGCAGCAAGAAATCCTCACCGCTCTCGCCCAAACCGACCGCCATCCACAAGCTCTGAAAGTGAAGGTGCGACCACAATCAACACCGTTCGATGTCGGCGAATCGCGACAAGCAAGCCCGGTCAAGCCATTAGACGCCCAAAGCGCGGACCTTCTTATCGAAACCGCTGATGGCCTGAAATCCGACAACCTTGCACAGGCGCTCAGACGACTCAGCCGTCATCGATCAAAAGAGTCTAGCTGAGCACTATCTACCTTTAACGCCCTTCCCGATCCATTTTTTTCAGATGCGTTTGAGCCAACACAGTGGTCGGATGACCGGGAAAATCCTGCAGCAGTACATTCAAAACCTGGTACGCCTTGGCATCGTCACCCAACTCGTAATAAATATAACCAACCTTGAGCCGCGCTGAAGGTAGCCTGGGGCTCTTGGGAAAATATTGCAGCACGGTACTCATAGCTGCCAACGCATCATTGAACTCGCCCATGATGTAGCGCGATTGGCCAAGCCAATACCAGGCGTCATCAGCCAACGGGCTTTTTGGATAACGACGCAAAAAGGCTACAAAGGCGTAAGTCGAATCCAGAGTACGGCTACGCCTGAAAAGGTCAAAGGCTGCATCGTAAGCCGCCTTTTCACCAAGGCCCCTCGGTTCGGCCTGGCCGGGGGTGGCGGGCTCAACTGAGACAACGGTAACGGTCTCGCTGGTGCCAGAACCGTCACCTACGACGATCGATGTGACCGGGCTTTGAAGTTTGACGGCTGCATCGGCCAACTTGGAGTCAGATGGCTCAAGGGATGTGGTGTTTACCCTGTTCTCGACAAAGAAGGGAGTCGTTGTGGCCCACTCCAGGTAGCGGCAGCCGTCTAGTTGGTCGTACAACCCCTGTTGAGGGTGTTTCAGTTTCTTTACTTTAGAGGATTGACCGCCCGGACGGCTGTCTAAATGATTGATTTTTCGCTGCAAACTCGTAAATTCGTTGCCACCAGAACAAGGTAATCCAAAAGCGGGGGCAAAAACGACTGAGACATCAGAGACATCAGAGACATCAGAGACATTTTCAACTGACGCCGGGGCCGATGAGTGTACCAGCGTCGTGGTCTTACTATCCGCCTTGGCGGGAACCTGGCCGCCGCCAACACAAGCAAGGGCCAAGGCACATACCGCGCGGTAACCGGTATACGCTCGCGAGCCCATCAGGCTCCCCTAAATCGAGTTACGACCAGCGAGAGCGACAAGGCGTCGACCATGCTGGCTTGGATCCTACCGTCAGTAAAGAATCTCTACGCGACGATTCAAAGACCAGGCACTCTCATCCTGACCCATCGAAACCGGTCGCTCTTCGCCATAGGAGATCGTGCGGATTGCATCGGGCGCAACTCCCAGTCCTTGGAGTATTTCGTTGACTGTATTGGCGCGGTGCTCACCGAGTGCCAGGTTGTATTCGCGGGTGCCACGCTCGTCAGCATGACCTTCCAGCACCACCGCCATACCCGGATTGCCTGCCAAATACTGTGCGTGTGCTTCGACTACCCGCTGTGCCTCGGGGGTGAGATTAGAGCTATCGAAATCAAAGTAGATCACCCGCTGTCCTAATGGATCATCCAGCTCAGTGCTATCTTCGCTAATCGCAATAATCTCACCTGCAGTCGTGTCTTCTGAGCTGATTCCCGATGATGCTGCATCAGTCGAGGCGGTATCCGAAATCGTTGCGTCTTCCACCTCTACTGCTCCGCCTTTTTTCTTGGTCGCCGCGCAACCCGCCAGTGCAATGCCCAAAAAGAGCACTAGGAAAACCGTCCCAAATCTACGCATCATCAATCTCCTGTATTCAGTATCTTCACTTGCTGCTACCGGCTTGCTGCCCAGGCCGGTTCTCGCACTTCTCCATCATGCATTTTCAGTATCTGTCGTACACGGCCATCTGCCGATACTGCGGCAAGAACACCATCTCTACCCAGCCGCGTAGCATAAAGAATCATCGCACCGTTAGGTGAAAAAGTCGGTGATTCATCCAATGTACCGTCAGTCAGCAACTCCATCTCGCCACTGGCCAGAGAGAATACACCAATCTGGTATCCCGCGCCTGCACCGCG
This sequence comes from Arenicellales bacterium, assembly GCA_965660775.1. GTDB lineage: Bacteria > Pseudomonadota > Gammaproteobacteria > Arenicellales > UBA868 > UBA868. Next base: position 63 of record CBFIBN010000042.1, on the reverse strand, counting down.
GTTGGTTACCATCACCAGCCGTTTGCCACTGGGGTCGTAAGATGCCCTGGCGTTTTCCTTCCC
>CBFIBN010000041.1:0-13142 GCA_965660775.1 Arenicellales bacterium | reverse complement strand
AAGGTTTTGGCGTGTCGGCGGCAAGCCTGGTCCCATCTCTTCGCGTAGTCGGAACGTTGACCGAGCCACGTAGATCGGAGCCAGACCCGGAAGGTTTGTTAAAGACAGGCGCCACATGGGGTCTGGCGGCGATAACGGCGGGAGGTTGGATTGTGGCGCAGGGTTTAGTTGACCGTTTTACCGGAAATCTGGGTCTGTGCGAGACCGCACAGAACAACTATGATAACTTGCTGCGAGACACCCGCGAAGCAGTGCTCGATCCGGCAACTGATTCGGACAATGGGTCTCGGGCTAGTGAGAACTGAGAGCATGGTTCTCATGCCTGCCGTCCCAGGGTTAGGTACAGTGTTCCCGGATGTGGCGCGCGGTCATCAGGTCCAGATGGCCGCCTCCCCCGTTTTTATATATTGTGATTTCGGTTGGGTTGCTACGCCCCGGATGGCCGGCGCATAACTGATAAAGGTCGGCAAGCACGTCTTCTTTCGTTATGACTCCGGCGTCCATTGGGATAAGCAGTTCGCCGATCTCGCCGATAGTGGTTTGGCGCGAGTCCACGAACAGCCTCCCTTGGCGAAATGTTTCGTTATCCGCTTCGCGCATGTCTTTGCGAAAAGCGCCAACCAGATCGAGATGCACGCCTTGGCTTAGCCATTCGCCACGAATCAGTGGGTCTGTTGTCATGGTGGCACAACAGACAATGTCGGCCCAGGCGACAGCGGCGGCCAGGTCTTCAACTGGATCGATAGTGCGTGATGAGCGTAACTGTTCGATTAGCGCATCGCGTCTGTTGGCAGAGCGGTTCCAGATCCGGATGTTGTCGATACCTGGGTGGACCGTGCAATGTGCCTCGATGAGATAAGGTGCCATGGCGCCCGCGCCGACCATCAACAGGCGCCGGCAGTCAGGCCGTGCCAACAGCCGTGAGCCCAACGCCGAGTCGGCCGCAGTCTTGAGGTAAGTCAGTGCGGTACCGTCAATAGACTGTAAGGGCACACCAGTGACGCCATCGAAAAGAATGTAGGCCGCGTGGATGGCCGGAAGCTCAAGTGCCTGATTTTCGGGAAAAATGCTTGCAATCTTGACCCCCAAGGCCTCGCCGCGTTGCCAGGCAGCCCTGATCAGGCAATAGTCCGTTTCCTTAGAACCGGCCTGCTCCAGCAGCATATCCTTAACGTCCGCTGGCGTTTCGCGGTGCATGGCTTCAAGGGCGTCGACCAGTGGGCCGAATTGCACTGTTTTTAGAATCTCCTGCGCGCCCAGGTGAAATTGAGTCGTTGAAGCTGACATTTTTGTTTTGCCTGAAATGGTCCTCGTAGTTTAGCCTTTAGCTACTGGGCTCGCGCAGGGCAAAATTCGATTGGCTTGGAGGATGGCAGATACTGATGAGTACTGAGCAGCAGATATTGGAGGGGTTGGCAAAGCGTGCGGGCATAGTGTTGCTTTACCACGGCACTTTCAGTGCCCCACCAGCCGCGCTTGCGAAAGGCTTGCACAATGTGGCGCCTGAGCTCCTGTTCCGCCAGTTAGAAACGCTTTCCCATTATTTTCGATTCTTGCCGCTCGATGAATATTGCATGGCGCTAGATCGTACTGGGTTGGCCGCCGTCACCGCGGATGACGGGTATCGCTGCATTACCGATGAGGCACTGGGTGTGTTCGAAGCGTTGCAGATACCGCTCACGATTTTTGTTAACCGCGCCTTCATGGACGGCGGTATTTTCTGGCGGGACAAGATACGTTTTATTATCAATACCTGTCGGGTTGCTGAGTTTGAGCATCGTTACTCCGACAGATTCTTTCGCGAGCCTGATCAGCCTTTTTATCGCTATACCAAAGATCCGCGGAACAACAGTCGTGTGGTTGAGAGCGCTCTAGATGATTTCCTGACAGAAGTCGAGTTGCCAGCTGATCTTCAGAGAATTTATATGCCCACCAGTGCGGGATTGCCAGCTCACCCACTGTTGAGCTATGGCAGTCACAGTCTTAACCATTACGTGATGGCATCGCTTAACGAAACTGACCAGTGGCGCGAAATCGATGAGAACTGGCGCTTCCTGAACAACTTTCCAAAGATACAGAAAACTTCTATTTTCTCCGTTCCCTTTGGGGGAAACGGGGACTACAATGCCGACACGATACGCTTGGCTGTGAACGCAGGCCACAGCGGCATACTGCTGAGTGGGGGTGTTGTGGAGCCCGGAGCGCAGCCTGCTTTTGAAGTATTGCCAACGTATCAACGGGTCATGCTCAGAGGCAATGAAATGGCGGCCACATTGCTGCGTGCACAAAGACGGGGACGTCAGACTGAGAGTTCTGATTAAAGTAGGACGCATCGAGCTGGGTAGCAGGGGGGAAAGATGGCAGGAAAGTCCAACCGGATGGGTGGCAGGACGGCACGACAGGCGTTGCGTGCGGCACCGATACCCGAAGACGAGAAACCAGTGCGCCCTGGACTGTCTGGCGGGCGCTATCAGCCGTTAACTCAGGATGAGGTCAGCCGTATCCACGAAGCGGCGCTCGAGATTCTTGAGACTATCGGTTTTGCCAATGCCTTGCCCTCCTGCATTGAACTGGTGACTCGGGCCGGCGGCTCGTTGACGGATGATGGCCGATTACTTTTCCCCCGCTCGCTAATCGAAGATACCTTGGCCCGTTGCGCTCGCAATATCACGCTATATGGGCAGGATTCCCGTTTCGATCTGCATCTGAGTGGCAGTCGTACCTATTTCGGCACTGCGGGTGCGGCCGTGCATGTAGTGGACACGGTCAAGCGCGAGTACCGCGAATCTACAGCTCAGGACCTATACGATGCCGCGCGTATTGTTGACGAGATGGAGCATATTCATTTTTTTCAACGCTCCATGGTGTTGCGCGATATCGAAGACCCGGCCGAGATGGATTTCAATACATGTTACGCGGCGGTTGCCGGTACCCGTAAACATGTGGGCACCAGTTTTGTGGACCCCGCACATGTCGATCAGGCTATGGAAATGCTGGAAATGATCGCCGGCAGCGCGCAGGCATGGCGTGAGCGACCTTTTGTCAGTTGCTCGTGCTGCTTTGTTGTTCCGCCAATGCGTTTTGCTGAAGACGCCTGCCGGGTGATGGAAGCTTGCGTCCGTCACGGTATGCCCGTACTGCTGCTGGCAGCTGGCCAGGCTGGTGCTACCAGCCCTGCGGCACTGGCGGGTGCCGTGGTGCAGGAAGTGGCTGAAGTGCTGGGGGGGTTGGTCTATGTCAACCTGCTTCAGCCCGGTCATCCGTGCATTTTTGGCACCTGGCCTTTTGTTTCTGATCTGCGCACGGGAGCCATGAGCGGCGGCAGTGGTGAGCAGGCAGTGCTGATGGCGGCCTGTGGCCAGATGGGGCGCTACTATGATCTGCCCACAGGCATTGCCGCCGGCATGGCTGATGCCAAGCTGCCAGATGCACAGTCTGGTTACGAGAAGGCTTATACCAACGTGCTGGCCGGACACAGCGGTACTAATCTGGTTTACGAGGCTGCTGGAATGCACGCCAGCCTGTTGGGTTGTTGCCTTGAGAGTTACATCATTGACAACGATATGCTGGGCGCCATTAACCGCACCATTCGTGGCATTGAGGTGACCGACGAGTCACTATCGATTGATGCGATTCGGGAGGTCTGTATCGAAGGGCCAAGCCATTTTCTGGGGCACAGCCAGACTATGTCGTTAATGCAGCGCGATTATGTGTATCCCGAGGTGAGTGATCGTCTAAGCCCCAAGGAGTGGAACGAGAAAGGCCGCCCAGACCTGTTGGAAAATGCCCGCGAACGAGTGGCGCAGATTCTTAGCGCTCCTCGGCCGACACATATCCCGACAGCTCTTGATGAGACTATTCGTGCACAATTTCCGGTGCGCTTGCCGGCAGAAGACATGGGTGCAATCGAGCAGCCTGACTCTTAAGAGGGTGGCACCCAGCGCTAACGGCTGGTATTGGCTGGTGTAGTCAAAAAACGCTAAGGCGCGAGACGTTCTACCTGCCAGTGTCCACGGGTGTCGCGGCTGTAGAGGAAGCGATCGTGCATGCGGTCAGCCTGGCCCTGCCAGAATTCAACGGTTTCTGGCTCCAGTCGGTAGCCTCCACAGAAACTGGGAAGTGGTATTTCTCCGTCGGAGAATTTTGTTTTCATTTCAACTAGCTTGGATTCGAGCACGGATCGCGCTGAAATCACGCTGCTTTGCGCTGATGTCCAGGCACCTAACTGGCTGCCGCGGCTGCGGCTTAGGAAGTATTTCAGTGACTCGGTGCTCGAGATACGAGTGACCGGGCCATTGACAATGACCTGTCGCCCCTGGCGGATCCATGGAAACAGCATTGAGCCAAAGGGATTCTCACTGAGATCGCGGGCCTTACGGCTGCCATAGTTGGTAAAAAAGATAAAGCCGGATTCATCGTAGAGTTTGAGCAACACCGTGCGGACGCTCGGTCGTCCTGCTGAAGAGGCAGTCGCCAGACTGAGGGCATTGGGCGCTTCTGGATCGACGGTACAGGCTTCTGAAAACCAGGATTCGAACTGTGTCATGGGTTCACTCGCGAGCAAAGTCGGATCCAACGGCTCGCGTGCGAAATCCTCACGGATGTAATCAGGAGGCCTCATAAATACAGTTGGTATTGGGCGGTGTGGATTATCAGTCGATCAGCACGGGCTGTCCGTTGCGACTGACCGATTGATCGTAACTCCAAATATCAACATCGAAACCTTGCTCTCGCAAGTGTTCCACGTATGCTCCCAGGTAGCGTTGGAAACTGGGTTCATGCTCATAAGCGCGGTCGTTGACGTAGCGCATAATGCCTTGGGTGTGAAAAGTGCGAAAGGCCCCATCAAGGCGCATTATCTCCATGCCTTTAGCGTTAAAGAATACCACCGTGGGTGCGAATTGCACATTCAGTTCATGGGCAAATGCCCGTGCACTCAGCTTGCGTCCATCTGGTGTGATCAAGAGTGTGTCGGACCACATGTCAAGCTGAACCGCACGCATCTTTTTGGCCTGGGTTCGCACAATCGGTTGTGACAGCAGTTGCTGGTGCAGTGTGTCGCACTCACGACATTGACCCTGTTCGAAATAGACCGCGAGCGCCCGCCCACTGGGTAGCGACAGGTCATAAGGCGGCGCTTCAAAAAATTCTTCAGGGTGCAGGGTGGTTTTGGCAGAACTATCTGCCTGGTTTGCCAGGTAGTCAGCAAAGGTGCCGTGCTTCTCGCCTTGGTTACCTGCATACGCCAGTGCTTTACGAAAATCGTTCGGCGGATAATAGCCGTTCAGGCGCAGTATGACCTTGCGCGTCTCATCGAAGAACAGCAACGTTGGGGTGTATTGCACCTTGAGTGCGCCCGCGAGAGTTTTCTCGCTAAATTCTCGCCCACCCACCTGGACGATTTCACGATCACCCCACATATTGATCGCTATCAGGTCAAAATCCTCATGCATCGTCTGGGTGATATCACGCTGGGTGAAATTGTGCTCGACCAGGGCATTACAGTAGGGGCAGCCCTCTTGCCAGAAATACAGTACCAGGCGCTTACCTTCGGCCGTGGCCTGGGCGATATCCTCTTCGAAATCTAGAAAACTCTCCTTGAACCAGGTGGGGTGTGTCGTGTCCATCGCCCCGGCGTATGTGCCTTGGCTGTTTTCCTCGGCGTAGATAGGCCCGGATAAGAGCAGCGCCAGGAGTATTGCGCCACCGCAGGTAAAAAGGAGGGGTCGGGCGAGCATGGTGTTTTTATCTGTTATCAGGCGACACGTACCGGAAACGATTCGATTTGCTTGCGCCATAGACTGGGCCCTTCCTGATGTACCGAGGCGCCGGTACTATCGACTGCGACCGTTACGGGCATATCTTTGATCTCGAACTCATAGATGGCCTCCATACCCAGATCTTCAAAAGCCACGACCCGCGATGCCTGGATGGCGCGAGAAACCAGATAGGCGGCGCCGCCTACCGCAATCAGATAAACGCTGCCATGGCGACGAATCGCCTCTATCGCAGTCGGTCCGCGCTCGGCCTTGCCGATCATCCCGGCGAGGCCGGTGTGTTCCAGCAGTGTATCGGTGAACTTATCCATCCGGGTGGAGGTGGTCGGTCCGGCCGGGCCAACAACTTCATCGCCTACCGGATCCACTGGCCCAACGTAATAGATGAACCGGCCATTAAGATCCACGCCTTCCGGCAGTGCTTCACCGGCTTGAATACGGTCTACGATCCGCTTGTGAGCGGCGTCACGACCGGTCAGGATATGCCCGCTCAGCAGTAGATTTTCACCAATACGCCAGGATCGGTAATCCTCCGGGGTCAGCGTATCCAGGTTAACTCGCCGTCCGCCAGTCTGTGCGGCGATCTGTGGCCAGTTTGCCAGGTCAACCGTGGGTAACTTTGCCGGTCCACTGCCATCCAGAGTGAAGTGGATGTGTCTAGTTGCTGCGCAATTGGGAATCATCGCTACCGGCAGTGAGGCGGCATGCGTTGGGTACTCCAGAATCTTGACGTCCAGCACCGTGGTTAGTCCACCGAGTCCCTGGGCCCCAATGCCCAGGCGGTTGACCGACTCATAAATATTAAGGCGTAACTGCTCAATGGCGCTCTTGGGTCCATCGGCGATGATCTGGTCGATATCGATGGGCGACATCAGCGATTCCTTGGCGAGCAGTAGTGATTTTTCCGGGGTACCGCCAATACCCAGACCGAGGATACCCGGTGGGCACCAGCCGGCGCCCATACCAGGCAGGGTATCGGTTACCCACTGCGTCAGGTCATCGCTGGGGTTAAGCATGGCCAGGCGCGCCTTGTTCTCCGAGCCACCCCCTTTGGCCGCAACCGTCATCTCAAGTGTGTCGCCCGTCACCATCTCGATATGTACCACGGCGGGGGTATTGTCCCCGGTATTTCGTCTTGCACCGATTGGCGGGGACACCATCGAAGCTCGCAGTGGATTGTCGGGATCGGTGTAGGCCTGGCGTACGCCTTGATCGATTGCGTGCTGCAAAGAGATATCACCATCAATAACCACCGACTGCCCAATTTTGATGAATACAACGACGACCCCGGTATCCTGGCACATCGGCCTGCGGCCTTCGGCAGCCATGCGCGAGTTGATTAGTATCTGCCCGATCGCATTCTTTGCAGATTCCGAAGCCTCACGCTCGTAAGCCCGAGACATCGACTCGATAAAGTCCGGTGGATGATAGTAAGAAATGTACTGCAGTGCGTTCGCTACGCTGGCAGTGATATGGTTGGTTGATATGTGTGTCATGGCTGGGGCTGATAGGGACCTTAGATCCAAGGCCGGTAGATCTCAATGGCTACAAGTGTAGCAAAGGCGCCTATTTTTTGACTGAAAAAGCCCTACGAGTGTCCAGGGCATTCCCGATCGGAGCGCAAATTGATAGCATAGGGCCCTGGAAGGCTCCCCTAGGCTCGAGTATCGCCCTTTTGAGGGTTTCGCGAACCTGCCACTACCCTGGACCCAGAAAAATTATGCCTGATCGGCTGAACCGGGGAATACTGTATCTGATGATCTGTGCATTCGGCACAGGTCTTTTGACATCGCCGCCGGTGCGCGCATTTGTTGAGGTTAAGCAGCACACCATGCAGTGCAGTGCGACTTTTCCCTGCCCGCGCGAACTGCAGAGCCGGGTTAATTTCTGGATCGATATCTACAGCCGCTGGAACAGTCAGGATTCGGTATTACATGATTCGCGTGTCCCGCATCGTGTCTACAAGGTATTTAAGGGGCGCGCCTGTGGGCGCAAGGGCAATACCCCTTTTATCAAAGACCAGAAAAAGCGTGTTGCTGGGGAGATGCATAACCTTGCCCGCCAGCTTGAGCGTAAATACCGGGTCAGCAGCGCCTACGGGAAGCATCTGTTGTCTTTGTTTCCAGATCGTTCACCGGCTGAGATCCGCGAGGCGGCGGGGAATATCCGCTGCCAGTCTGGCAATCGTGATGGCTTTCAGGCTGCATTGCGCCGCTTTGGTACCTATGGCCCACTGGTACGCCGTGTTCTTAAAGATGCCCGCCTGCCTAGCGATATTCAGTACCTGCCGTTTGTGGAATCATCCTATAACCCTAAAGCCTACTCGCGGGTTGGCGCCGCCGGACTGTGGCAGATTATGCCCGCTACTGGACGCACGCTTGGACTGGAACTGGATGCCACGGTCGACGAACGTCTGGACCCTGAGGCAGCCAGCTGGGCTGCCGCGCGTTATCTCAAGGATGCCCGCAAGACTCTGATGGTGGCAGCGCAAGCCAAGGACTCGGGGGTAACTGATAGTGCGCTCAGCCCATTTGTGATCACCTCGTATAACTATGGCGTTAATGGTATGCGCCGAGCGATCAAAAAGCTGGGCCCTGATTACATTCGGGTGATCAACCATTATCGCTCGAGCAAGTTTCAGGTGGCAGTGAAGAATTTTTATGCCGGGTTTCTGGCGGCTCGACATGTGGCCCGCAACGCCAAGCGTTTTTTTGGAGACATTCAGCCGGGTAGGCCTTTGACTTACCGTACCTTGTTACTTAAGAGGCCGGTGTCTATTGCGCGAATCCAGAGTGTATTTGGCCTTAGTGAGGCGCAACTGAAATCGCTAAATCCGGCGTTGACCCGTTTTGTCTGGCATGGCTGGCGTTTTGTTCCCAATGGCTACCGCTTGCGCTTACCACCGCGCTCGGGCAGTTGGGCTAACCACGTGGCTCGGTTGCGTATGATGCCATCAGAAACCCGCAGCAGTGGTACTTTGCAATACACGGTACGCTCGGGTGATACGGCTTGCGGCATCGCAGCTGCCTTTCGAACCAATTGTTCTGAGCTGATCGCGCTTAACGGCCTTAGTTCAAAAGCGGTTATCCGGGCTGGTCAGAAACTGCAGGTGCCTCCGGCTGGCCGACCGCGCAGCACGGTGGCGCAGCGAGGGGCCTACGTGGTACGCCCAGGTGACAGCGTGTGCGCAGTGGCCCAGCGTTTTGGAGTCGATTGCGATGACTTGCTGGCAGCAAACGGATTGCACCGGGGATCGGTCCTTGCGGTAGGTTCCCAACTGCTGATTCCGGGTACGCTGAAGCGTCCGCCAGGTGGGCGTTATACCGTAGGCAAAGGCGACAGCGTTTGCAGTATCGCCAATCGCCACGGTATTGACTGCAACGCGTTACTAACGGCAAATAACCTGGCGGCCGGTGATCTGATTCATCCTGGCCAGACGCTGACAATTCCTGGCGCAGCAGGGGGCAAATCCACCCCAGTGAGGAAGCCCGCTTTTGCAGATATACCCCGTACCAGCATTACCTATAAGGTGGTAGCGGGCGACAGCGCTTGTCGCATTGCGGCTCGATTGGAGACCTCATGCCGGCGATTAATCTTCGACAATGCGTTGGGTGTCGATGCGATCATTCAACCGGGGCAGATCTTGCAGGTTACGGGCGTTCCGGTCGCGGTGGCCAGCTCAATCGCTGCTGGGACTCCCGTGGGTGATGTTACCCGGCAGAAATCCTTTGAGTACATCGTCACCGACGGGGATACGGTTTGCGCTATTGCTAAAGCACATGACATCGACTGCAACCGCCTGCTTGCGTTTAATAACCTTAAGGTTAGCGCATTGATTGCGCCGGGCGACAAGTTGAAAATGCCTGGTAAAAAGTCTGTAGAAACTAAGGCTGCTACGGCCAGCGTAGCCGACTCAGTAATACTGGCTTCGGTAGCGCCTGTGCTCGGGGATGTTGCAAAGTCGGCCACAAAAACAGGTGTCAAGGAGACCATTGTGAATGAAGGAGTTACCGATCCTGACTGGCCGAAGATTTCGCAGAACTCAGGCGTTAACAGTTCGGCCTCGACGCTTGGTGCAATCGAACTAAGTGATGGGTCGTCTGGCCCGGCACCGATCTTGGCGCAACGGGAGGGTTCCGTGAGTCCGCTGGACCGACCCGTTGACCTGTCCGTACAAACGGCTGGGGTCAATGGCAAAACGGTGTACCGCATCAACATCGAGCCAGAGGAGACGCTGGGTCATTACTCTGACTGGTTACGCTTGGGTGGGGTGAAGAAACTGCGCGAGCTGAATGGTTATGATTCGACACGGGTGTTGGAAAGTGGAGATGCGTTGCTGCTGCCGGTGACTGGATCGGATCAGCAACATTCCTTTGAGCGTCGCCGACAAGAGTATCACCGAGTGCTTGTCGAGGAGTTCAAGGAAAACTTTGAGGTGACAGGCACTGAGGCCTATACCGTACGTCCCGGAGACAGCTTGTGGATGCTGGCCCACGAGTTTGAATTGCCGATCTGGGTAATCACCCGTTTTAATCCGGGTTTACGTGCGGGGCCTCCGCGTGCGGGCGAAGATCTGCAGATTCCGCGCATCCGCTCCCGCCAAGGATAAGCGCGAGCGCGCGTTTTAGTCGGAGTCGCCGGTTCTTTGCTTAAATTCAAGCGCAACCGAATTGATGCAATAACGCTCCCCGGTTGGTACTGGTCCATCATTGAATACATGGCCGAGATGAGCATCGCAGCGCCCGCACAGCACTTCGGTACGGATCATGCCAAGACTTGCATCAGTGTGCTGGTCGACATCGGCTCCGGGAGCTGGCTGCCAGAAACTTGGCCAGCCCGAACCCGAGTCGTACTTGTGTTGTGAATCGAACAGCAGTGCACTACAGCAGACACAGTGGTAGCTGCCTGCCATCTTGCAGTCATTGTACGCACCACTGAAAGGGGGTTCGGTGTCATGCGTGCGACACACCTGGTATTGCTGGGTGCTCAGTCGTGCGCGCCATTCATTCTCACTGCGAAGAACTTTTTCTTTGTCACTCATGAATGTGGACCGGGTCTGCAGTTAATGAGTTAGTTTTGCCGTTGCGCCAATGCGAGTCGGGTCTCGTAGGCCTGGCGCGCGATACCAATATCGTCGAGAAACCAGGTCAGTTCATCCATATGCAGCGCCTGGGGTCCGTCGACTAGGGCTTCTTCAGGTTTAGGGTGAAAATCGGCGAGTATCATGTTGGCGCCCGCAACTACACCCTGCGCAGTTGCATGCATGACGTCCAGGATACCATCGGATCCGGCGTTACGACTCCCGACTGAATGTGATGGGTCGATACATACGGGCAAGTGGGTCAGGTGACGCACCACCGGCACATGGGAGAAATCGACCAGATTGCGGTGCGGGTCGCCCATGTTGGTTTTCATACCGCGCAGACAGAAAATGATATTGCGGTTGCCTTCGCTGGCAAGGTATTCAGCGGCGTTCAGTGACTCGTCAAGGGTGATGCCAAAGCCGCGTTTCAGCAGTACCGGTAACTCCTGTTGGCGGCCAACTTCTTTGAGTAGTTCAAAGTTTTGTGTATTGCGGGTACCGATTTGCAGCATCACCCCGGTCGGGTGACCGGTTTCCTCAAGCGCCTGAAGAATCTCCCGTACGTGTGAGTCGTGGGTTATCTCCATGGCGATCACCCGGATACCGTATTTACCGGCGAGCTCAAACACCCATGGCAGACAGCGGGCGCCATGCCCCTGAAAGGAGTAGGGGTTGGTGCGAGGCTTGTAGGCGCCCATGCGGGTACAGACCTGGTTGTTATCGCGAAGGGCACGCATCACGGTTTCGACGTTAGTCGGGTTGTCCACGGCACAAAGGCCCGCAAAGACATGCAAAGATTGCTGATCAAAACGCACGTCGTTATAGGTAAACCCCGAGGCGCGCACGTCTCCGGTGTGACGTCCGATCACGCGGTATTCGCGCGAGATCCGAACCACTTTCTCAACCCCGGGGAGGCTTTCGATCTCGGCCTGGTCCAGGCCGGCAACATCACCGACCACGTAAATCTCGGTGAGTGTGCGGTCAGTGCCGGTGATACTGTGGCTATGTGGGGTAATGCCGGGTCTGGCAGAAAGGTAATCCATCACCGCCTTACCTTCGGCAGTGCTGACCGGACTGTTGGGTTGCAGGATGACTATCATTACGAACCTCCTTGTTCGACCGGTAAGGTGGGGTCGTTGCCCCATTCGGACCACGAGCCCGCATAGCCTCGCACCCGGGTAAATCCCAGTGATTTGAGCATCATCCAGGCATGGGCCGAGCGGTGATGGGTCTGACAGTAGGTAATGACCTCTTGCTGGGGATCTATTCCACGCAGGGTTAGCATGTCTTGCAGTTGAGAAGCGCCTTTCAGCCTTAGGTTTCGATCAGAGTCTATGGTGTCTTGCCAGTTAATGTTTTTGGCGCCGGGGATATGACCACCGCGCGCAGCATAAGCCTTGGTTCCCGCATATTCCTCTGGGGTTCTGGCATCCAGCAGTACGACCTCGTTGTCATTGAGGTGCTCGAGTACATATTCGCGGGTGGCGAGTACCGTGGGATCGTGTGAGACCACCGGCAGAGTTGCCGTATTATCTGGGAAAACCGGATCTTCGCTCACTGGGTGACCCTCGTTATTCCAGGCATGAATCCCCCCGTTCAAGACCTGTATGCTCTGGTAACCCAGGTAATGCATTGTCCACGCAAGTCGCGCGGCCCGGCCGCCGCCTTCTTCGTCATAGGCCACCACCCGGGAGACGGGGTCAAGTTTCAACATCCCAGCCAGGTGGGCCAGTCGTTCCTCTGGTGGCAACAGGCCCGGCGCTGGCTTGGTGCCGGCCAACAGCAATGGATAGTCCAGGTGTATCGCCCCCGGCAGGTGCATCTGAGCGTACGATTCGGGCTTGCCCAGATCGATTAGCAGCAGTTTGCCGTCATCGAGTAATGGCTCAAGCTCGTCAGGTTCGATCAGGATAGGGTTGTGATTCATAATGCACCAAAATGGGGCCTGGCAGGATTGCACCGCCCATGTCTGAAAAACGAGAACAGAGCATTGTCACTATCTGGCCCGCTAATGCAACTGTACAGGTCGCCTCCGGGATTCAAGACCGCTGGCTGTGTTGCCCAAGGGATATTTTTTTTACGTCAGGCCTGCCCCAATACTTTGGTCGCTGGTCAATGTCTGCGATAATCCCCGCGTCGTCGGGTAGTCCGATTAATGCCCGACGGGGCCTGTCCCTTTCTCAGTGATCCACTCCAACCGACCTATCAGGAGCGCGCCATGAAGCTCGTTACAGCAATCATTAAGCCATTCAAACTCGACGATGTACGCGATGCGTTGGCGG
>CBFIBN010000040.1:0-13288 GCA_965660775.1 Arenicellales bacterium | reverse complement strand
ACTGGACTGGCAATGGCCGCGACCGAGGCAGGCGCCGTGAGCCAGATTTACCCCCTGATCGAAGATGAGGACGATGTTCTGATCTGCGATGACCTTGATGAAGATGGAATACTCGACGTACTCGACAATTGTGCCGAATACTTCAACCCGGAACAGTCTGACCAGAACCACAACGGCGTCGGTGATGCCTGTGAATAACCCGTAACAAAACCAAGGGCCACAAGCCCCCGATAACATGACAACACATAAAATTGCTCTGCTGGCCGGTGACGGCATAGGGCCCGAGATCATGGCTGAGGCGGTCAAGATCCTGAAACTCATCGAACAGCGTAACAAAGTTAATTTTGATCTTAGGCCTGCCCTGTTTGGCGCCTGCGCCTGGTTCGAGACCGGAAAGTCTTTTCCTGATGAATCGATCGCCATCTGCGACGAGGCCGATGCGATTCTCAAGGGAACAATCGGCTTGAATCACGAGGAATCAAAGAAGATTCCCATCGATGAGCAACCCGAGCGCGGTGCGTTACTGCCGATGCGCCGGCGCTACCAGACTTATGCCAACTTCCGCCCGGTCACCCTGCCGCCAAGCCTTGCCCACTTTTCGCCGTTACGCCCGGAGATCATCGGTGACGGTATCGACCTGGTCATTATCCGTGAACTGGTGGGAGGCCTGTATTTCGGCTCGAAGACCACTGGTGTCAATGATTCTGGACGGCGCTACGTCCACGAGATGCTCGAGTACGACGAAGACCAGATCCGCCAGGTGCTCGAGGTGGCTTTCAAGTTGTCGTCGCAGCGTAAGAAGGTGCTGCACAACGTGCACAAGAGCAATGTGCTTAAGTCCAGCGTACTGTGGAACGAGATCCTTGAAGAAGTTCGCGTGGATTACCCGGATGTACAGGTTGAACATGTGCTGGTCGATGCGGCTGCCACCTACCTATGCCTTGACCCGACCCGATTTGATGTCATGGTAATGGAGAATATGTTTGGTGACATTCTCAGCGACCAGTGCGGCGGAATCCTTGGATCACTAGGCTTAATGCCTTCGGCCTGTGTCGGCCCTGAAAAATCCTACTACGAGCCCTCGCACGGTTCGGCACCCGATATCGCCGGGCAAGGCATCGCCAATCCCTACTCAATGCTGGGGTCGGTGGCGATGATGCTACAAATGAGTTTTGGCATGGAAGCCGAGGCCCGTAACCTGTGGCAGGCCATGCAAAGCGTTTTCACCGATGGCTACACCACCCCTGACCTGGCACGTCGCGGTAATGCGGAAAAACAGATCAGCACCAGCGAATTTGGTGACCGGGTGGTCGCAGCGCTGGAATCAATGCCGAGCAACGGCTAACGCGTTCTACTCCGGCGTATCCAGCGGTTGTGATTCGCCGCCCGGTACGTCCGGGTGCATTTTCATATTGAGCATGCGCAGGGCCGCGTTGACGCTGGCAAAAACCTGATTGGCGTGCACGCCCCGCGTCTTGAACTCGCGGCCATTGTCGTCCCAGCTAATAAAACATTCGGTAAGGGCGCTGGTGTGGCCGCCCTTGGGAATGCGGATCTCAAAATCCGTCAGCTCCGGGAGCACAAAGCCATCCGGCTCAAGCACCTGTTTCATCGCCTTGATAAAGGCATCAAAACCGCCGTTGCCCGAATTCGATGACTTGTGAATCTGATCACCGATGCGCACTCGTACGCTGGCAGTCGACTCGATCTCGTAACCGCTGGTAATAGAACAGTTCAGCAGTTCGACATGCCGGTAATCGCCACTTTCCAGAATATCAGCAATGATAAAGGGCAGATCTTCGATGGTAATGGTTGCCTTGGTGTCGGCGATCTCCACGATCTTTTGTAGCACCTTACGCTGATTGTCTTCGGACAACTCAATACCAAGCTCCTCCAGGTTCTTGGTCAGCGATGCCTTGCCGCTCATCTTCCCCAGCGCATAGCTGTGCTGACGATCAAAGCGGTTCGGGCTGAGTTCGGTCTGGTAGAGCCTGCCCTTGCGGTCACCATCGGCATGGATCCCGCTGGTCTGGGTGAACACATCGCTGCCAATAATGGGCGAGTTCGCAGCAACCCGCTTGCCAGAGAAATTCTCGACCATCTGGCTGAGATCGTGAATTTTGGATTCGTCTATCGCAACACTCACCCCGAGCTTATCCTTAAGGACGACAGCGACTTCGGCCAGTGAGACGTTGCCAGCCCGTTCACCTAAGCAGTTCAGCGTTACGTGAATGGATGCGGCACCGGACTGTACTGCGGCCATGGCGTTAGCAGTGGCGAGCCCGTAATCGTTGTGCGGATGAAAATCAAAATTCTGCTCGGGGAAACGATGACACATATCGCCAACGGCAGTGGTCACTTCTTGCGGGCTCATCACACCGAGCGTATCGGGCAGCATCAGGTAACCGATGTTCATGGCCACCAGGCCTTCCACCATCCGGTACACGTAATCGCGACTGTCGCGATACCCATTGGACCAGTCTTCCAGATAAACATTAACCAACAGATTCTGGTCATGCGCATAAGCCACCGTACGCTGAATATCGTCCAGATGCTGATCAAGAGTCTTGCGTAACTGCTCAGTACAATGCTTCTCGCTGCCCTTGGTCAACAGGTTAAGCACCCGGCCACCGGTGCTCATCAGCCAGTCGACACTGCGCCGGTGATCCGTGAAGCCCAGCACTTCGACCCGATCCAGGCACTCGTTACTTGCGGCCCAGTCATGAATACGAGTCACAGCCTCTTTTTCGCCGTGTGAGACTCCAGCGGAAGCCACTTCAATACGATCCACTTTGAGGTTATGCAGTAGCGCGCGGGCAATGCTGACCTTCTCATCCGGTGCGAACGAGACCCCCTGGGTCTGCTCCCCGTCCCGCAAAGTCGTATCCATCAACAACACATGTTCTCGCATCGAGCATCTCCCGCCGAGCGGGTTAATCTGTCAAAGAACGCGATATTGTATAGGTAAACGATTGTTTAATTGAATGTGTTTGCCAACACCTGCCTATGAGACGAACCCCGCGGAGTGCGGCAGGATCTCAACCCCACGAAGATCGTCAGGCCGCAAGTGATCTGATCATGGCCAGTTTGCCACGTTGATCCTGGCGATAAAAACGGCGCAACTCCCGGGTCAGCCCTGGCCCATCAGAAGTTCTCAGGTATCGGCGATCCAACTGGCCGCAATAGTGACTGGCATAAAAGTTGGCCGCCTGATAACGAGCCCGCGTCTCGCAGTCCAACCCGCCTTCGAAGGTCACGTTTTCAAAAAGCCAGGAGTGTAGTGACGCTGCATCGGGGGAGTGTCGACCTCCAGCCAGAACCAGCAAACCGATGAACTTATCTATCTCTGCCTGCAGTTCCAGTTCGAGTTGTGTCAGTGTGCGATCAAAACCGGCGCGCCAAACCAGATAAAGAAAGTGGCTGACACCTTCGACGGCATAACAAAATACCTGCGCATCACGGGCGTTAGCAACAGCGTTACCGGTCGCCAGGCCGGTGATGACCTCAGGTGCCAGGTAAAGTGAAATGCCCAAATTTTCAGGGGTCTGCTGCAAAAACAGCTTTTCCGGACAATCCGGTCGACTGTTATCTCCCTGCAAAGCACAAGCCACCGTCTGATCTGTCACAAGAAAGTCCATTACGTCGTAATCGACGTTGATCTCGTACACGGTCTGCAGCCAGTGCTGCAGCCGACTCAGGGAGCGCATTCAGTGTGTCCGACGGGAAGCAACCCCAAGGTTGATGCCAACTTGCTGTAATTGTCTGGCATAACGCGCGCTGCCAGTCCGGCGCCAGCGCTCATAAATTTCGAGTAGGTCCGTATCACTCTCTACGCCTTGCTCAAAAGTGCGTGTCAGCACTTCGGCCAGAAGCGCAAACTTTGTTCCCAATTCCGAAAAAACCGCGCCAGCGCCCTGGCCGGTTCGATTGCAGGCGAGTGACAGGTGCTCGTAAGCATTTCCGCCCATGGCAATGTAATAGTCCACCCCTACTGGCTTGCGGCTGAAACTGTGCCGAAACACCCCCGCCACAAACAGTGCCACATCGCCGACCCGGCGCAGCGCAACAGCACGTTCAGTGGCTGTCTTGGCTGAGAGTGCCTCGCCGTAAACGAGCGCGAGGGGCCGCAGATCCAGTCCTTGGGCCGTGTGCTCAAAAAAATGATCTGTACGTGAGTAAAAGGTCAACAGGTTGACTAAGTACGCCCGTGTATCTTCCATTACGCTGACACTTTCTTCATCGATCGCATCGGTCACCTTCTGCCTGAAGTAATCTTTTACCGAGGTGCAGTTAACCAAGGTATACGAGCCTGTCGCGCTTGACATACACTTTCTCCAGTTGGGTTACGGACTTGCCAAGAACCCATTCTTGCCGAGCATCGGACTTTCGCAAAGTCAGCACTCCAAGGCGGTGGCTGCTGACCGCTGGCTGGAATCGCCATCCACCCCGTTGAGCATCTGCCATGGGCGAAACTAAAGAAAAAACTGAACGAGTGCTGATGGCGGTACTGCATGGGGATATCGTCGAATTTTCCCGCCTGACCTGGCAGGATGAAGAAGCGACCTTCCACGCGCTGAAAGAGGGCTTTGCCCAGGCGCGCATCGCTATTGCCAACAACGGTGGACAACTGGTCAACACAGCCGGTGACAGCCTGCTGGCGGTATTCCCTACCGCCAGCGTTGCGGCAATAACCGCCATTGCCCTGCACAAGCAACTGGCCATCGCGGGCGAAAATGTACCCGAACACCAGCGCTTGCGGGCCCGCATTGGAATCAACCTGGGAGAAGTGATCGTGGACGGCGATCAAGCTTTCGGCAACGGCGTAAACATCGCTGCCCGGCTGCAGGAGATCGCCCCACCTGGCGGCATCTGTATCTCGCAATCAGCACGCGAGGTCATAGGCGACTCTCTGGATGTCCGTTTCGAATCCATCGGCGATCAATCGCTTCGCAACATTGCCGTACCAGTCCACGCCCACCTGTTGCACACAGATTATGAGACGGCACAGCGCAAAGCTGACAACACCACCAACACCCGGCTCGCCATCCTGGTGCTGCCGTTCGCCAGTCTTGACAACAATCTGCCTCTGGACAACATGGGTGAAGCGCTTACCGTAGATCTGATCGGCGCCCTGTCACGGTTTCGCCAGTTGTTTGTCCTCGCCTCGCACACAGCACTGACACAGCATACCCAGCTACAGAGTAAGGCCCAACTAGGTCAACGCCTTGGCGTACGTTATCTGGTTGACGGCACCCTTCGAAAACGTGCTGACAACTTCCGCCTGGTTGTGAACCTGCTGGAGATTCCAGCCGGCAACTACCTGTGGTCTGAGACTTTTGATGCCGTCATGACAGATCTACCGGCAATACAGGACGAGATTACCCGGCACATCGTAATGACACTGATCGGTAATATGGAGCAAAACGCCATTCGAGACTCAGCAACAAAGTCTGAGGTAACGGCTTATGCGGACACAATCCGGGCTCGCCAGCTGGTCTACCGGATGCGTGAGCCAGCCGATACCAAAACAGCTCGAGAACTTTTCCAAAAGGTGCTTCGCACCGATTCAGCGTCCGCGACCGCCCTGTCGGGCCTCGCACTGACCTATCTGGCAGATTTTCTGATGATGTGGGCAGACGATCCAAACGCCTGTATACCCCAGGCGGCACACTATGCAGGTCACGCGCTCGAGCTTGATCCTGCTGACAGCCTGGCGCATGCCGTCTTCGGCATCACCTATCTGTGGCGCAGGCATTACATTGAAGCGATGACTCATCTGGATCAGGCTATCAACCTCAACCCCAACCACGCCGATGCACTCGCCGGCAAGGGTCTCGTACTGATCTTCACCGGTGAGCCCGAGTCAGCGCTCGTCGAGTTCGACAAAGCGCTGGCCCACAACCCCTTTCCGCCGTCATGGTACTTGTGGGGATTGGCGATTGCCCACTACAACACTGACAGATATGCAGATGCTGTCCAAGCACTGCTGAGAATCGACAATCCCAACCGGTTTCATCGCCGGGTGCTCGCCGCCAGTTACGCACAACTGGGCGATATGGACCAGGCGACCACCGAGCGCGACCTCGTGATGGCCGAGGTACCAAATTATTCGGTGAACGACAGCCGAGCCTTCCAGCCCTACCAAGACTCGCGAGGTATCGAGCCTTTTATTGCCGGGCTGCTCTTGGCGGGCTTTGCGGAAAAGGCCGGCTAATCTGCCGGGGTGATGACAACCTAGGCCGTGTAAAACCGTTGTAGAGCGTCTTAGCGTAAAGACCGCTCAGTCCATCAGCGCATCAACCAGCGCATCGGCACCATCTCGCACCGGGTCAACCACAAGCCGACCAGTTTCATCCTGTATCTGCGCCACGGCGCGGGCGGCCTCATCTGCATCAAGATGTGCAGTATTCAGTGCAATTCCAGCCGTCAGCGGTCGGGTAAAGGTGCCGCATGCACTGGCCAGATCTTCATACAGTGCAATGACCTCGTTGAGCGGCGGCACTCGAATGACTGCACCCACGGTATCCAATTCAGTCATGCCGGCGCGGTGGCACAACACCAGGTGTGTCGGGCACGAGCCGCGTATCAGCGGCAGTGTCGAGGTGCTGCCAGGATGTACGATTGAGCCTTGTCCCTCAATGATCGCCAGTTGGGCATCAGCGGCATCCATCACCATCCCCTCCACCGCACCACAGGCATAATCCACCCGAATCGCATCCAGGGGAATTCCCTTGCCGCTGATCAGGATGCCGATCTGCCCCGTCGCCAAAAACTCGGCACGGATCTTGCGCTTGAGCGACGCCTGCCAGATTTCAAGGCCAGCTGTCATTTTTCCGACTGCCATATCGGTTCCGACCAGTAGCGCTCGCCGATTCGATAGCCCAGCCGCCCGCGCCCAGGCAATGCCCAGATCTGGGGGCTCCCGTCGGATATCCCAGACCCATTGGCCTTCCTTCAGATCCGGATACCGAGGTCCAAGCTGTTCATGCAGCCCGTTAACCACACTCATCCCCGACGCCACCGCAAGGTCAACCTCTGCCACCATCTCCGGTGGCAGGCGGCCACCGGAAGGCGCCATCCCCAGCACCAGCACCTCACCACCGACATCGACAGCCTGGGCAACCGAGGGCACCACCGGCACATCCGGTCCGAAGCCCAGCAGTTCGCGGGCGTTACACCCGCCGCGATTGAAATCAACAGTACAGACGATGGGATTGCGTGAGTAACGCAGCACGCCATGCCCCATCTTGCCGTTCAACTTGTCGATCTGTTCGAAGAAATGAATGACCAGTTTCTGGTCAGGCTTTAGCATGTCAGTGTGACTCCGTGACCAGGTCGTTTTGCATTAACGTTGACCACGCCCGCATCAAGACAAAGCCCCGAAGCGGGATCGGGCAACAGGTTGAGGTGCGAATCCAGATCAATATGATCAAGCAGCGCACCCAGAGAAGCGCCAGCGCCTATGGCGACCGAGGATTCACCCATACAGCCGATCATCGTTTTAAGATTATGGGCCCGAGCGGTGGCGACGATACGTAAAGCTTCGCTGATACCGCCGCACTTCATCAACTTGAGATTAACGCCGTCAATACATCCTGCCAGCCGCGCCGCATCCTTCGCAAAATTACAGGATTCATCAATGTATATCGGCAAAGCCCGTTTGGAAAAAAGTGCAGGCAACTGATCGTCGGCCTGGTGATGCAAAGGCTGTTCAACATAATCGCAGCCGCGCTCCTTGAGCCATGACATCATGGATTGCGCCCCCGCTAGATCCCAGCCGCCGTTTGCGTCGACCCTTAGCGTCACCGCGTAATTTTGTGCAGCTTCTTTCACTGCCGCATACATTGCCTGATCCGCCTCCAGGCCTTCAGGACTGCCAAGTTTCACCTTAAGGTAGCGTGCGCCGGTGCGCTCGATAACCTCCGGAACCCGCTCGCGCACAACTTCGGGCGGCAAAATCCCAATCGTTACCGACGTCGCCACAGCCCGGTGCGGCAGCCCCAGCAACTGGTACAGTGGCTGCCCCGCCCGACGGGCCAGGTGGTCCCACAGGGCAATATCAACCGCCGCCCAGGCGCACGGCGCCACCTTCGCCTCATGCGCAAGCCGCCAGCCATCGAACGGGTTATCCAAGGCTTGTGGATGCGTTTGTAAAAAAGCGCTTATCTGATCCTGGCAATCCTGCGCGGTGTCGGCACCTGTGAGGCCGCCGGGCGCCGCTTCGCCCAGGCCAGTTGCATTTTGGTCGCTGACGGTAACGAAAAGATTCACTGATCCTGCGCTTTCACCACGGCTGATGCGCAGTGGGTAACGCTTGGTCAAACTAACTTGCTGATAACTGATATCCAGGTGATCCTCCTTGGTAGCCTGAGGCAGTATCTGTTTTATGGGTTGCCGGCATGGACGCAGGGGATATTAGTGGGCTTAAAGCATAAAAAAAAGCCCCCTGCCGCAAGGCAGGAGGCTTTATTCAGTCGTTCAGCCAGAAACTTAACTGCTGACCGCTATAACTTAGATGATATCCATGATCCAGGTAAATGGATTGACGTAGGTCTTCGGATCAATCGTCCAGGCCAGGCGATCCACGGTCCACTGCGGATTCATGAACGACCAGGCCGGCTCGTAGAATTTGACCTGCGTTGCCTTGTTGGCCCAGTCGGCATACAACTCGCTTTGAACGAAAGGCTTAAGGGCGCTGTAGACGTCAGCGTTAACCGGCGATGTCATCCATTTGATGTAGGTCATCGGGTTGAGCGCGACCAGGCTCATCTCAATATAGTTTTGTGGGTTGGTCAACTGCTTGACCCAGGTATCCCACACGACCGGCTCCTGCATGCCACGCAGCATCAGGTGCATCGCGTCGGGATCCGCCAATGTCGCCATCAGTTTGGCGCTTTCTTCCGGGTCACCCATCACGCGGGCCATCAGGCCAAAATCAGTAAACACGCGCAGATACTGCGACAACGCTTCAAAGCTTTCCTCGGTATTACCCAGTTCCAGGTAATACTCTTTCGCCTTGGCAAAATTGTGACAGTAGGGGTCGGCCACATCGCAGGCCGGCTCGGCAGCCACTTCCTCAGCCACTGTGGTCGGGGCAACCAGGCCCAGCGACATCACAGCGATCGAAGTCGCTGCAAAAAAGTTCTTCCAGTGTTTCATGGTTTCATTCCCAAAAAAGTTTAAATAAGGAAAACTTAATATAAGTATTTTCTTAAACACTGTCAAGAACTGTTAGCCCTTAAAGACAGATATTTGATGAAAATCGTATTTTTTCAACTTATTTTCAACTAGTTACAAATTTTTCGGAACTGAGTGAGCGACCTTGTCGGTCACACTTATACCGACCCGGGCTGGCTCTATCTTGTTAAACCACGGTCACCGAGAGCGAACCGACCCGATCGATCTCACCATCGAGGGTATCGCCGCGGACCACCGGACCCACCCCTGCTGGCGTGCCGGTAAAAATCAGGTCACCGGGTGTCAGCAGAAAATACCGGGACAGTTCACTGATGATCTCGGGGACTTTCCAGATCATCTGCGCGAGGTCGCCCGACTGACAAAGCGTACCGTTTCTTTGCAAACTAATGGCCCCGCCCTGAGGATGGCCAATGCTCGATGCCGGTGTGATCGGTGAGCATGGCGCCGAGTGCTCAAAGGCCTTGCCAATCTCCCAGGGCCGACCCTGGCGCTTCATCTCGCCCTGTAGGTCACGTCGTGTCATATCCAACCCCACCGCGTAACCAAAAACATGGTTCAGCGCCGCGTCAGTTGCAATCTCGAAACCGCCGGATTGCAAAGCCACTACCAGTTCGATCTCGTGCTGCACGTCATTGCTGAGCGCGGGATAAGGGAATCCACTCCCGTCACTCACAAGATTGTCCGGGTTTTTTTGAAAAAAGAACGGTGCCTCGCGATCCGGGTCGTGGCCCATCTCTACTGCATGCGCCGCGTAGTTGCGTCCAACGCAGTAGATCCGGTGAACTGGGAAAAGATCAGTCGTATCGAGTATCGGCAAACTTACCTGCTGTAGCGAATGTATAGCGCCAACCATGTCATGTCCTCTCATTAAATTTTGCACCGAAGTACTCTTGGTAACGTACTGAAGCCTCGAAACCAAACAGTATCTCGCATACCTGCATCATCGCCGGACCGGCAAGCTCATCTTTGCCGCGGGTCTGCGTCAATAGCGTGCGCCGCCGTAGAAAGTCTTCAAGACTGACGACCATCTCGGTATCGCGTACCAGTTCAAGCTCTCCTCGAGTAATGCCATCGGCAACCAGAATCACTTTGCGGGTATCGGGTTCATGCTCAAACCTCTCCACAAGTGTAAGCGCGCGTGAGTCATAGCAGCGCCACAGCCGTTCGGTTTGGGCTTCACCAAAAACAGGGCTCGCATCCCTTAAGAGTCGCACTTTTGCCAAAAAAGCATTACGGATACGGGTGCCACTCTCACCATACCAACGGCGCGTGCCACCTGGGTCCACCACGTCCAAAGACAACACGGCATCGCAGACCTCGTTCCCCACATCGACACAATCAGTCAGTTTGCCACCGTATATGCTAACGCACGCCCGCTCGGCATGTGTTTCGATCACGTGCTTACGTGACAGCGAAAGAAAATCGCCCCCGACATCGCCTTTTTCCCGCCGGTCTACTGCCAGCGGCCTGACACCACAGCGTTCGTCTATCACGTCGCTGCGGCTGAGTGGGCTCTTTAGATCAAGACGCGCATTGATGTTGCCCAATACAAAATCCCGGTCGGCCTCGTCAATGGTCACGGTCGGTGTCTCGACCGGAGTATCGGTCGTACCGATACTGGCACGATTGCCAAGCGGAATCACAAAAAAGGGTCGGCCATCATCTGCATAAAAAGCCAATACCCGCAACTGCGCCGATAAGCGATCGGTGATCAGATGAATACCCTTTGAAAGCACATGACGCCACCCCGTCGCAACATCAGTGAGCCTGGCCAGCGGATCGGCAAAAGGGCCAGCCGCATTGACGATCACCCGCGCCCGGGCGCTGATCTTCCCACCATTCATACTGTCGAGGAGATCTACCCGCCAATATTCCCCGCTGCGTTCGGTATTGACGACGTTAAGGTAATTGACCGTGACACAACCCGCGTCCGCGGCGCGGCGCACCAGCGAACAAACAAAACGGGCATCGCCATCGACTAGAAACGCATCAGAGTACTCTACCGCGCCCTGAGTCACTTCGGCGTCGACAACGGGTTCAGCGCGTTTGAGTGCATCGCGCGATAAGAGGCGCGGGATACGTGTCTTGCAACTGCCCAGAAACCAATAAAGCCAGGCCCCCAACCAGACTGCCAGGCGCGAGCGTGGCGCCGTACGTGAGATAGCCGCCAGGAAGCGGATTTCCCGCACTGTCGTCGGATAAGCACGCATCAGTACATTACGGCTGGAACAAAGACGTCGCACCAAAGCAAACTCAAAGGTCTCGAGATACTTGATGCCGCCCCAGATAAGATTGGAGGAGTTCTGGCTGGTATAGCCAGCAAAGTCGCGCGCGTCGACCAGCGCGGTGCGTAAACCACGATGAGCCAACGCCGAGGCCGACGCCGCACCGTTGATGCCTGCGCCAATCACCAGCACATCGAACTCACCATCGTGGAGTTGTGATTTATGGGTAGCGCGCAAACTCATACTATTAGGGTTGATTGTGGGCCAGGCACACAAGAGCGTTACCGAGTGAAGGTAGTTCGAGACTGCAGGGTTCGGTAGGATAGGCGATCTGCACTAGTCAAGGAAACTGCCATAGCAGGCGATCCAATACTTAAATGACCCGAGCTCCTCTTTTACTCGCTATCGATCAGGGTACAACCAGCTCCCGGGCGATCGTGTTTGACAGTGCAGGCAATGCCCTTCATGTGGCACAACAGGAATTCGCCCAGCACTACCCTCGCGATGGCTGGGTGGAGCACGATCCCCAAGACATCTGGTCATCTACGCTTGCTGTCACACAGGCGGTGCTTTCCCAGGCACAAGGCGCGCTCGCCAGTATAGGTATCACCAACCAGCGCGAGACTACCGTGGTGTGGGATCGCGCCAGCGGTGAACCGATATACAACGCCATTGTCTGGCAGGACCGGCGCACCGCAGATACCTGCCAGCGGCTGCGCGAGGATGGTCATGAAGTTGAAGTCAGCGCCCGCACTGGTTTGTTGCTGGATCCGTATTTCTCTGCCACCAAGATCGCCTGGATTCTCGATCACGTGGAGGGTGCCCGCCAGAGCGCCGAAAAAGGCGATCTGGCCTTTGGCACGGTGGATACCTTTTTGCTGTGGCGCCTGACCGGTGGCAAGGTCCATGCGACCGATGCAACCAATGCCTCGCGCACTTCGCTTTTTAACATCCACCAACAGGACTGGGACGAAACGCTGCTGACCCTGTTCAACATACCCGCATCCCTACTGCCGCAAGTGAAGGACAGCGCAGCCGATTTCGGCACTACTGACATCGGCGTGCTGGGTCACTCTATTCCTGTCGGTGCGCTGGTGGGTGACCAGCAGGCCGCCCTGGTCGGCCAGGCTTGTCTCACTCCAGGCATGCTGAAAAGCACCTATGGCACTGGCTGCTTTGCGATACTGAATACCGGCAGCCAGGCATTGGCTTCGCGCCACCGTCTGCTGACCACGGTCGCCTACCAACTCGAAGGGGTTGCTACCTACGCACTGGAAGGATCTATTTTTATGGCCGGTGCCAGTGTGCAGTGGCTGCGCGATGATCTGGGGCTGGTCGACTCTGCGGGTGAAACGGCAACTCTGGCAGCGGGACTGGAGTCCAACGAAGGGGTTTATCTGGTACCGGCGTTTACCGGGCTGGGCGCGCCGCACTGGAATCCCTACGCCCGGGGCACGCTACTCGGGTTAACCCGTGCCACCACCCCGGCACACATTGCGCGCGCTACGCTCGAAGCGGTCTGCTACCAGAGCGCCGAACTGCTTGGGGCTATGGCCGAGGATAGCCGCCAATCTCCCGCACGGCTACGCATCGATGGCGGCATGGCACGTAATGACTGGCTAGCGCAGTTCCTCGCCGAGATCAGCAATACGCCGGTCGAGCGTCCTGCTCTACTGGAAACCACAGCGCTGGGAGCGGCTCGGCTGGCTGGGCTGCAATCTGGAGTTTTCAGTTCACTGGATGAGCTTAGCGAAGTCTGGCACGGTGAACGCACGTTCACACCACAAATGAATGAGCCACTACGCCAGACACTACTCAACACCTGGCACCGCGCCGTCGCTTCAGCGGTGCTTTTTGCACAGACC
>CBFIBN010000039.1:0-13574 GCA_965660775.1 Arenicellales bacterium | reverse complement strand
GGCCTGCGTGCGTCACCGCGATTAACTGGTCGACCAGGCGGGAATCAAGGCGCAGGGTATCTATCAGGCGTACCTGGCCGATGTGCGCTGCGATTAACGCCTGTGCCTGTTGCAAAGGGGCTTTCGGCATAGTTTCGGTCCACGCACTTGGGTCACGGACCTCAGCATATTCGACACCAAGGTCAGTGTCTTTCATAACCTCCATCATGGTGCTGGCCAGTATCTCTGGTTGGCGCTCGCCGATGGCCCAGGCCTGGTGTGCTGCTAACAGCGCCTGGTAAATGCTATGAGCCTGTTTTTTCTGGGGTGAACTCAAAAGGGCATTGCGGGAGGACAGGGCAAGCCCGGAGTCGTCGCGAATTGTAGGGCATACCACTACCTGCGGGTAGCCAATGTCTGCAGCCAGATCCGAGACAACCAGGGTCTGCTGAAAATCCTTTTCCCCAAAGTAGACGTGGGAAGGCCCCACGGTGCGAAACAGCCGATCAATAATGGTTTGTACGCCATCGAGGTGGCCGGGCCGAAAGGTGCCTTCAAGCCCACTTCCGTATCGGCCAGCGCCAAGCGTTTTTATTTCCTGCGGGTCTGTGATCCCGGGGAAAAATTGCTCAAGACTGCCGACAAAAACCATTTCGCAACCCTGGGCTTCAAGCTTTGTCAGGTCTGCCTGTAGGTCGCGTGGGTAGGTGCTGTAATCGGTTGGATTATCGAACTGCAACGGATTGACAAAAATACTGACGCAGCAGGCGTCGTTTTCAACCCTGGCCCGTTCAACCAGCGAAAGATGCCCTTCATGCAGGGCGCCCATAGTGGGTACAAAGCCAATGCTACGGCCCTGGCGGCGTTGGGTGTCGCACCACGCCTTGGCAGCGTCTGGAGAGGGAAGATGGCAAATCATCGCCTTTCAGTATGACATGTTGCACTGCAACATGTCTAGGATTCCAGGCCGCGTGGGCGACCCCGTCAGACAGGCTCCTCTCGCTGCGTCATCACTTCATGACCCGGACTTTCGGGTTCATTGTCGATCATTTCGGCAGGAAATCCAGGCGCTAGCAGTTGATCGTCGCAGGCTTCTTCAAGGCGACGCACGATATTGGATGACCATTCGCGACCGCCATAACGGTTTTGGCCATCTTTGAAAATGCTTAGCAGTAACGGGGAGATCTCAAGCGGTACGTCAGCCCGATCGGCGATATCCTGGAACAGTGACAAGTCCTTGACCACCAGGTCCATGGTGAAGTTGATATCACGACTCCCGTTGAGGATCACTTGGCTCTCGGTTTCATGAACGAAAGAGTTGCCAGAGGAAATACGAATCGCTTCATAGGTAGTATTAAGATCCATGCCGGCGCGGCGAGCCGTCATTAGTGCCTCTCCCAAAGAGGCCAGATTAACCGAGGCGAGGTAGTTGGTCAGTACTTTAAGTACCGATGCAGAGCCCAGCGGGCCGGTATGGAGAATCCGCCGACCCAGGGTCGCAAGGACCGGTAGAATCTTTTCAAATGTTGCGCGTTCGGTCCCGGCAAATATGGAGATGTTCCCAGTGGCAGCACGGTGACAGCCCCCGGAGACGGGACAGTCCACTGGCTCACCACCGGCAGCGCTGACCATTGCGCCGAGTCGGCGTATTTCGGATTCATCGGTGGTACTCATCTCTGCCCATATTTTCCCCGGCCCCATGGCGCCCAGAGCCCCATTCTCTCCCTCCATTACGGCGGCACTTGCCGATGGGGTTGGCAGGCAGGTAATCAGCAGGTCGACATCAGCGGCCATTTGCAACGGATTATCAGCAATCTTTGCACCGCGCTGACAGAACATCTGCTCCAGATCTTTGTTCAGATCTCGGACGGTGAGTTCCAACCCATTGCGCAGCAGGTTGCTCGCGAGTTTGCCGCCAACATTGCCTAGACCGATAAAGCCGATTTTCATCTACCCCCCCTTGGCAAGCAACAGCCTCGCCGAAAGATTGTTTTTGCCGGCTATCCGATCCGGCACAACTCCGTGCGGTAACGTTTGGCCTTGCTGAGATAACTTTGCACGTTGTCGCGCAGCGATTGCAGTTCCTCATCTGTCAGTTCTCGAACAGCCTTTGCTGGTGACCCCAGTATCAGCGAGCGTGGCGGAAAAATCTTTCGCTCTGTGACCAAGGCATTAGCGCCAACCAGGCTGCCCGCCCCTATTTCAGCAAAATCCAGAATCACTGCGCCGTTTCCTATCAGTGCGTTATCGGCGATGGTGCAGCCATGGATGACGGTGCTGTGGCCGACAGACACGTCGTTTCCGATGATGACAGGTGCTCCGGCATCCACATGAATTACGGTGTTGTCCTGGATATTGGTACGGGTACCAACCACGATTTGGTCGTTGTCACCCCGCAGTACAGCGCCGAACCAGACACTGGATTGCGATCCCAGATCAACCGCACCGATGACGTCGGCGCTAGGCGCCACGTAGGCATCATCGGCGACTGTCGGAACTTGGGTTCCTAACTGATAGATCATGGCGTTACTTTCCTAATACGGTTATTTCAATGCTACAAGTGGAATCAGGTCAGGCGGGTGATCGATTGTGAATCCTGGGCAAATAGACCGTTACCTCGCAGACGGCCAATCAGTCCAGAGAGTCGGTCAAACATTTTCTTTTTGATACTGTACTCCACTTCAAAGATATCGGCGGTTTCGCGAAGACTCATCAGGTAGTCATCGCTGGTGCGAATCTCATCCTCCAACTGCAAGGCATGGGCCCGCGTGCCCAGCCAGTGCTCCCCAGTGGCGACGGCATCAAGATCGACGATGGGCCGTTGCTGCTTGACAAAATCTTTGAACAAGATATGGGTTTGTTCGACTTCTTCTTTGACTTTGGCTCGGGCCCGGTCGGTGGTCTCGCCAAGCATGGTAATAGTTCGCTTAAATTCACCAGCCGAGATCTGTTCATAGTCCACGTCGTGTTTTTTTAGCAGTCGGTTAAAGTTAGGGATCTCGGCGACCACGCCAATAGAGCCAATCACAGCAAATGGCGCAGCCAGAATCCGGTCTGCAACGCAGGCCATAAGATATCCGCCACTCGCAGCGACTTTATCGACCGCAACGGTTACCTCGATGCCAGCCTCGCGTAGCCGGGAAATCTGGGAGGCAGCCAAACCGTAGGCATGGACCATGCCGCCAGCACTCTCTAGCCGGATAACCACCTCATCTCCATCGCGCCCTCCTAATAGAATTGCGGTGATTTCTTCGCGAAGAAGTCCCACTTCACTGGCACGGATATCACCATGAAAGTTGAGCACGAACACCCGTTTTCGTGCTTCGGGGGGGTTGCGTTTTTCTGCCTTGGTTTTTGTTTTGAGCTCTTTCTTGTCAGATTTTTGCTTTTTTTTCGCCTGCCCAGGGCTTAGAGTGGCGAATTCGATGGCGTTGGCCATGTCGCGGTATCGGTCATTGATGCGTTTGACATCAATCTGTTCGGGGGACGTGTGCCGATTGCGGATTGCAATACCTATCACGGCGCCAATGACGCCGATTACAGCAAGAACAATAGTCAGTGATTTAGCAAGAAAGAGACCGTAATCCGCGAGGTAGGTCATTCCAGTCTCCGATCGGGGTTAACGGGATGGCGAGTGTAGCACTGGCCTTGGATGTCTGTGGGGTTGTTGATATCACCCCCAGCGTTTATTGAGGGGTTGTTGGCGAGAGTGCAATCAGGAGGAAAGTTTAGTGAATAATCAGACCAACGAACAGCTTAATAGTTTGTCCAAACTGGTATCGATCGAGTCCATCAAAGATCGGCTCAAACAGATGATTGCCATTCCAAGTGAGAATCCAATGGCTGGCGAGTCTCGTCCCGGCCATCGCGAAAAGGAGATGGGCGAGTATTACCTGGAGCAGATGAGCCAACTCGGTATGGCGGTTTCTTCTCGTGATGCGGCACCCGGGCGCCCCAATGTCTTTGGTACGCGTCAAGGAGTTGGCGAGCGGCCATCACTGATGTTGTGTGGACATCTGGATACTGTACCGGCCGTGGGCTATGAAGAAGCCTACTGTGCACGCGAGGTGGATGGCCGTATCTACGGGCGTGGCTCCTGTGATATGAAAGCGGGATTGGCTTGTTATCTTGAAGTGGTACGTCTGTTGCAGGAGGCAGATATACAGCTCCAGGGAACATTAATGCTGTGCGGCGTCGCGGACGAAGAGTGGCAGATGATCGGCTCGCGTGAAATCGGCCGCAATGGTCCGATAGCAGACCAGTGCATCATCGGCGAGCCCTCAGACCTTGCGGTGTGCCCCGCACATAAAGGACAGCATGGCCTATTCATCCGCACCTTTGGTAAGGCGGTGCACTCCAGCATCCCTGAACACGGAGAAAACGCGATTGAGCGTATGGCTCGGGTTGTCATGGCATTGTCTGACTACAACTCAGAGCTCGCCTCTCGCGAGCCCCATCCCTTATGTGGTCATGGGCGTTACAGTCCAGGTGTGATCCGCGGCGGCGATCTCGCTAGCGCAGTACCTGATTTTTGTGAACTTGAAATCGATCGCCGCCTGCTTCCAGGGGACAGTGCAAAAAGCGTACGCCAGGATATCGAAAAGCGGCTGGACTTCCTGAAGGCAGACGACCCTGGGTTTCGCTACGAGATTAGTGAGCCCTCTTGGGATATCCCGGCCAATGATGTTCCGCTGGACTCCCCAGTCGTGCGCTCGTTACTCGCATCGTCGCAATTACTCACTGGATCGCCGGCACAGGCATCGGCTTTCTCCGGGGCGACTGATGCCCCTCATCTGGGCAGCCCGGCCGTGGTGTGCGGCCCTGGCTCTCTAGTTCAGGCGCACTCGCTTAATGAGTACGTCGAGGTTGAGCAGTTGACCCGGGCGACTCAGATGTACCTGCATGCCGTGTTTGACCTGCTGGCCTAGCGCGCAAATCGTTCCGGGCGGTACGGCCTAAGATCCACGGTGGGCGGCTGTCCATCGATGATCTGCTGGACGAGTTTGCCAGTAATGCCGCCGAGCGTTATACCGATATGGTGGTGGCCAAACGCATAGACCAACCCCGGATGTCGCGAAGAGCGGCCGATTACCGGCAGGCTGTCGGGCAGAGTAGGTCGAAAACCCAACCAGGTATCCCCGCGTTGTCCAACTTGAGGTAGAACACGACGGACCCATTGCTCAATGTAGGTCAGCCGGGCTGGGTTTGGTGGGGCGTTCAGGCCGGCGAGCTCAACGGTTCCTGCCGCCCGCAGACCAAAGTTAAGTGGTGACAGATAAAGGCCGGCATCTGCCAGCCCAACCGGTCGGTTCAGCAATGTAGCGCTATCGGGAAACATGACGTGATAGCCTCTTTCCGTATCCAGCGGCAGCGGGTCGATGAGCTCACTGCTGATAGTTTGTGACTGTGCGCCGGCTGCCAGTACTACTTGCCTGGCATTGATCGACCTTGAGCTACCGATGATCTGTATATCGCCCGAGTCATTCCGGGCCAGGGAGGTGACTTTCTCTCGCAGCACTTGACCACCATCGGCTGCGAAGTGTTCGACCATTTTCAAGACAATCTGTTGTGGGTCTCGCAGTTGAAAACCGTCATCGTAGAGAATGCCTCCAGCGAATACCGAGGCCAACTGGGGCTCAAGGTCCTGAATGTCACTGATATCAAGTTCTGTGATTGCGACACCTTGCTGGCGGCGGCGTCTAATATCGTCCTGGGCGTCAGCCAAGCTTTTTTTGCTTGAATACAGGTAGATGGTACCGTTGCGTCGGATCAGGTTGAGTGCATCAGAGCACCGAAACAGAGGCATTGCCGCATCTTCGGCATGCGCTAGCAGAACACCCAGTGCCCTGATGATGTGGTTGACCTGAGTACGCCGGCAGTGGCGCAAAAACGAAAGCAGCCAGGGTAGCATCGTCGGCATATAGGCTAAAGAAATGGATAGTGGTCTGGCAGACCCCCACAGCAGGGTCGGGAGCGTCTTAAGTAGCTTAGGGTGGTTAACGGGAATACAAGCGTAACTGGCAAAGGTAGCAGCATTACCGTAACTGGCGCCACTACCCGGTTCGTTGGCATCCACCAGTATGACCTTGTGACCTGCACGTTGCAGATACAGGGCGCAGCAGACGCCGACCATGCCGGCACCGATAACGACTGTCTCTGCCACTTTCTTTGCCTGATTCATTGTGTCAGTTGATGTAACGCCGATTATCGTTGCACAATCGTTTTATCGGGCGCAAAGAATTGCAGCGAGATTCCCACCATACTATTGTATAGACCCAGGTGGTTAGACCCAGGTAAAACGGTCGTTACCAGTAGTTCACCCCGGAATCCTGACGTATTCGAAATCGTTGGGCTGGTTGTCGATCGACCGGGCCGGCGGTGCGATCCATGATGCGTATTGGCCAGGTTGATGCAGTGGTTGCATCAGAGATTGCAAGAAATCAGCGTCGTCCTTGGTGGGCAGGTAGTGGTCGTGTTGCTGTTGCCACTCTTTTTGTTGCATAAGATGGCCCTCTGGCGAGGCCTCGACTGAGGCAAATTCGCCGATGGCTCGATTGAAGGCAACGTGCGGCAGTTTCAGCTTGAACTCGATGCCGGCCTTGGCCATTATCAGGTTCCACCTCTCGACTCCACGGGTGCATTCGCGAACATAGTCGTCACGCAGACGCATGTTGAGAGCGGGCAATGCCGGCGAGTCAATGCTTTGAATATCCCCATCTATAACCTTGAGTACCGGATACAGCGCATCGACGAGTCGATGGTCATCATCGATATCGAGTTCCTTGTAGCGTCCTTTAAGGCCCGCGTCAAAAAAGTTGGCGGCGTTGGTCGATATCTCAGAGCCAAAAAGATCAAGCGAAACTGAGAAGTGAAAGTTCACTTTACGCTGTATCAAGGGCAGATCAATCGCACCCAACTCTCTGATTTCATCTATCCGAAATGGGTCGTCGATTTGATTCGCTGCCATGATCTGGCAGGTGCGTTGAAGAACCCGAGCAATACCACTTTGGCCCACGTACATATGATGGGCCTCCTCGGTCAGCATAAACCGGGTGGTACGTGACAGTGGATCAAATCCGGATTGAGCCAGACTTTCGAGTTGCATCTTTCCGTCGCGGTCCGTAAAAAATGTGAACATGAAGAAGGAAAGCCAATCTGGTGTTTCCTCATTGAAGGCGCCCAGTAGTCGCGGCGTATCAGGGTCTCCTGATCGACGGCGCAGAAGTTCCTGCGCTTCTTCACGGCCATCGCGGCCAAAATACTTTTGCAGCAGGTATACCATAGCCCAGAGATGGCGCGCTTCCTCGACGTTA
The DNA here is from genome assembly GCA_965660775.1 of Arenicellales bacterium. Lineage (GTDB taxonomy): Bacteria > Pseudomonadota > Gammaproteobacteria > Arenicellales > UBA868 > UBA868. The sequence continues at coordinate 6,282 of CBFIBN010000039.1, read as the reverse complement.
ACCTGAAATGCGTTGCGCATGTCGTATAAAGAAGGCGCGGTTTTGCCCAGAAATCTCTGCTGTTCTACCGATGCCGGCTCGGTATCACCCTGGATTACAATCAGGCGGCGCAACAGTGCGCGGTACTCGCCCGGCACCTCGTGCCAAACCGGTTCGCCTTGATATTCACCAAACCCAATTGTGCGGTTCTCTACCTGCGGCGCCAGCAGGATACCCCAGCGATACTCTGGCATCTTCACATAACCGAATTGGGCCCAGCCTTCACGCTCAACGCTGATTGCGGTGCGCAGATACACAGGGGATTCTTGAAATCCATCTGGCCCCATTGATTTCCACCAGTCCAGAAATTCAGGATGCCATTTTTCTAGCGCCTTGAGGACTTTGCGATCAGAGGCGAGCCCTACGTTGTTCGGGATAATGGTGTCGTAGGCTACGTGACTGGATTCACTCATCGAGATGGTCTCCATCAGGGTATTTACAGGGCGTCATCAGATTAAGTCCGCGCCTTTTTGAAAAAGCCTTTTTGTCCGCTGCCATAGCGGCGCAGAGCGCCGCTTTCCCCAGCGGCGTTGGGCCGTTGAAAAACCCAGTTCTGCCAGGCACTCAATCGTCCGAAGATCTTTGTTTCCATGGTTTCTGGCCCAGCAAAGCGAAGATTGGCTTCCATAGCGGTTAGGGCATCCGGCGAGAAGGCGGCGCGTTCTTCGAGAAAAATTCGGATTTCATCTTCCCAGTCTATTTCGTCCAGAGCGAAGGTGACCAGACCCAGATCCTCGCACGTCTTGGCATCGATCAGTTGTTCCAGATAGGGTTGAATCCTCTGTAGTGCATTACTATTGCCTAAAAAGCGGGTCTGCAGACGGGTCAGATCATTACTCATCGGCAGTGACTGAAGATTCGTTTCGGTAATGCACAGAGTCGCAGGTTGCGGGTATTCACCATCCTCATCAACCATGATATAACTTCGATCGCAGGCCAGAACGATTTCGGCCAACAATCCCACAAAGCAGCTACCCGGGTTCACCAGAGCCACCAGTGAGCGCCCAGTCAGGTCGAGTCGCTTCAATACCCGCTTCCAGTACAGGCGAATCTCAGAGCTTAGCCAATGATTGGAGTGCTTTCTCAGAAAACGGTCATGTGAGAGTACTTGCTCTGTTTGTCCAGTGCTGCGAAATACCAGAACCCCGATCTCGGGTTCATTAAAGCGGAAATGAAGCAGACAATCATCGAGTTCCCGGGCGCAACGCAGCAACCAGGCCTGATCGCCTTGTTTGATCATAGCGTCGGCCGTGTCTGGCGGCGGAGTGTCTGGCCCATGCAGCATGATCGTTGCGGTGGCGCCTTTTCGATCCACAGTGGCTGTTAAGGTGCTGTAGCGCAGACTGTCCTGTTCGATGATTCGTTGCAACGGTAACAGCGTAATGCCCGTGGCGGCGGGCCTGGGTTCGCTTTGCGTTGTCAGTTGCTGCGCCACGTCAGTGACGGCGCTATCCAGGTCCGATGTGGCAACCGCTTGGTCAACCAGACCCCACTCAACAGCCCGAGGCCCTTTAACGCCTTCCGTCAGGGTGGCGAAAACATCTGCCCGGTCACGGCGGACCCGGCGTTTATCGGTCAGCCGGGTCAACCCCCCGGTTCCTGGCAAAACAGCAAGCAGTGGAACCTCAGGGAGCGAAACTGCCGCTGACCCATCGTCTGCCAGCATAATATAGTCGGTCGCCAGCGCCAGTTCGTATCCGCCACCTGCGCAAACGCCTTCGATTACGCTGATGTACTTTTGCCCGGATTCGCGGCCCGCCTCTTCTATGGCATTTCGGGTCTCGTTGGTAAATTTACAGAAATTGATTTTGTAGCCATGCTCGGCGTCCGCGAGCATGCGAATGTTGGCACCGGCACAAAAAACCCGTTCTTTTCCGGAGCGCAGTACGACTATATGTACCTCGGGATGCTCGAAGCGAAGTCGCTGCACCGCATCATGCAGTTCGATATCAACACCAAGATCGTAAGAATTCAATTTCAGATCGTAACCGGAAAACAAGCCGGCATCCTCAGTTACGTCGAGGATTAAGTGAGCAACCGTATCATCTATTTCAATGCGCCAGTGACGGTAGTGCGATGGGTGAGTTTCAAAGTTTATTTGCATCGTTATGATGTCTCCTGATCAACAGCAATCTGGGCTTTATCCGTTGCGCCGGCGAAAAACAGATCCAGAACAAACGCGATTTTCTGGGCTGTGGTGGGCAATATGCGTTCACCGTGATGGCTGACACAATGCTCGACCAAGCTGATAAAACAAAATGACGCCAGGCGTGCATCGATCGGACGCAATTCCCCGGCGTGGATGCCGTGCTGAATAATCGAGCGCACCTGGTCGGGTAGGGCGCTTTGGTAGCAATGAATCAACTGTTGGCGTGCTTCGTCACTGAGCGTGTTTATATCTCGGCGGATCAGCCCGGCGAGGCGCCTCTGCTGGGCGGGCAAAGCCAGAAACGAGCGGGCCAGTGTCTCAAGGCGTTGACGGCAGGAACCCTCCATAACCACCGCTTTGTTGAATAGTCGGTGTTTTTCCAATAGGTCAGCCTGCATCATCATCAGGTACAGTGTTTCCTTGCCTGCAAAGTGATGATATAGACCGCCTTTAGTAACGCTGGCTGCTGCAGCGATCTGGTCCATGGTTACATCTGCGTAACTGTGGGCTAGAAACAGCTCACGCGCGATCTTAAGGATTCGAATCGCTGTGGGATGCAGGGAAGATTCTTCTTTCATTAACATACCGACCAGTCGGTATTCTAATGATTCTAGCGTAGTGGTGCAAACCAAAAAAGCTGCCTGTCTTTTATGGGTTCTTAGGTTTTGTGGGAAATCGGCACGAACTCAAGCACTGGCGAGGGCTTGGTCTGGCTGGTTGGCAACAAATCTTTCGCTACAAGATTCGCCAGGCGGTGAATCCGTTATGAATCGGTCACTTAGTAAAATGTTATGGCCGTTGAGTATCAAAAATGACTGTTAGAATCGACGTTTTTTCGGGGAAATAACGTGGTTTTCACGACCAGTATTACCGTGGGCTTTCGGCATATCGATTACGCTCGCATTGTTTTTTACCCTCGCTATTTCGAGATGTTCAACGAGGTGGTTGAGCGGTGGTTTGATGAGGCTCTGGGCTGTCCATTTGGGAAGTTGCATGAGGAGTGGTCTGCTGGAGTCCCACTGGTAAACAGCGAGTGTCAGTTTCGACGGCCCAACCACCTCGGGGACAGCCTGGATTTTTCACTGCAGGTCAGCCGGTTAGGGCGGGGCTCGTTCACACTGGATATTGAGGGAAGCCACAAGGGAGTAAGCTGTGTCACGGCACGCCTCACCATGGTTTGGGTCAGCCTTGGTGAGCGGCTCCAATCGAGCCCTGTGCCGGTAGATATTCGCCAGCTGATGTCGGCTTATACGGTTGCACCTGATGAGATGGAGCCCAGTGTATGACTGTGATGCCGCGCCATCGGGAAGGATGACTATGGACTTAACTGCGACAGTGCCAGTGGCAATTGAACTGCCACGGCAGTACAACGCGGCGACCCATTTTATAGATCGTCATCTTGACGAGGGTCGCGCGAATAAACTGGCTTTTTTGGATGATCAGGGTGAGTACACCTATTCCGATCTTGCGAAGCGGGTCAACCAGGCGGCTGGGATGCTATTGGGGCTTGGCCTGCTGCCCGAGCAAAGGGTGTTGCTATGTCTTTCCGATACGATTGATTTTCCGGTTGTTTTTTGGGGCGCTGTTAAAGCAGGGCTGATCCCCGTCCCTGTCAACACCATGCTCAGCGCAAGCGACTACGCCTATATGCTCGATGATAGTCGCTCGCGCGCTTTGATTGTGAGCGACCATCTTCTTGGGCACTTTGCCGATAACCTGGCTAGCCGAGTGTTTCTGGATCATGTAGTGGTTTCCGGTGAAAGCTGTGACGGTAGTCAATCATTGGATGCACTCTTGGCTGCAAAGTCCAACGTCTTCACCCCAATTGATACCACCTGCGATGACAATGCCTTTTGGCTTTATACCTCCGGTTCTACTGGCGTCCCCAAGGCGGCGGTACACCGTCACTCTGATCTTGTGCAGACAGCAGAACTCTATGGTAAGGGTGTATTGGGTTTGACCGAATCGGATCGGGTTTTTTCTGCCGCTAAGTTATTTTTCGCCTATGGCCTGGGTAACGCCATGTCTTTTCCGCTGCATGTCGGTGCAACCGCGATACTGATGTCTGCACGCCCGACACCAGACGCTGTGCTGGAACGTTTGCGGGAAAGTGAGGCCAGTATTTTTTTCGGAGTGCCGACTCTATACGGTGCAATTTTGGCAGAAGCGGGTAATGACCGAAGTCGAGTCTCAAACAGCCTGCGCTTGTGCGTTTCGGCAGGAGAAGCTTTACCGGAGGAGTTAGGTCACGAATGGCAGAAGCGCTTTGGTGTGCCGGTGCTAGATGGGTTGGGCAGTACCGAAATGTTACACATTTTTTTGAGCAACTCACCACAGGACGTTCGCTATGGCACTTCGGGCAGGCCAGTGCCTGGTTATGACCTGAGGATTGTCGATGAAGATGATGTCGATATCAGCGGCCCGGAAATCGGGGAGTTACTGGTTCGTGGCGCATCGAGCGCCTCGTGTTACTGGAATCAGCGAGCCAAAAGCTTGAGCACCTTCCAGGGAGAATGGACCCGTTCGGGTGACAAATATTTTCTCGACAGTGATGGCTACTACCATTACTGCGGTCGCTCGGATGACATGCTTAAGGTTGGCGGTATATGGGTTGCGCCTTTTGAGGTGGAGAGTGCTTTATTAGCAGAAGAGCGGGTGCTCGAGGCCGCAGTAGTCGGCCATTCCGATGATCAGGGCTTGATTAAGCCCAAGGCAATTGTTGTGCTGCAAGATGGGGTGGTGGGGTCAACAGCCTTGGTCGAGGAGTTAAAGGCCTTCGTCAAACAGCGGCTCGCGCCGTACAAGTATCCACGCTGGATAGAGTTTGCTGATGATCTACCGAAAACAGCGACTGGCAAGATCCAACGCTTTAAATTGCGCAAGCGGCCTGACGACGACATCTGAGAGGATCATCTGAATAACGCCACTATCCGGTGACCCAGTAGTTCGCTTTTCTCGCCTTGCAACCAGTGCTATCGGTAACGCCTCAGACGAGTTGGGTTACGCCAACATGGTTACTGGGTTGCACTGGTTGCCACCCCTTTTTCATCCCAACCGTCTAACCAAATCCCCCACCTTTAAATGCGTATAACGCATCAGCCTCTAAGCACACAACCTGTGTACGGTTTATACGGATAGATCGACTCGAAAGTAACTTCCCATATTGCGGTAAGATTTACGGTTGAAATGACAGTCGTACAGGATGACGGTGAATGTTAAGCGCAGAACAGAATGACTTGATTACCCAGACTGGGTCAGGGACCCCTGCCGGCCAGGTATTGCGTCGCTACTGGCAGCCGGTAGCGTTGTCTGAGGAGCTGGTGGGAGAGCGTCCGCTGACGGCAGTAACCCTCCTCGGTGAACAGCTTGTTCTTTTTCGGGATGAGCGAGGATCTCTGGGATTGATTGATCGACACTGCCCGCACCGCGGTGCCGATCTTTGTTTTGGTCGTCTGGAAGACGGCGGTCTCCGTTGTCCGTTTCATGGCTGGCTTTTCGACACGAATGGCCACTGTCTGGAGCAACCCGGTGAACCCCAGGGCAGCTTGTACTTTAAGAATATTCAGCAGAACGGTTATCCGTGTATTGAACGTAACGGAATAATTTTTGCCTTTATGGGGGGCGGGCAGGCGCCGGCCTTGCCACAAATTGATTGCTTCGAGGCACCGGAGGAATACACCTTCGCTTTCAAGGGGTACTTGGAATGTAACTGGCTGCAGGCACTGGAGGTGGGTATTGATCCGGTCCACGCCTCATTTTTGCACCGTTACTCCAAAGCAGGTGATCCCGGCCTCATCTACGGCCAACAGTTTAGGGATACAGCTGGAGAAGATTGTATTTCGATGACAACACTGTTGCGTGAGTTTTCTAGACCCCAGATAGAAGTCGACCGGACCGAATACGGCCTGCGCTTGAGAACCGTGCGTGATCTTGGCGATGATCACAAGCATGTCCGGGTAACCAACCAGTTGTTTCCTCAGGCCATCTGTATCCCGATGAGTAGCGAGATGAACATTACTCAGTGGCATGTGCCGATCGATGACAGAAACTGCTACTGGTATGCGTTATTCACAAGCTTTAAGGCGCCAGTCGAT
>CBFIBN010000038.1:269-13578 GCA_965660775.1 Arenicellales bacterium | reverse complement strand
TGACGACCAGCGGAAAATTTGAAAATCAGTCACATTCGGGTTCTTTGCAGATCTCGGCCTCAGGATTACTTTCACACCAGGTGGCGCACTCGTCCGCATTTGCTTCGCACCACGCGGCTGGATCTTCGCCCTGTGGGGGGCCACCCGCAGTAGCAACGGGTAGTACGAACATAGAAGCGACAAGGGCGACGAAAACGAGTTTCATGGAAATGATTCCTTATAATATCCTAATATTAGGATGTTTGAGAAACCGAATGGTACTGTTCCGGTCAGCCTAACGCCAGAATCAGTTTGCTATGCATCAATAAACTTACTTAATGATATCATCTTGTATCAAATCTGGCCTGTTTAGCTCGTTATTACTGGGTTTCTTGCTATTGTCTGGCGTATCGGTAGGGCAGGAAGTGGTGAACTTTCGTCTGCCTGATCTGCAAGGGCGGCTCCAGGATATCGCCCAGTATCGTGGCAAGTGGTTGGTCGTTAATTTCTGGGCAACCTGGTGTGGGCCCTGCGTTGCCGAGATTCCTGAACTCAACTCTTTCCACGCTCGCCGCAAGCAGCAGGCTGCCGTGATCGGTATCGCTTTTGAAAAAACACCGGTTGATCAGATCCGCCGGTTCGCTGAGGAGTTTAATATCACCTACCCGATATGGCTTATCGGCGAGGAGCCGCTGGTACCACTGGAACCACTAAAAGGCCTGCCTTCGACTTTTATATTGTCACCGCGCGGAGAATATCTGCACGCCCATGTGGGCCCTGTGACTGTTGGACAACTGGAGCAACTGCTCGATCAGTTTGCTGGCGATTTCTCAAACTGAAGGCTGAGATCAATGGCGTGAATGTTTTTGGTCATTGCCCCGCTCGACACAAAATCGACCCCGGTCAAGGCAATTTCACGAATAGTCTTTGCCGTAACGTTACCAGAGGCCTCAAGTTGCGCCTGCCCGGCATTGATCTGAACAGCGCGGCGCAATTGCGCTAACGAAAAATTATCCAGTAACAACCGTTGCGCTCCGGCAGTCAGGGCCTGGGATAATTCGGAGACGTTTTCGACCTCAACCTCAATCAGTGATGCGTCGTTACTGTGAGCAAGGGCTGCCGTCACAGCCTGAGTGACCGATCCCGCTGCACGAATGTGATTTTCCTTGACCAGAATGCCGTCATACAGACCCAACCGGTGATTCGTGCCACCCCCACAGCACACAGCATATTTCTGCGACAGGCGCAGGCCGGGTACAGTCTTGCGGGTATCAAGTAACACCGCCGTGGTGCCCTTAAGCTGATCCACCATGCGCCGGGTGGCGGTCGCAGTCCCAGACAGCAATTGTAGAAAATTGAGCGCAGTTCGCTCGCCGGTCAGAATACCCCGGGACGGGCCCTGGATGGTACACCAGGCCTGCTCGTTGATGACACCATCGCCATCGTGGCTGAGCCACTCGATGCTGATGCTAGGATCAAGTTGGTCAAAAACTTCCTGGGCCCAGGCGACACCACAGACCACAGCGGGCTCGCGACTGATCAGCGTCGCGCGAGTGGTGTCGTTGTCGGGCACCAGCGTGGCCGTCAGGTCTCCCGTGCCGATATCTTCAGCCAGGGCTTGGCGTACCTGCTCGGCGATCAAGTGCCGAGGCGGAAGTTTCTTCATGATCAAATTTCACTAAGTACGGAATCCCGATCATAACCCGTCTGCGAGGCAACTTTAATTGTGCTTTGGGGTTGGGCTGTTACCAGTCACGGCCAAAATCGCGTGTCACGCCGCTATGATGTATCTTGATTATCCACGCTCAACCCCCATCTTTAATGGTGTAAAACATCCTGGCCGACACTAATTCTACGACGCAGTGTTGGCTGTCGATCATCGGAGTGATCACCTTATGCGAATGGATAAATTGACCACGAAATTCCAGTTGGCTCTTGCAGATGCACAGAGCCTGGCGCTGGGGCGAGACCACCAGTTTATTGAGCCAACGCACCTGATGCTGGCACTGCTTGAGCAGGAAGGTGGTGGGGTAAGGCACCTACTCACACGTGCTGGTGCCAACGCCAATACTCTGCGCTCCCGATTGGGTGAAGCGCTTGATCGTGCGGCGCGGGTGGAAGGCACGGGCGGCGATGTACAGATCTCGAGCGACCTCGCGCGAATGCTCAATCTGACAGACAAGCAGGCGCAAAAGCGGGGTGACCAATTCATCTCCAGCGAACTTTTTGTATTGGTTGCACAGGATGATAAAGGTGAACTGGGACGCCTGTTGAAAGAGGCAGGCGTTGTTAAAGGCACAATAGATGAGGCGATTGAACAATTACGCGGTGGCGAGTCGGTTGATGATGCCAATGCCGAAGAACAGCGCCAAGCGCTTGAGAAATACTCGATCGACCTGACTGAGCGTGCCGAGCAAGGCCGACTCGATCCAGTGATTGGCCGTGACGAGGAGATTCGCCGCACCATCCAGGTGTTGCAGCGGCGCACCAAGAACAACCCGGTATTAATTGGAGAGCCTGGCGTGGGAAAGACCGCTATTGCTGAGGGATTGGCGCAGCGGATCGTTGATGGCGAAGTGCCTGAAGGCGTCAAGGGTAAGCGTCTGTTAGCTCTGGATATGGGCGCGCTGATTGCCGGGGCGAAGTTTCGTGGCGAATTTGAGGAGCGTCTAAAAGCCGTCCTCAATGATCTCAGCAAACAAGAAGGTCAAGTGATCCTGTTTGTCGATGAACTGCACACAATAGTGGGTGCGGGCAAGGCTGACGGTGCTATGGATGCCGGCAACATGTTAAAGCCTGCTCTGGCCCGAGGTGAACTGCACTGCATTGGTGCTACCACGCTGGACGAGTATCGCAAGTATGTCGAGAAGGATGCAGCGCTGGAACGGCGTTTCCAGAAGGTATTGGTAGGAGAACCCACAGTGGAAGACACGGTGGCTATTTTACGTGGGCTCAAGGAAAAATATGAAGTCCACCACGGGGTCGATATCACTGATCCGGCTATAGTTGCTGCGGCGACTCTGTCACATCGCTATATCAGTGACCGGAAACTTCCCGATAAAGCCATTGATCTTGTGGATGAGGCGGCGAGCCGGATCCGTATGGAGATCGACTCCAAGCCGGAGTCTATGGATCGGCTGGATCGACGCCTGATTCAATTCAAAATCGAGCGTGAGGCGGTTAAGAAAGATACAGACGACGCTTCACGCAAACGCCTTGAAGCCTTGCATAAGGATATCGCAGAACTCGAGCGCGAGTATGCTGACCTGGAGGAAGTCTGGAAAGCAGAGAAGGCAGCCGTACAGGGCAGTCAGCATATCAAGGAAGCGCTCGACCAGGCTCGTGGCGAAATCGAAGTGGCACGGCGTGCAGGAGATCTGGCACGCATGTCAGAGCTGCAGTACGGCCGTATTCCGGAACTCGAAAAACAGTTGGCCGAGGCCGATGCTGGTGAGTCGACAGGTCAGGCCCGACTGTTGCGCAATAAAGTGACTGACGAAGAAATTGCCGAGGTCGTTGCGCACTGGACCGGTATTCCGGTATCCCGAATGCTTGAGGGCGAGCGCGAGAAATTGTTGCGTATGGAAGCCGAGTTGCACCAGCGCGTGATTGGTCAGGAAGAAGCTATTCATGCCGTGGCTAACGCTATTCGTCGTTCGCGGGCTGGGCTTTCCGACCCGAACCGACCCTACGGTTCGTTTTTATTCCTGGGACCTACCGGCGTAGGCAAAACAGAGCTGTCTAAAGCGTTAACGGCTTTTCTCTTTGATACCGAAGATTCGATGGTACGGATAGATATGTCCGAGTTTATGGAGAAACACTCAGTAGCTCGTCTGATTGGCGCACCTCCGGGGTATGTGGGCTATGAAGAGGGCGGCTACCTGACTGAAGCCGTGCGTCGACGCCCTTACTCAGTGATTCTGATGGATGAGATTGAAAAAGCGCACCCGGAAGTCTTCAACGTGTTGTTGCAGGTGCTCGATGACGGTCGCCTGACCGACGGCCAGGGCCGGACCGTGGATTTTCGCAACACGGTTATTGTGATGACGTCGAATCTCGGTTCCGATCGAATCCAGGAGCTGGCAGGAGAAGAACGTTACGAGCAGATGAAAGCTGAGGTCATGACCGTAGTTGAGCGACACTTTCGCCCGGAGTTCATCAATCGGGTGGATGACATGATCGTCTTTCATCCGTTGGAGCGTGAACAACTGCAGGCGATTGCCCGTATCCAGGTTGGCATTCTGCAGGACCGCCTGGCAGCGCGTGATCTCACACTTAGCTTGACCGATGTGGCACTGGACAAGTTGGGTGATGCGGGTTTTGATCCTGTCTATGGCGCTCGACCACTAAAGCGTGCCATCCAGATCCAGTTGGAAAATCCCCTGGCGCAAGAGATTCTCGCCGGGAGTTTAGTGTCGAGAGACATCATCAACGTGGATGTTGAGGGCGGGAGTTTAGTGTTCAGGCCTCAGCGGCCAACGCCTGCCCGGGTCGCTTGATTGGCCGCAAACCGCGCTAGGCTGTGCCGGCTTAGTGCGGTTTGCATACGTGACCTATAGCGGATGGTCAGCGCTGGCCTCAGACTATAGAATCTCCGGCCAATGCCAAGAGATACATAAATGAAAGCAATGATCCTCGCCGCGGGCAAAGGTACACGAGTGCGACCGTTGACCCATGTGATGCCCAAACCCATGATCCCGGTTCTGGGAAAACCCGTTATGGAGTATCTGGTCGAACATCTCGCTCGCCACGGGTTTGATCAGATCATGGTTAACATCAGCCATCTTGCCGATTCGATCGAAGGTTATTTTCGCGACGGGCGACGTTGGGACGTGGAGATTGGTTATTCCTTCGAGGGATACCTCGAGGGTGGTGAGACGGTGGCCCAGCCGCTGGGCTCTGCTGGAGGGATCAAACGTATTCAGGAGTTTGGCAGTTTTTTCGATGACACTTTTCTGGTGGTCTGCGGCGACGCCCTGATTGATCTGGATCTCTCGGCCGTGCTGCGCAAACACTGGCAGTCAGGAGCCGCCGCGAGCATAGTTGTACGCGAGGTTCCCAGAGCGCGGGTCTCAAGTTACGGCGTGGTGGTCTGCGATGATGCCGGGCGTATTCAATCCTTCCAGGAAAAACCCTCTACCGAAGAAGCCTTGTCGCAACTCGCCAATACCGGTATCTACATATTTGAGCCCGCGATCATAGATCTGATCCCGCACGCCACTGAGTTTGATATTGCCAGCGAGCTTTTCCCACTCATCCTTGAGCAAGATTTTGCTTTCCATGCCATCGAGGTGCCTTTTAACTGGATTGATATCGGACACCTCAGCGATTATTGGGAAGCGAACCAGCAGTTGATGCGTGGCAAATTACGTGGCGCGGTTATGCCGGGTACCGAAGTGCGTCCGGGAATCTGGACCGGGTTGAATGTCAGTGTCGATTGGGACGAGGTTCGGGCCGAGGGCCCGATCTATGTCGGCTCAGCCTCTCGGATAGAGCCCGACTGCGAGATCTTTGGCCCCACCTGGATTGGTCACGGTTGTCACCTTGAACGTGGCGCACGTATTTCACGTAGCATCCTCTTCGATTACAGCCGTATCAGTTCGCGTAGCCGGGTGACAGAATCCCTGGTCTTCGGCCGTAACTGCGTAGATCAGGCAGGCAACCCCTTGCCGGATCTTGATGGCGCCCTTGACTGGGTCGGCGATGCCCGCGATGTTCTCGACCAGTCAGCCGCCACTGGCTGACCGATGACCCGAGGGTAATCCCCGGATAATCAATATCACCCATGATGGCGGCGATTCTGTGAGCGCTTAGTCTCCGGCAAGGGCCGCCCGCGTCAACAGGTCGTTGACTCTTTGTACATAGGCAGCCGGTTCCGGAAGTGGGGCACCCTCGCTGAGTGCCGCCTGGTCAAATAGTACCTGGGCCCAGTCCCCGAGCCGGGCATGCTCTGGACCTAGCTGGCGGATGAGTGGATGGTCGGGGTTGATCTCCATGATCGGCTTGGCGTCCGGCGCGCTCTGGCCCATGGCCGCCAGAATGCGTTCGAGATTACCTCCCAGGTCTGTCTCATCGGCAACCAAGCAGGCCGGGGAGTCTGTCAGGCGAAGACTGACGCGCACACTTTTGACCTTGCCTTCAAGCACAGACTGCATTTTTTCTGTCAGTTCTGACAGATCCTTTTCTTTTTGCTCGCTTGCTTTTTTGTCTTCGGGGCTTGCGAAATCGTCAAGATCGAGTGCGCCTTTGGCCACCGACTTCAATGGCTTGTCCTTGTATTCGTTAAGCGAGGACACCAGCCATTCATCTACTGGATCACTGAGTAAAAGCACTTCGACATCGTTCTTGCGAAATATTTCAAGATGCGGCGAGGTGCTGGCCGCATTATGCGAGTCAGCTGTAATGTAGTAGATCGCTTTTTGCTTCATGGGCATGCGTTTGAAGTATCCGGCGAGCGACTGGGTTTGGTCGAGATCCTTACTGCGGGTCGAGGAGAAACGCAGCAGATCCGAGAGTACTATGCGGTTGTCATGGTCTTCGACCATGCCTTCTTTTAATACTTTGCCGAACTCTTTCCAAAAGGCCGCATAAAGTTCGGGTTCTTTGGCGGCAAGGCGAGTCAACTCGGAGAGGACCTTCTTGACCGATGCCGCACGGATGCGATCAATATCTTTGTTATTCTGCAGGAACTCGCGCGACACGTTTAGCGGTAGATCGACTGCGTCGACCACACCGCGCACGAAACGCAGGAAGCTGGGCATCAGGTACTTGGCGTCGTCCATGATGAAGATCCGACGTACGTACAGGTTGATGCCATGGCGTTGTTCACGATCCCATAGATCGAAGGGTGCTTTTTTTGGAATGAAGAAGAGCGAGGTATATTCCAGGGTGCCTTCGACCCGATTGTGCAAAGTCGCCAGCGGCGCCTCGCTGTCATAGCTCAAGGTTGTATAAAACCGTTCGTACTCCTCGGATGTAATCTCATTCTTAGGTCGTGACCATAGTGCCGAGCCGCTGTTGATCGCTTCCCATTCTTCTTTTGTGTCCTCGTCCTGCGGGTGCATTTCGATCGGCAGGGAAATATGATCGGAGTATTTACTGACAATGCCGCGAATACGAAAATCTTCGGCAAACTCCTTGTCCTCATCGCGTAGGTGTAGCGTGATGGAGGTACCCCGGTCTGCCAGTTCGACCGTTTCAATGAGATATTCACCGCCGCCGTCTGAGGTCCAGCGCACACCAGCGCTTGCCGGGTCACCGGCGCGCCGCGTCGTCAGTTCGACTTTCTCTGCCACCAGGAATACGGAGTAGAAGCCAACCCCGAACTGGCCGATCAGGTTGGCGTCATTTGCTGTATCGCCGCTCAGGGCATCGAGAAACTGGCGGGTACCCGAGCGGGCAATGGTTCCGATGTTCTGCACGACCTCGTCGTGACTCATGCCAACGCCGTTGTCGCTGACCGTAATCGTTTTCTCTTTTTTATCAAAAGTGACACGCAGACGCAGATTTTCACCTGCTTCCATCAATCCCTCGTCGGTTAGCGCGGCAAAGCGCAGTCGATCGCAGGCATCCGAGCCATTGGAGATCAGTTCGCGCAGGAAGACTTCCTTATTGGAGTACAGGGAGTGAATCATCAGGTGCAGCAGCTGCTTCACCTCGGTCTGGAAGCTGTGAGTCTTGGCTGCAGCGTTTTCGGACATTGGGTGTTTACTCCTGGGTGAATGGCCTTTGGGGCTCAAGATGGTCTTTGAAAAACAAAATCAATGGTGAAAATGGGGTTGCACTGGGCAAAATCAACCTCTTGGCCCACGCCTGAAACTCAGTCATCGGCTAAGCGAGCGCCGCCGCATAGCGCGCTTTATGAATCACGATCCGGTAGAATTGTTACCCGGGCGGGGATATCCCCCGACAGTCGGGGCATGGCGCAGTCTGGTAGCGCACCTGCTTTGGGAGCAGGGAGTCGGGGGTTCGAATCCCTCTGCCCCGACCATTTCGCTTGCCTGAACGTGCTGGCGCCCGTAGCTCAACCGGATAGAGCAACGGCCTTCTAAGCCGTAGGTTACAGGTTCGAGTCCTGTCGGGCGCGCCAACCCCTTGAAAACACCTTTGTGTCGGCTTATTTTGCACATGTGGCTAGCATAGGAGTCCATATTTATTGGATAATTGCCGGCTCGCCTTTGCGTATATGGTGATCGTAGCTCAGTTGGTAGAGCCCCGGATTGTGATTCCGGCCGTCGTGGGTTCGAGTCCCATCGGTCACCCCAGTTTCCTTTTTGGGTGATGGGCGATTTGGCTACAGGCCGTCCGAAAAAGTCCAGCCCATTTCATAGGCTTCCTGGATCATTTCTGCCGGACGTTCACCGTCATCGGTAGAGTGATGCAGGTAGGCAAAATGTCCATCGGAGATCCCACAGAAGTCGAAGATACCGGCCACGATCTGGGTTTCAATCGCGGTATCGTAGCCGCACTTGGCATAGGTGGGGCCGTCTGAGGCAGAAAGCCCGATGGCAAGGGCTCGCTTATGTTTCAAGAATCTGGAGTCATAGGCAACATCCTTGTTCCAGAAGCGGTCAATCCAGCCTTTCAGTATCGCGGGGAACGACCACCACCAGGTGGGGAAGATCAGAATGATGCCCTCGTTGCGCTCAAGCCGTGCGATCTCTGACTGAACTTCGCGGGAGTAGTTGATCTTTGCTCGTCCGGTGGCATGATCAGGGGGTCAAAGTCCTCACTATACAGGTCTGCCAGTTCAGTCCCGTGGCTCGCCTTAAGGCCGTTGATCACCGCATCTGTGACTTGACCGGTCAGCGAATCCCGCCTCGGATGCGTCATGACAACAAGAATCTTCATACAACTTTCCTAAGTATGCCGGTCGGCCCCGAAGATAAAGGTCGGGTTCGAGCTTTTCCAGTTATCATTATTGCTTGAACGAAAAAATTTGCGCTTCACGGTGTACTTGATTCTAGGGCCGAGTCGTGATGAAAACCCCAACTGTTATTCTCCACACCGACAATCCGGATCGGTCGAAGGAAATACTTGATAAGACTCACCCTGATCTCTCTGTATGGACCTGCAGCACTTACGATGGTCTGGCTGGCCTGATCGATGAGACTCAAGCCGAGGTTATCTACTCGGTACGTTTTCAGGGGACCCCAGGATTTCCCAGGCAGGCGGTGGTGAATTCTGAAAGCGTTCGATGGGTGTCAGTAGGGGGTTCGGGTACAGATCATCTGGCGCCATGGGATGCGAGCCAGGTGACGGTGACCAACGCCGCAGGTGTTGCAGCAGACATGATGTCGCAGTATGTCCTGGGGGTGATGTTGTATTTCTCTCTGGGGTTTCCCAAATACCGTGCCGCCCAAACCCGCCACGAGTGGCTGATTGGGGAAGTACAACCCATCGATGGAAAGACGGTTCTGATACTCGGCCTTGGCAGAACAGGCCAGGCTGTTGCCGCGCGCTTAAAAGTGATGGGTCTAAATACGCTGGGCGTAAGGGCAAACCCTAAGGACACGGCCCATGTCGATGAAGTCCACGGGCTCGACGCCCTGGGAGGGTTATGGGAGCGCGCTGATTTTCTGGTAGTTTGCGTCCCGCTGCTGGGGAGCACCCGGAGTCTGGTCAGCAGTGCGGCCTTTAAGAAGTTGAAGTCCTCCGCTGTCGTCATCGATGTTTCTCGAGGCGGCGTCGTCGATGAACCGGCGTTGATCTCGGCGCTCGATACCGGTGCGATCCAGGGGGCAGGTCTGGATGTCTTTAGCACCGAACCGTTGGCAAAGGGGCACAGACTCTGGGACTATGAAAACGTCGTCGTCACACCGCATTGTTCTGCGGTCTATGCCGGATGGGATCTGAAATCCGTTGAGATGTTTTCAGAGAATCTTACGCGTTACCGGCATGGTGAAGCGCTTTCGAATATTGTCGACCCCGTACGGGGTTACTGAACTGCCGGCCGTGACTAGGAAGCCTTAAGCGAATCGAATAACCGTCCCGGGGTGTTGTTATGCCAAGGCAGTGCCAGGGCGCGCATCAGGCAGAACATCATGGCCTGATTGGAGGTGATCACCGGTTTCGCGGTGAGGGATTCAACCCGCTCGACCACCTCAACCGAACGCATATCAGTGCAGCTGAGCACGATCGCCTCGGCGTCAGAATGATCGGCACGGCAGGCAAGCTCGGTCACTTCATCGAGGCTCAGCGCGCCTTGCCCGTAGTTCCCAAGTTCACGTCCGATGTCGGCACATTCAACAGTCGTGATCTGATGGCTGTCCAGAAAACGGGTGGCGAGCCGGTTTATCTCACCGACGTAAGGTGAGGCAAAGCCGATCCGGGTGATGTTGAGTGCGTTGAGTGCTTCTACCAGCGAGCCCGCCGCCGTCAGGGACAGGGCGTTCGAACCCGCTTTGATCCTCTCTGCGAGATCAGCATCAAAGCCGGAACCATGGGTGAGGGTGGCGGAGGTGCAGCCATAGAGCACCACATCGGGGCAAACCCCGCAGATCAGCCGAAGATCCTCGCTGATGTCTGAAGCGCCGAGACGCGCCATCTGTGCGGCACCCGGAATCTCGTCTGCGTCGTAGTTGCCCAGTCGGTGAAAGTGCAGTGTTGCGCCGCGAGGGCGCATCATCATCATGTCGGGCTCCAGATTAGTATTGGTAAACGGCACCAACACACCGATCCTTGTCCCGCCGCGGCCTTCGGGAGTCATTGCAATACCTCCTTTAATACCTTCAGGCAACGATCCATTATGTTTTGCTCGCAGATCGTTGCCCTCAGGCAGTCAGCAAGACCGTATGGACCCATTCTTCTTAAGGCAAGTTTATGAGCCCGCAACCGCTTGTCGGCATCTGCAGCAAGCTCCGCAGAGGCGAAACGGATCAGGACGAAATTCGTGTGACTTTTGGGTACCGTAAGGCCCAGCGTACGGCAGTCTTCTGAGAAACACTCGCGTATCTCTATTGTCCGATGCACGATAGAGCGCATGTGTGGCTGGTCGCGCATGGCGGCGGTAGCCATCACCTGTGCAGGTACCGAGATATTGTTCGGGCTAAGGACCTTGCGCATCTGGGTAGCGACGCCGTTGGGGAGATAGCTCCATCCGACCCGGACACCCGCGAGTCCATAGGCCTTTGAAAAACTGCGTGTAACTACGGTGTCACCCCGATCAACCAGCGCAAAGGTCTCGTCAGGGTTGCTGTCGTCATCGGCAAATTCCCCATAGGCCTGGTCAATGACAAGTAGTACGTTTTTTGGCAGTTTTTGTCGCAGCCTAAGAATCTCATCGTGGCTGATCATCGTGCCGGTCGGGTTACCTGGATTGCAGACGAAGACGATCTTCGTCGCAGGCGTCACCGTACCCAGAATTTCATCTACGCAGACGGTGCAATCGATTTCTCTGGCCTGATGATACTGCGCACCCGTCAGCGAAGCGGCGGTGCGGACATAGCCATAACCGTAGTCGGTACCGACGACCTCATCATCTGCACCGGCAAAAGTCCGGATGATGCAATTGATGATTTCCATCGACCCCGCACCGCAGAGGATGCGTTTGGAATCAAGGCCATGGACATCGCTGATCGCCGATCGCAGTTTGGACCATTCGGTATCGGGATAACGTTCGGGACTTGCGCAGGCAGTCTGTCCCGCGCTGATCGCGCTCGGACTCGCTCCGAATGCACTTTCGTTCTGAGCGAGAGAGATGAAATCCGCTTCGCCAAGGTCGGCGAGAGCGTAGCCGGCAATACGGTCGAGGTGGGGTCGGGCACTGATCATAAGTTCACACCATAGTCATTCTTGGCGCCATCGGGGCTGACCAATCCGCGCCTGACATCAAGTCTCAGCGCATCGGGATCCCGATCGGCAGGGCGCCCAAAGCCTCCGCCGCCGGGCGTTTCAAAAATCAGATAGTCATCAGCGGTCACCCGAAGTTCGCCCTTTCCGGGAATCTCCGAGTCATCATCTCGAAAACGGATGCGGCCGACCGCACCCGAAAGCCCGCCCATACGACCGAGCGGCGGGAACTTCAGGCGTTCGACCGAAAGGAACACAATAAACGGCGCACCATTGGCTGAGCTGAGTTCGATACTTTGCCCCAGTCCTCCCCGGTATTTACCGGCGCCGCCCGAATCCGGGCGTAACTCGCGTCGCCATATGATGACGGGAGCTACAGATTCCGTGATCTCCACCTGTGATCCAAAGACGCCCGACGGATAGGCCGTAGCAGAAAGGCCATCCGATTGGGCCCGGGCCCCGGTCCCGCCATTGTGGACAGGTTCGATCGCAAAGCATCGACCGCCTTCTCGCGCTACTTCAGGAGCGTGCCGCATGGGTAGGTCGAACATGCAGCTCGCCCCTTCCGCGGGGACTGCCTCCGGCATCGCCTGATGCAGACATCCCAACACCAGATCCGGCGTCACCTGGCCCAGCGTGTGGCGCATCGCAACCGGTGCGGGATGTTGAGCATTCAGGATACAGCCGGGCGGCCCGTCGACCGTAAACGGTCCAAGCGATCCGGCATTGTTGGGGATGTCTGATCCCACAATGCAGCGAAGTCCAAAAACGGTATAGGCCGTTGCGTAGTTGAGCGGTACGTTAATACCTTTTTTTGAACAGCCGGAGGTGCCAGAAAAATCAACGTGCATCGCCGTGTCGGTCACGGTTAGCGTAGCGTGGAGTTCCAACTCGTTTTCATAACCATCGACCCACATCATGTTGTGGTATGAGCCATTGGGGACCTCAGCGATGGCCTGGAGGGTTCCGCGGCGGGAGGTTTCGACAATATAGCGAGACAGATCCTGCAGGTCGTCGATCCCGAATTCATCCATCATAGTGGTGAGCCGGTTTACCCCGGCTTCACAGCATGCGATCAGTGCGTAGATGTCGCCCTCGTTACCAATAGGTTCACGGCTGTTGGCGCGGATAACATCCATCAGAAGCGCGTTTGGGTCGCCATCTTCGGCAAGTCGGCATGGCGGAATCAGAAGGCCTTCATCATAGATATCAGATCCTTCAGGGCCCATGCCAAGCCCCCCAAGATCCACCAGATGCGAGGTGCAGGAAGCGTATCCCACCACCTTGCTATGCTTGAAGGCGGGCATCAGCAAAAGAAAGTCATTGAGATGACCAGCTGCCAGCCAGGGATCATTGGTCATATAGATATCACCGGGTTTCATCGATTCGGCGGGAAACCGCTTACGCAGGTGCAGAACGGCTTCGGCCATGGTGTTGACGTGGCCTGGAGTACCCGTCACGGCCTGCGCGAGCATCCGTCCCTCAGCATCAAAGATCCCCGCGGAGATCTCACCGCACTCACGCACGATGGGGCTGAAGG
>CBFIBN010000038.1:0-259 GCA_965660775.1 Arenicellales bacterium | reverse complement strand
TCTTCAACGAGGGATAGCAGGCGATTCCACATCACCTGGAGCTGGGTGCTGGATATTCCGGTTGTCATTGTGCGCCCCTTTCTTGATCCTGAACCAGTACGAGGTTGCCCATACTGTCCACGTGGGCTGAAAAATCCTCGCTTACAAGCGTCGTGGTCTGGGCCTCAGTAACGAGCGCTGGGCCGCGGAACTGATCACCCGGAGATAGTTTATGACGGTAGAAAAACGCTGCGTTTTTTCTGGTGCCGTCGATATCACA
>CBFIBN010000037.1:309-13643 GCA_965660775.1 Arenicellales bacterium | reverse complement strand
GTTCACTGGCAACATAGCCATAGGGCGATGAGAAATCAAAGAACCATTCGATGGATGTAGTCATGGCGATTCCCCTATTGGGAAGTCGATCAGCTAATACGTTCGAAAGCCATCGCGGTGGCTTCGCCACCGCCGATACACAGCGAAGCGACACCTCGGCGCAGGTCGTATCGCGCCATGGCGTGAAGCAAGGTCACAATAATGCGAGCGCCCGACGCGCCGACGGGATGTCCCAACGCGCAGGCACCACCGTGGACGTTTAGCTTTTCGTGCGGTATGGCGAGATCACGCATAGCGGCCATCGCCACTACGGCGAAAGCTTCATTGACTTCAAAAAGGTCAACCGAATCGACACTCCAGTCGATTGAATCGAGTAGTTTGCGCATGGCGAATACAGGCGCGGTGGTAAACAAGCCAGGTTCGTTGGCAAAACTGGCGTGCCCGAGTATTCGTGCCAGCGGCACATGCCCTCCTTTTTCGGCATCGGATAAACGCATCATAACCAGAGCGGCGCCACCGTCTGAGATCGAGCTCGAGTTGGCAGGGGTCACGGTGCCATCTTTACGAAAGGCCGGCTTGAGGTGCGGGATCTTCTCGATATTGGCATTGAGCGGTTGTTCGTCGAATTCGACTGTCACGGTCTCTTTGCGTCCAACAATCGAGACCGGGACGATTTCATCGCGAAACGCACCACTGTCTGTTGCTTCCTTGGCCCGGGTGAGCGACTCGATAGCAAAGTCGTCCTGGTCTTTACGGCTGAAACCATAACGCTCAGCGCAGTCTTCCGCATAATGGCCCATCAGTTTTCCGGGTTCGTAGGCATCTTCAAGTCCGTCGACAAACATATGATCTAGCAGTTCGCCATTACCGAGTCGGTAACCCGCGCGGGCTTTAGGCAGCAAGTAAGGGGCATTACTCATGCTCTCCAGTCCACCGGTCACAGTGACGCGACCGGCACCGGCACGAATGATATCGTGGCCCAGCATGGCGGCTTTCATGCCTGAGCCGCACATCTTGTTGATGGTGGTGCATGGTATGGCGAGCGGCAATCCAGCCCCGAGTGCTGCCTGGCGGGCAGGGGCCTGACGTTGTCCTGCCGGGAGCACGCATCCCATCAGTACTTCATCCACTGAATCTGGCGCACTACCTGAACGCTCGATCGCAGCGGCAATAGCTGCGGCACCCAGTTCGGGGGCTTTGAGCCCTGTTAGACTGCCCTGGAAACTGCCCATTGGGGTTCGGGCGGCGCCAGTAATGACGATTGGATCATCGTGCATGATGAGTCCTCCTTCAGTTACTTTCGTTAAAGAGTTCGCGGCCAATCAACATCCGTCGCATTTCACTGGTACCAGCACCAATTTCATAAAGCTTTGCATCTCGCAGCAGCCGGCCGGCGGCCTGTTCGTTGACATAGCCTGAAGCGCCAAGCAATTGGATCGCATCCAGGGCCATCTGAGTCGCCCGCTCGGCACTGTACAGGATTGCCCCGGCCGCATCTTTGCGTGTGGTTTCTTTGCGGTCACATGCTCTGGCCACTGCATAGACGTAGGCGCGACAGGCATCGAGTGTCGTGTACATATCGGCCAGTTTGGCCTGTACCAGTTGAAATGTACCGATGGGCTGGCCGAATTGATGACGCTCGTGTACGTACGGCAACACGATATCAAGGCAGGCCTGCATCAGGCCCAGTGGCCCCCCGGAGAGAACCACGCGCTCATAGTCCAGTCCGCTCATCAGCACAGCTACCCCGGCATTTTCGAGCCCTAGCATATTGTCGATGGGAACCTCACAGTCCTGAAATACCAGTTCGCAGGTGTTCGAGCCACGCATTCCTAGTTTATCCAGCTTGGGAGAGGTCGAAAAACCGGCAAAACCGCGTTCTATAATGAATGCGGTGATACCGTGAGCCCCTGCTTTAGGTTCGGTTTTGGCGTATACCACTAGCGTGTCAGCATCTGGCCCGTTAGTGATCCACATCTTGGTGCCGTTCAGTACGTAATGATCGCCGTGCTTGTCTGCCCGCAGGCGCATACTGACGACGTCGGATCCGGCGCTATGCTCACTCATGGCCAGGGCGCCTACGCATTTTCCGCTGATCAGATCAGGGAGGAAGCGCGCTTGCTGGTCTGGCGACCCGTTACGGCGAATCTGGTTGACGCACAGGTTCGAGTGGGCGCCATAGGAAAGACCAACAGCCCCAGAAGCACGACTGATTTCTTCCATGGCTATGGTGTGCTCAAGATAGCCCATTCCAGAGCCGCCAAACTCAGGTTCAACCGTAATTCCGAGTAAACCCAGGTCGCCGAACTTAGCCCAAAGGTCGGGGGGGAAAGTGTTTTCATGGTCTATCGCTTGCGCGCGTGGCGCGATTTCACGGGCAGCGAACTCGGCAACGGTTTGACGCAGTAGTTGCGCTGTTTCCCCCAGATCAAAATTGAGTCCGAGGGTGGAATTGGGTGAGATCGTCATGCTTGAAATCGTGACTAAAGGCTGTTTAGGTGGGTTAATTTTAGATTGACGTTTACGTAAACGTCAATCTAATGTTTAGATCGACCGGCATCGGATTCCCTGAGTTTCCCCAACGCTAGGACTTTGAGGCCTGAAAAGGGGCTGATTTACAGTGACTGGCGAGAAATACTATGGGCGAATAACATGAAATGCCCGATATATCTCGACAAGGACGCCTGAATGACATCATTTTTAACCATGATGCCCTTAAGGCATGCTAACTGATCAGTTAAAAAAGGTGCTAATTTCTGACAAGCACGATAATCACATGGGTGATGAATTAAACGACAACTGGAGGACACAGCTTTGAGTGAGAAAACGATTTGGGTCAGCGGCACTCAAGGGGCGTCTCTAGCCGCCAGGGCCTTAGCGGGTCAATTGCCCCGGGTGGTTTTTCTAGGGGGTTTTCGATCGGATATGGACGGTACCAAGGCGCAATACCTGAGCGAGTGGTGTGCCAAGAGAAATCAGGCCTTCTTGCGCTTTGATTATTCGGGTCACGGGTTGTCCGAAGGGCAGTTTGAGCAGGGCACTATCAGCCGTTGGACAGCCGATGCGCTGGATGTCATCCGTGACCAGGCGGGGGGCCCCTGCGTTCTAGTTGGCTCCAGTATGGGTGGTTGGATCATGCTGCACGTGGCGCTGGCACTGGGTCAGCAGGTACAAGGTCTACTAGGTGTTGCCGCGGCACCCGATTTCACCCGGGATCTTCTATCACGGGAAATGGACGATGCTGAGCGCGATGAACTTGCGAGCACGGGCTGCGTGCACCTCAGCAGTGATTATGACCCTCAGGGGTATCCGATCACTGAGGCGCTGATCACTGACGGCGAGACACAGTGCCTGTTGGACTCGCCTGTCCGGATCAGCGCGCCGGTTAGGTTACTTCAGGGCTTGGCGGACACTGAGGTGCCCTGGCGCACGGCATTGCGCTTGCTGGAGGCCCTGGCAGCGCGTGATGTACGTGTGCAATTACTCAAGGATGGCGATCATCGATTGTCGAGCCCTACGCATTTGGATCTACTGGGTGACACGCTGGCCGAACTGCTAGAGACGGTGAGTCAGGATTAAAGCCTTGGGTCGGATGAATCACCGCCGACCCACACTAGCGGCTGCGTCCGGATTGTGAACATTCAGCCCTGCTTCACGCGATTCTGAAATGTGTGAGCCTGGCATTGGTCAATTGCTTGCACGAAGGCTCGAATGAGGGTTTTTGATCTTTGTAATGGATTGAGTGTCGTAACTTCCTGGTACCCCCTGCCAGGTTGAAGCCGCTTTAGTGCTCGTAAAAACTGAATCACAAATCCGCTATCGAGTTTATTTTCAACGCTATGGTACAAAATAAGGCCAGCTTGATTCCCTAGGTTATCAAATTGATTGACCGCTAGATCGGATCAGGAAATAGACTCAGTCAACTGCGGCATTGGACTTTTGAGCTTGATGGCGAGTGTTTGCCTGCATGCTACGATTGTCAGGACAACTCAAGGAGGTGTAATGCAGGAACTTATCCAGAAAATTGAGCACGAAGGCGAGCACGTTGGCGGCGGTATCGTCAAAGTCGATAGTTTTCTCAATCACCAGGTCGACCCCGCACTGACCGGGCGAATGGCCAAGGAGATGAGCGAGCGGTTTCGCGCTGCGGGAGTCGGCCAGATCACCCGGGTATTGACCGCAGAAGTCAGTGGCATTCCTGTTGCATTGGGGGTTGCCGGGCAGTTTGGCGCCCTTCTGATTTACGCGCGCAAAAGCCAGTCGCGCATTATGACGGGAACCTACTATGTTGCCGAGGCGATCAGTCGGACCCGCGGCACAAGCTCAGATCTGATGGTTGATCGCCGTTTTCTGGGCTCACAGGACCAGGTATTGATCGTTGACGATTTTCTTGCCACTGGTGCGACCCTCGGCGCGCTGGCCAAGCTGGTTTCAGAAAGCGGCGCACGCCTGTGTGGTATTGGTTGTGTGATCGAAAAACCAGCTGAGGGTGGACGTGATGCCTTAGGTAGTGTGGATGCGCCGGTCATTACGCTGGCTAAAATCCTGTTTGAGGATGGTGGTCTGCGGGTGGCGCCCTGAGAGTTATCATGGGAGATGGTATTTACCAAGTTATCTATACGCTGGTGCAAGCAGTGCCTTTGGGGCAGGTAGCGACCTACGGGCAGGTTGCTCGCCTCGCCGGTTGCGGCCCACGCCAGGTGGGTTATGCCATGGCTGCGGTGAAGGCGCCAGACATCCCCTGGCACCGGGTGGTCAACAGCCGCGGTGCGGTCAGTACCCGCTCAGTCGGCGCACCGGATCCCGAGCAGCGCCGTCGGCTTGAGAAGGAAGGCATATTGTTCGACATCTTTGGGCGAGTGAATCTTGCCGTTTTCCAGTGGCCGGGACCGGACGGCAGTTGGTGGATTGAAAAGGGTATGGAGCCGCCTTTGCTGATGCCAGCGCCTTCGAATAATTAAAGATATACGCAGTTCAAGGAGATCAGACGCTATGAGAAGTGGTCGTTGTATTCATGTGGTCAGTTGCCATGCGGAAGGCGAGGTTGGGGATGTCGTTGTCGGCGGGGTTACGCCGCCAAGCGGTGAAAATCTGTGGGAACAGTCGCGGGCGTTGGAAAGTGACGCTGAACTGCGTGATTTCCTCCTGAATGAGCCTCGTGGCGGAGTTTTCCGACATGCCAACCTGCTGGTACCTCCGATGGATAGCCGCGCGGATGCCGCATTTATTATCATGGAGCCCTCATTCTTTCCGCCGATGTCTGGATCAAACGCGATTTGCGTTACAACCGTTCTTCTGGAAACCGGCATCTTGCCTATGACGGAACCTGAGACGGTGCTCCATCTGGAAGCACCGGGCGGACTGGTTCGCGCCACTGCGACCTGTCACAACGGTGTTGTTGAGAAGGTGAGTATCCGAAATGTGCCGTCTTTCGTTGATCGACTCGGGGCTGTAATTGAAGTCGCCGGGATTGGTTCACTCACGGTTGACACCGCTTATGGAGGCGATAGCTTCTGTCTGGTAGATGCGAGGGAGCTTGGGTTTGCTGTTAGCGCCGACGAGGCATCTGCATTGGTCGACTGTGGCCGCAAGATTATTGTTGCGGCTAACGAACAGTTAGGTTTCACCCATCCGGATAATCCACAGTGGAGGCATTTGTCTTTTTGCATGATGGCATGCCCGTTAACGTCGGAAGACGACGTCCTGGTCGGTCGCCACACCGTGGTGATTCAACCCGGTAAATTGGATCGCTCACCATGTGGCACCGGATGCAGTGCCCGGATGGCAGTATTGCATGCCCGTGAACTGCTACAGGCGGGACAGCGCTTTATCGGTGAATCCGTGATCGGCTCGCGTTTCAATTGCCAGATCGACGAGACCGTCACCATGAGCGACGGCCGCAATGCGGTAGTCCCGTCTCTGGCTGGAAGAGCCTGGATAACCGGGGTGCATCAGCATATGTTGGATCCAACTGATCCATGGCCAACCGGGTACCGACTATCGGACACCTGGCCAAGTGACGATTAGCGATGCCACAGGCGGGCGGCGCCACGCACGCCCGCGCTATCACCATGCTGATTGCGCCGTATTGGGGTGTCCAATGAGGTATTAAAAACATGGGCGGCAACCCGTTGAGCGCCCTCGGTATACAGACAGTCGATGTTGGATAGACCGCCCCCGAGAACCACGACATGGGGGTCCAATATATTGATCACGCTGGCAAGTGCTTTGCCGAAGCGTTCAAGCAGGTTTTCAACAGCGAGTTGTGCGATTGAATTCTGCCGCTTAGCATCGGCAACGATCTCTTGGGGAGATAGAGTTGGATCGCCGCCGAGGCGCTGGTAGTCGGCGCTGAAGCCCGGACCCGAAAGGAAGGTTTCAATGCAACCGTGTTGGCCGCAGTAGCATAAAGGCCCATTTGGTTCGAGACAGTTGTGACCCCATTCCCCGGCAATGTGCTGCAGTCCGGGCAATAGCTCTCCGTTGACCACGATGCCTCCACCGACGCCTGTTCCCATAATGACTCCAAAGACACTGATTGCATTTTGCCCGGCGCCATCAACCGCTTCAGCAAGGGTAAAACAGTTGGCATCATTTTCAAGCCGCACGGGTCGCGACAGAAGTGTCTCAAGGTCCTGGAGCAGCGGTCGACCAATGAGACACTGGGTATTCGAGTTTTTTACCCTGCCGGTAGTATCCAGTGCGCCCGGAGCCGCGACCCCAACCGAGCAACGTGTCTTACTGTGCGCCTCAAGGTCGGTTACCAGGGAGGCGATATTCTCAAGAATCGCCTGGTAGCCTTGTTGTTGGGGGGTTGGGCGACGTTGTCGTGCAGTTTGGGCACCTGTGGCATCGAGGAGAACTCCCTCGGTCTTGCTGCCGCCCAGGTCGATTCCGATTTCCATCCCGCGTGGGGAGGGTGCCGTTGTGGATGGCTCGCGGATCAGTTATCCCGAGTGAAAGTGATCTGGGCGTAGGCTGAATGGTTGTGGATAGATTCAAAGTTTTCGGCTTCTACCACGTAGCCGTTGATGCGCTGATCTTGGTTTAGTTGACCCGCGACATCACGCACCAGGTCTTCAACGAATTTAGGGTTATCGTAGGCCTTCTCGGTTACATATTTTTCGTCTGGCCGCTTCAACAGGCCGTAGAGTTCGCAGCTGGCCTCTTTCTCAACAATGTCGATGATCTCTTCTATCCAGATAAACGCACTGGCTTTGATGCTGACCGTGACGTGAGAGCGCTGGTTATGCGCGCCGTATTCAGAGATTTGCTTGGAGCACGGGCAAAGACTGGTTACGGGGACGACAACCCGCACCTCGGTTGAAACCGTGGTGCCGACGATTTCACCCATCAGAGTGACCTGGTAATCCATTAAGCTCTTTACCCCGGTGATGGGGGCTGTTTTTTCTAAAAAGAAGGGGAACGTCATCTGCACATGGCCGGTCCCAGCATCCAGGTGTTCGCGGGTCTCGTGCAGCATGGCGCGAAAAGAGCGCACCGAGATTTCACGTTCGTGATTGCTTAGTATCTCCACGAACCGGGACATATGGGTTCCCTTGAAGTTGTGTGGTAATTCGACATACATATTGAAAGTTGCAACGGTATGTTGCTCGTTGCCGCTACGGTCCTGAATACGCACGGGGTGACGCACATCCTTGACGCCAACCTTGTCAATAGTCAGGTTGCGGCTATCGGGGCTGTTCTGAACGTCGGCTATATCCGCACTCTGGGTGAGGGCGGTTTCGGCTTTAAGCATGAAAGGAGATGGTCTTGGGTTGTGGCTAGGGAAGTTTAAGCAGAATGGCGTGAAGCGGCAAGTTTATCGGGTTTTCGATGGCGTACCGATCTCACGATACCAGTGGCATCGAGTCCGCATTGGGCAAGCACCTCGGCCGGGTCGCCTTGCTCTATATGCTGGTCGGGCAGGCCCAGCATCAATAGGGCGCTAGCCCGTTCATGTTGAGCAAGAGTTTCCGCCACACCTGCGCCTGCCCCACCGCGAATACTGTTCTCCTCCACGGTGACTAAAAGATCGTGTGTGTCGGCCAATCGCTTGATCATCTCGGTGTCGAGCGGTTTGACACTACGCATGTTGACCACAGTAGCATCGAGGTCCTCTCCAGCTTCAAGGGCCGGCGCCAGCGTCGTTCCAAAAGCCAGCAGTGCTACCTCCCGTCCTTCACGGCGCAACTGGGCTTTGCCGATTGGCACTTGGGTCATCTGCTGATGTTCTACAACACCTGGTCCAGATCCGCGCGGGTAACGTACTGCTGTGGGACCCGGATGCAAAAAAGCCGTGTACAGCATGTTCCGACACTCCGCTTCATCGGCTGGCGCGAATACCGTCATCCCTGGAACGCAACGCAGGAAACTAAGGTCAAATGCACCCTGATGGGTAGGGCCATCGGCGCCGACAATGCCGGCGCGGTCAATGGCAAAGGTCACATCCAGACCCTGCACGCTGATATCGTGAATCAACTGATCATAGGCGCGTTGCAGGAAGGTGGAATAGATGGCGACCACTGGCTTTAACCCCTCGCAGGCGGTGCCAGCGGCAAAAGTCAGCGCGTGCTGTTCAGCAATACCGACATCGAAGTAGCGTTTGGGGTAATTCTCGGCAAAGCGGGTCAGTCCAGAGCCCTCCCGCATCGCCGGAGTGATACCAACCAGTCGTTTATCAGCGCTAGCCATGTCGCATAGCCAGTCGCCGAACACTTGGGTATAGGTTCGCTTAGCGGATTTTTTTTCGACTTTACCTGTGTTCGGGTCGAAGGGTCCGATACCGTGGAATGCCACCGGCTCGCCTTCGGCGGGTTTGAAGCCTTTGCCTTTTTGAGTCGCAATATGCAAAAAGCGCGGTCCTTCCATCGCTTTCATGTTTCTCAAAGTTGAGATCAGCGTGGGCATGTCGTGCCCGTTGATTGGGCCGATATAGTTAAAGCCAAGTTCTTCAAACAGCGTGCTGGGCATGACCATACCTTTGAGGTGTTCCTCCCAGCGCCGTGCGAAGGCCTGCACTGGTGGCGCAGTGCCCAGAACAGTTTTGCTGCCTTCCCTAACGGTGGTGTAAGCCCGGCCTGAGAGAATACGTGCAAGATAGTTGGACATGGCGCCGACATTGCGCGAAATGGACATCTCGTTATCGTTAAGGATTACCAAAAGATTGGCATCCATATCTCCAGCGTTATACAACGCTTCCATGGCTAGGCCAGCAGTGAGCGCACCGTCTCCGATGATGGCAGTTACCTGGCGTGGCACGTCGTCTAGTTGGGCAGCAACCGCCATGCCCAGCGCAGCACTGATCGAGGTGCTGGAATGGCCAGCGCCGAAGGTGTCGTATTCACTCTCGGTACGTTTCAAAAATCCCGAGAGCCCACCTGCCTTGCGGATAGTGGACATTTGCCGGCGCCGGCCGGTCAGGATTTTATGGGGGTAGGCCTGGTGGCCGATATCCCACACCAGCCGATCATTAGGGGTATCGAAGACGTAGTGCAGCGCGATCGTCAGTTCCACCGTCCCAAGGCCTGGCGCGAGGTGCCCGCCGGTGGTTGAGGTTACCCCGATCAGGAATCGACGCAACTCTTCTGCAAGCCCAACCAACTCGTGCTCACCCAGCTGACGCAAATCTGCAGGTGAGTCAATGGTGTCAAGAAGAGACGGCATAAACGGGGGTTGTCAATGCTAAATGAATAATGGGTTGGCCTGGAGGGATCTGAGGCCTAATGGAGTAATCATACCGTGTTGGCGGCAGTCAGTGGGATCGTTCAATAGTAAACCGGACCAAAGCGATCAGTAGCGTACTATTAAAAGGGCTATGGTCAAGCGCCGCGATTGCCTCATCACCGAGTGCCTGGGCATAGTGTCGTGATGATGATTCACCCAGCGCGCTGAGGAAGGTGGGTTTCCCTTTTTGACGGTCAGCGCCGGCGAGTTTACCAAGCGTCGCGGTGTCGGCCGTGCCATCGAGGATATCGTCTACTACCTGAAATGCGAGACCAAGTGGTCGGGCGTAGCCAGTAAGCTGTTGCAGTACCACGGGATCACCGGTTGCGGTGAGCGCCCCCAGTTGCACGGCTACCTCAATAAGGGCTCCTGTTTTTTTGTGGTGCATATTGGCGAGAGTGTCGACTGAGGCATCGCAGGCTACCAGGTCGAGGTCAATCGCCTGGCCACCAGCCAGCCCTAGCGAGCCAGCAGCGTGTGCCAGGGTCTGCACCATCTGCAGTTGACGAGCCGGTGGCAACTCTGTCGCGGGGTAGGTGCACAGTAGTTCGAACGCAAGAGCCTGTAACGCATCGCCCGCTAAAATAGCAGTCGCTTCATCAAAAGCCCGGTGACAGGACGGCTTACCCCGGCGCAAATCATCATCATCCATCGCTGGCAGATCGTCATGGATCAAAGAGAAAGCATGTATCAGTTCTACCGCGCACGCAGGTATGTCCAGAGTTCTTTCATCAGCACCCAGAGCCCTGCCGCTGGCATATACCAATGCCGCTCGGTATCGCTTACCCGCGCCGATACTGGCATAGCGCATAGCCTGGTGAAGCTTACGAGGCTCGCAGTCCGATGCCGGTAACAGGTTTTCCAGGCGCTGATCAACTTGCTCCCGCCACTTTTTCCAAAGAGGGGCAAGCGGTTGATTGTTCGTCACGCTTCGGCCGGGTCGAAGGGAGTGCTTTGCAGTTCCCCCTCTTTTTCAAGCAATTGCTGCACTCGGGCCTCAGCGGCTTGCAGGCTATCGCGACAATCGCGGACCAAGCTCATTCCGTCCTCAAAGTCCTTCAGCGACGCTTCCAGAGATTGCTCTCCGCTTTCCATTCTCTCAACAATCGTTTCCAGTTCTTTAAGGGATTTTTCGAACTCCCCGACGCGGGAACGGGATTTTTTGGCCATGAAATTGTCTCTGTCGTGGGCGCGGTCAGTCACCCGGGGTGGGGCAGCACGTGGTGTTCAGGGATTCTATCCCAGCGTCGGAGTAATCAACAATCGTAGCCACTCGACATATCAGTCGTGATCGGACTTTGTGCTGTCGAGAAGGGGCAAATGGCTTTGCCGATCGGGCCCTCTATCAAGAACTCGTAACAGTGGTTTAAGTGTGTCTCAGCGATTAACAACGGTTGCCCGTGGCACAAAAACTGAGCCAGAGGATCAAGAAAATCCGGACTGACAGCCGGATACCTTTAGTTCTTCGTGTATGATTCGCGTCGATTCGATTCCTTGGTACCTGCAAACCTGTAATTAATGGTTGAAAGTTACGACGCCTCAGCAATCGAAGTCCTTACCGGGCTTCAGCCAGTCCGCAAACGTCCGGGTATGTACACCCAGACTGATCGGCCTAATCACCTTGTCCAAGAGGTGGTGGATAACAGTGTCGATGAGGCTATCACCGGGTACGCACATCGGATTGAAGTGATTCTGCATAAGGATGCTTCAGTCAGCGTTAGTGACGATGGGCGCGGCATGCCAGTTGATCGCCACAAGGGCGAAAAAGTGAGCGGCGTCGAGGTCATTCTCACGCGATTACATGCCGGTGGAAAATTTTCGGATAAATCCTATGCTTATTCCGGGGGTTTACATGGAGTGGGCGTCTCGGTGGTTAACGGGTTGTCCTCGAAACTCGAAGTCAGCGTCAAACGCGGCGGTCAGCAATACCGAATGCAGTTTCGTGATGGCATGCCAACAGCGCCACTCAAAGCCGTCGCTAAGGTTGGGGTGCGTAATACCGGCACCACGGTACGCTTTTGGCCGGATCCCCAGTTTTTTGACTCGCCTACCGTTTCAATATCCCGACTGAAACGCTTGCTCAAGGCGAAGGCGGTCCTGTGTCCTGGATTGAGGATCGATTTTCGCGATGAGCAGAATCGCAAAAACAACGAGACCTGGGAATACGAAGATGGTCTGCCCGATTATTTGTTGGGAGAAATTGGGGCAGGCGAGTGGGTGCCTGACCCACCGTTTGTCGGTCACATTGCCGCTAAAGAGCAGCAGGTGCATTGGGCGGTTACCTGGCTCGAGGACGGCGGTGAAGGCATCGCCGAAAGTTACGTCAACTTGATTCCGACAACACAGGGCGGCAGTCACGTCAGTGGTTTTCGCAGTGGCTTGACCGATGCAGTTCGAGAGTTCTGCGATTACCGGGGACTGTTGCCGCGGGGCGTCAAGCTGGCGCCGGAGGACGTCTGGCAATATTGCGCTTTTGTTCTTTCGCTGCGGATGAAAGAGCCTCAGTTCACTGGGCAGACCAAAGATCGCTTATCGTCACGCGACGCCGGGGCCTTTACCAGCGGTGCAGCTAAAGATGCGTTCAGCCTGTGGCTCAATCAACACGCGGACCAAGGTGAGCGTATCGCCCGTCTTGCCATTGACAGTGCGCAGTCGCGGCTTAAATCTGCCCGCCAGGTGGAGCGCAAGAAAGTAGCCACAGGCCCGACCCTGCCGGGCAAACTGGCCGATTGCACTAGCCAGGACACGAAATACACTGAACTCTTCCTGGTAGAAGGCGACTCCGCAGGTGGTTCAGCCAAGCAGGCACGCGACAAGAACTTCCAGGCCATCCTGCCGTTGCGCGGCAAGATTCTGAACACCTGGGAGGTTGATCCGACAGAAGTTCTTGGGTCGCAGTCAGTACACGATGTTGCCGTGGCTTTGGGGGTCGATCCTGGAGAATCGGACTACTCAGGGCTGCGTTACGGACGGGTTTGCATACTCGCCGATGCCGATTCTGACGGCGCCCATATCGCGACCTTGCTTTGTGCTCTTTTTGTGCGCCATTTTCGTCCTTTGGTGAGTGCTGGGCGGGTCTGCGTCTCTTTGCCACCGCTTTATCGGATTGATGTTGGCAAGCATATTTTTTATGCGGTCGACGATGCAGAAAAGGAGACTGTGTTGGAAAGTATCCGCAAGGAAAAACTGCGCGGATCGGTCAATGTTCAGCGCTTCAAAGGTTTGGGCGAAATGAATCCCTCGCAACTTCGAGAGACCACCATGGATCCTGCATCACGGCGCCTGATTGAACTGACTCTGGACAGCGGCCGCAGGACCGACAACATGCTAGATTTGCTGCTGGCGCGAAAGCGGGCTTCGGATCGCAAGGTCTGGCTAGGCAAGATTGGAGACCGGGCCGAGGTTGCCTAAGCGATACCCGGCGCCTGTGCAAGCCGTGGTGTTTTTTGCCTCAGGGGCTGTCCGCGGGCGGTTGATTCCAGAACGGAGCGTTTCGTGGGTCAGTCATGGTGCAGGTTTCCTGTCGGTACGGTGAAAACCCCGCGCGTTGGTAGACAATAATGGCTTTGGGGTGATCCAGGTTACAAGTATTCACTATTAGCCGAGAG
>CBFIBN010000037.1:0-272 GCA_965660775.1 Arenicellales bacterium | reverse complement strand
CAGTCTCGACCGCCCATCCCAGCAGCCAGGGCCCAAGGCCCCTGCCAATTTGCTCAGGAAACAGGCCGAAGTAGGCGAGTTCAACCTCGTCACTGATACGGTAGTCCAGTTCCACATAGCCTGCCGGTACCCCGGCTCGGTAAAGGACATAGACGTGTACTTTGCTGTGATTGAGAATTGCGGCCAATGCGTCATCTCCCAGCGCCCGCCGTTCGTACCAGAGCCACGGCTCACCGACATGGTTGTAAAGGAACCGGTAGAAGGCGACCGTG
>CBFIBN010000036.1:0-13714 GCA_965660775.1 Arenicellales bacterium | reverse complement strand
ATAAATACAACACCAATCCGTACCCTGCTGGCACTGTTGGCGGTGACTGTTGTTGCCACGGGCTGTGTGACAGCGAAACCGACTGAAACCGAGGCCGGCACAGCTACTGTTGCAACCCCGGCACCAGCGACGTCGACCGCCACAGCCATTGTGTCAGCCCCGGCCAAGCCTGATGATTGGTGCGATCGCTACCCCGATTCCTTCGTCTGCCAGGAAGACAAAGCCGACTCCGGCGATTGGTGCACCCGACATCCTGATTCATTCGTCTGTCATGAAAAGACAACCGACTCCGGCGATTGGTGTACGCGACATCCTGATTCGTTCGTCTGCCAGCCATCGGCCCCCGTGCCGTCAATATCGGCTTACGTTGTGCAAGGCGGCGATCACCTGTGGGGGATTTCCTCGCAGCCTAAAGTGTATGGCGATCCCTACCAGTGGCCGTTACTTTTCAAACGCAACCGCGCTGATATTCGCGATGCTGATCTGATCTACCCGGGCCAATTAATTCAGATTGAAAGGGATCTCACAGATTTTCAGATTCAAGAGGCTATCGATCATGCCCGGACACGTGGCGCCTGGTCACTGGGTGTTACTGAGGCCACTGATCTTAAGTACCTGGAGGCAACTCAGGCCAGTGAGGCCAGCACAGCAACAGCCGATGACGCAGCGCAGATGATTGCGCAGGCGAGCGCCAATCTGGACGCCGCTAAGGGGGTTGGAGGCATCTGGCGCCTGGTTGATTCAGCGACGGGCGGCAGTGCCGTGAGTGTGAGTAAATTACTCAAGGCGGCAAAAGCAAAACTCGAAGCGGGTGACGCCAGCGAGGCCTACCGTATGGCCAGGCGGGTATCGGAAGCCGCGCAGATGGGTATCGCTCAAGCAGCCGAACAGGCAGATGCGGGACCGGTCTATAACTGAGCCGCCCGTGGGCTATATCGAAAAGGCCTCGGTAACCCGGGGCCTTTTTTTTCACCATTGGTTAACGATGTGACGGCGAAACGGCTATGGGTCGTGTATTTGGCCACTGATCATCGCCGATGACCTTGTGAAACATTCCAGTTCATATCCGATCGATCTAATCGCCCGGGCGTTCAGTCGGGTTCGCCAGGGCCACTTGCATCGTGTTGCCTCTGCGCTGGCGTTCACTACCTTGTTGGCGCTGGTACCGCTGATCACAGTGAGTTTCGCGATTTTGTCGTTATTTCCTTTTTTTTCCAGTTGGCGGGGCAGCATAGAAGATTTTCTTTACAGTAATCTGGTGCCGGCGACGGGCGAGGTGGTGAGCGGCTATCTACGCGAATTTTCCAGCCAGGCCGGAACGCTGACTGGTCTGGGCTTGG
Source organism: Arenicellales bacterium (assembly GCA_965660775.1). Classification (GTDB taxonomy): domain Bacteria; phylum Pseudomonadota; class Gammaproteobacteria; order Arenicellales; family UBA868; genus UBA868. Next base: position 12,374 of record CBFIBN010000036.1, on the reverse strand, counting down.
TTGCACTCATGGCAACTGCGTTGCTTTTGTTGTCGACCATCGAGGATGCGCTTAATGGCATCTGGGGAGTGCGCAAAGGTCGTACACCCATGCAACGCTTGCTGCTTTACTGGGCGATGCTGACTCTAGGCCCGATATTGGTGGCTGCAAGCTTGTCTTTGAGTTCCTATCTGGGTTCATTGATTTTTTTGGATTTGATACCCGGCACGCAACTGGTCAGCGCCACGGCTTTACTGGGATTGCCGGTTTTGGTGGAGGGCCTGGGGTTTCTCTTGATGTATCTGGTGATTCCAAATTGTCCGGTACGCTTCCGTTACGCCCTGACCGGGGCGATAACCGCTATGGTCTTGTTCGAAATGGCAAAGCATGTATTTATATTGTTCATTGCCAATTTCAACACCTATCAGATTATCTATGGCGTGCTTTGGACGATACCGGTGTTTTTGGTTTGGATTTTTGTATCCTGGCTGGTCACATTATTGGGGGCGTGTGTGGCTGCAGAGATGGCGGTGTTGGCGTCGGCAGTCGTTCCCGCACCGCGGATGCGCCCAGTGATGGGATCAAAATCTGATGCTGCTCCGAACCGCTCGCGCAAGAGTCGATAAGTCTTGTGGTCGAAGGAGGAGGCCAGTTGCATTTCTGGACGACTCGCCGACGGTTCAACGACAAGTGCTGCCGCGCAGCGCGCGCCAAGGGGCTATGCCCGTGCAGATCTTAGAATAACTTGCCTAAGTTTTAATATATTATTATATTGTAACAATATTCGTATTATTCTTAAGCCTCCCTGGAGGTCTTTTCGTATGACAGTATCTGCTGCACTCCGAGCAGTTCTCATGTCCGGTTTGGTTCTTGTAGCTTGGCCCGCAATGGCCGGCGAAGTCCGTGATCCGGCTGTGCATTTTTTCCAGGACAGTTTCAATGATCTGTCTGAGGAAGCCGAAATCGCCCAAGAGGAGGGTAAGGCCGGCGTTTTGGTGATGTTTGAAACTGACGATTGCCCCTGGTGCACGAGAATGAAAGACACCGTGCTTAATCAGCCCCAGGTGCAGGATTATTTTCGAGCTCATTTCCGGGTGATTGCACTCAACACGGACGGAGACGCTCTGGTGACAGGTTTCGATGGAGTCGAAGTGTCAGAAACTGAGTTTGCACTTCGGCATAACCGAGTCCGCGCCACTCCAACATTCTTGTTTTTCGATCCTCAAGGGAAATTGCTGACCCGCTATACCGGTACAACCCGTGATCCACAGGAATTCCTCTGGTTGGGCGAGTATGTCGTTGGCGCCCATTTCAAGACCGAGCGTTTTTCCCGGTACAAGCGCAAGCGCCGGGAGGAATCCTCCTGAGTCGATGCGCGAAGGCGGTCTTTGGCTCGGCAGTAGATTTTCGATGATACGCCGTACTGCGCAGCTAGCCCTACTGGTGTTTGGTGCCGGATTGGCACAGTTGCCAGCGCTGGCGGACAGCGCTATTGCACCATTTGAGCCCCTGCCTCAACCGCTAACACTCCAGGATGCTCTGCGGCTGTCTGGCGAAAACCATCCGAACCTTCGCCTTGCGCGAGCCGGGGTTTTGGCTGCCCAGATTCGCTTGAAGAAAGTGGAATCAAGTTTTGGGGGAAGTGTATTACTTGAACTACAGCCGCGTGTGGCAAGCAAGGCTTTTGTGTCTGGTGTCGATTTTCAAGACGATAGCCGTTATGGGTTAGTGTGGCACAAACGTTTAACCGATTTTGGTCGCAGCGCCAGCCGCCGTGAAGTGGCAGGAGCAACCCTGGAGGCCAAGCGGGCAATCTTCCAGAGTCGGCAAGGCCGTCACACTCTTGAGATCATGGAGCGGTTTTTCGCAGTCACTCTGGCCGATTACGCTTACCAGATGCACGATGAGCGTATGGCGATCAGTTATTTTCGCTACACGCGCATGCTTGAGCGCCAGACCCGGTTTGAGCAGTATTCTGATCTGGAGGTGGCTGAGCGCGAGGTCAGGTATCGCCAGCAGTATGTTGCACGCCTACAAGCAGATTTACAGCGTCGCCAGACCCGCCACCAACTCGCGCTTGCCCTGGGTAGGCCAGGTGAATTATCTAGCGAACTGGTGATGCCTGATCTTGCCGTCTATCGCAAGCGCGAGATTCCCAAATATGCAGACTTGGTGGATCGGATTATTCTGTCATCCGCTGAGCTACAGTTCCTACGCCACGATGTGGCTGCGGCAAAGGCTGCTGTTGATGTTGCCCGCAAGCTTAATTCACCGGTGTTAAGCGCCGAGCTTGAGGCCCGTGAATACGTCAACAGTACGAGTGCCAGTCGCGATCGATACCGGGCCAACCTCAAGTTCAGCATGCCTTTGTTTGATGGAACAGACGGCCGTGATATTGAGGTCGCACTGGCGCAAAATACACTCTTGCACAAACAGGCCGCACTCGCATCATCAGAGTATGCAGTTCGCGAGGAGGTGCTGATGCTGCTGCACGAGCTTGAGGTCAATAGGGCAGAGGAGGCAGCGGCGCAGGCGCAGGAAACCTATCGCGGCTACTACCAGGATCGCAGCCGCGCCATGTACGAACTGGAACTGCGCTCGGACTTGGGCGATGCACAGGCTGCAGCGGCTGAAGCCATGCTGGAGTCAATCCGGGTTGATTTCGAGCGAGCGCTGTTGTGGGCGCAGCTTGATAGTCTGCTTGGGTTGCCATCAGCCCTGATTCAGGAGAATTAAACGCTATGAAAGTCTTCATCCGTCCACTTATTGGAGCACTGCTACTGATTGTTGCCCTGGATGCATTTGCACAAACCTTGCAAGGATCTATTGGCTGGAATCGTCGAGTGGCTTTGGGTTTTGGAACATCAGGGCAAGTGGAAGCCGTACTGGTTCAGCCGGGGGCCGCCGTGAATAGCGGCGAGATTTTGGTGAGACTTGACGCAACAGTTTACGAGATCGCATTGCGCAAAGTGGGTAATGCCGAGGAACTGTATCGCGTGGAACGGGACCAACAGCGCGCCGATTTTGATCGGGAACAGACACTATTTGACGAAGGCTCTTTACCTGCCGTGCAGTTGGATCTGGAAAAACTTGAACTGGCCCGTGTCGAATCCGCCTACGCTGGCGCTTTACTTGAACGTCAGCACGCCGAGTTTCAGCTCGAACTTGCACGCCTGAAAGCACCTTTTTCGGCGTGGGTTATCGATTCGGCATTTGCACCTGGTCAATATGTGAACCATGATTCGGGCAATCCTCCGGTGCTCACGCTGGCTGAGCGAGGGCTCTATCTTGCTCGGGTATTGGTCAATGCCCAAACAGCTGCCACGTTCAAAGTGGAAAGCGACGTTCGAGTTCAGGTAGATGGTCGAGAGTTTGAGGCGATCGCCAGCGCGATCGGTCTTGAGCCAGTTCCTGGGTCTGAACAGAATGCGCAGTATCTGCTCGCGGTTCGTTTTGCCAGTGACCTGTTGATTCGCCCTGGCACTGCATGCACGGTGACTCTGCCTTGAGCCAGAGCCCCTGTGAGTAACCCTTATAGTGATGCAATAGTTTGCAAGGTAGTGACCAACTCGCCTAGGGGATAATCTGCCGATTCACCGCTGGCCCGGTTGCGATATTCCACCGATCCATTGGTAAGGCCACGTTCTCCCACAACGATGCGGTGTGGAATGCCAATCAAGTCCATTTCTGAGAACATGACTCCTGGGCGTTCTTCGCGATCGTCCAGTAGCACTTCGAAACCGGCATCGACAAGTTCTTTATAAAGCTCCTCTACGACCTGCGCGACCTTTGGCGATTTTTTGAGCCCGATTGGCACAATGCACACATCAAAAGGTGCCAGGGGCGGCGGCCAGACAATGCCGTTGTCGTCGTGATTCTGTTCAATGGCGGCAGCAACGATCCGGGTAATGCCAATACCGTAACAGCCCATATACAGCGATTGATTACGGCCGTTGGCATCAAGGTAGGTCGCATCCAGCGCCTCGCTGTACTTGGTGCCCAATTGAAATACGTGGCCTACTTCGATCCCCCGCTTTACCTGGATTTCATTTTTGGAATCGGTTGGGCACGGATCCCCATTGACGGCCTGGCGAAGATCCTGGGTTGTCGGCTCAGGCAGATCACGCCCCCAGTTGACGCCGGTGAGGTGAACATCGTCACGATTGGCGCCGCAGATAAAATCTGTGAGCACGCCGGCACTGTGATCAACAATCATAGGAATTTTCAGACCCACAGGGCCAATTGAGCCCGGAGATGCGCCGGTGGCGTTATGGATGGCCTCTGCACTTGCCATCCGTAACGGCTTGGCGACCTCGTCCAGTGATTCGGCTTTGACGCTGTTCAGTTCGTGATCGCCACGCAGGATGAAGGCAATCGGTGTTCCGAAAGAGCCTTGCACTACCAGGGTTTTCACGGTTTTCTTTGCACTCACTGCTAGAAAATCACAAAGATCAGCAATGGTGTGTTGGTTTGGGGTGTCGACTTCACTCATTTTTTCGCCGGGCGCTGCGCGCGAGCTAACCGGTCGCGGGAGATTAACTTTCTCGACGTTGGCGGCGTAGTCACATGGTGAGCAAAGCGCGATCGCATCCTCACCTGAGTCGGCCATGACATGGAATTCGTGCGAAAAATTTCCACCAATGGTCCCGCTGTCCGCTTCGACGGCCTGAGTTTCGAGGCCGAGGCGTTTAAAGATTCGTGTATAGGCGTCATACATCGTTTGGTAACTTTCGGCCATGCCTTGGGTGTCGCGATCGAAGGAGTAGGCATCTTTCATGATGAATTCCCGAGCCCGCATCACCCCAAAACGCGGCCGAATCTCATCGCGAAACTTGGTTTGCACCTGGTAAAGATTGACTGGCAGTTGACGGTAACTGCGGATCGTCGAGCGCGCGAGTGTTGTAATAACCTCTTCATGGGTCGGACCAAAGCAGAAGTCACGCTGGTGACGATCGGTAAAACGCATCAACTCCGGGCCGTAGTCGTCCCAGCGGCCAGATTCACGCCACAGCTCGGCGGGCTGCACGGCGGGCAATAAGACTTCCTGGGCGCCGGCTCGATTCATCTCTTCACGCACGACAGACTCGACCTTGCCTAGGACGCGCAGCCCCAGCGGCAACCAGTTGTAAATCCCAGAAGCCACCTGACGGATCAGGCCAGCCCGGAGCATCAGTTGGTGACTGATAATCTCCGCGTCAGCAGGAATTTCCTTAAGTGTGGCAAGAAAAAAACGAGAGGTGCGCATAAATCGTTGGCTGGATTAGCGGTTATTAAGAATGGAGTGTATGCGTTTTGCCCCGCTGATGGGTTTTCATCTTTGACATGGCCAGCCCAGTCCAGATTCGGTTCTTAGGTTCCGTGTCGCTCAATGTTTAATTCCCGGCTTGGGTTTTCTGAGTTGAACCCGCACAGAATCAGTTTTCTCACCGCCTAATCTGGGTCGAGATGTCATTTCTATCCCACGGGCTTCATTCAATTCCCTTTCCCGGGCACTAATCAGGGAGAGACAGTCTCGCATCCTAACGATGGTCTCGCTCGACAGGGCATGGCGAGTGTCTTTAGGTACCGCCGTCTCGCGAGCGATCTCAGTTAATATCAAACGCATCTCACGCAATACGCGAGCCTCTATGGTTTCTGTTGTCACCTTATGTAATTGCCCTCAACTCATTCAAGGTTTAAGCCCACTAGGAAATCCAGTAAACACGAAGAGTAACGCAGCTTGGTTCATCGAGTGAGTTTAAGCCTGGACGGCTTGGTAAGTCCCAGCAACATCTTAGTGCCAAAATCCCATTTGATTTTAAGCCCGCAGAGTAGGCGATCAACCCCTTGAGCAGTTTCGACCCGTGTGGGGCTTAGTGAGAAGGCGCTGAGCAGATCTGGCCCGCTTCACTGACCGCCACCGATAACATGGCAAAGTCCAGATTACTGGATTTTTGCAGGTCGTTGATCATCTGGGCCAGGCGCTCAGTGTCAGCGCGGTGAGTAGCAACCCACTGGCGAACCCCGGCCTTGCCGCGGCCACCTTGGGTATCAAGAATATTGGCAGTGATCATACGCTGGCTGAGATGCAGATCAGAACGCAGGGTTGAGCGGGCCAGGGCGTGCCAGTGATTAGTGATCGGCAGGTCACGAATGTGATCGGAAAGCCAGTGCAAGCCGAGACGATCACCGGTATCGAAATAGACCGTCGCGACCTGGGCGATATCATGCTCACGACTATTGGCCACGTCGGTGATATCCAGGGCGCTGGTGAGAGCCGCCAGAGCTGCGACGTGGTTGGCCAGTGTCGCCGGCACGGCTGCATTCAAATAACGGCGTACCCGGCGTTTCTGAGTCAGGCGGTTTGAAGCGGCCAGCGCCCGGGGAAAACTGCGGCGAAGTTTGTCTACCCCGCCGCGAAATTCGGCCACCGTTGCGGCAATATCAATTGGCCGCGGCCGGTGGCGTAACATCCAGGCGGTGGCGCGCTCAAGCAATTGGCGAGTCTCATGCATGAGTTCTTTTTGTGTTTTCGAGGCGACCTGATGATCCAGTGCCTCAATTTCGTGCCATAACTCACGTAGTCGGAAGATTTCGCGTACTGCCGCATATGCCCGAGCCGTGTCGGCTGGAAGACCGCCTGTCAGCTCGTTCATTCTCAACGTGAAGCCCGATCCGACGCGATTGATCATACTGTTCGTGACGTGGGTCGCAATGATTTCCCGGCGCAGGCGGTGGGGTACCATGAAGCGGTCAAAGCGCGGGCTCAAGGCCTGGGGAAAATAGCGTTGCAGGTCTTCACCGAGGAAGGGATCTTCAGGCACGTCTGACTCAAGCAGGATCTGGTAGGTCGAGATCTTGCTGTGGGCTAACAGGACCGCCAGTTCAGGTCGCGTAAGCCCTTGGCCTCGGGAAATACGTTCGGTAATCTCTTCATCTCCGGGCAGGTATTCGAGTTCCCGGTCGAGTCCGTAGCTGCGCTCAAGTTGGCGCATGGCGCGGCTGTGGTGGTGAATCAGGCTCGGTGCCCGGTCTACTGCCAATGCCAGTGCCTGGGTTTGTGCATAGTTGTTTCGTAACACCAGGAGTGCAACCTCTTCGGTCATTGCCTCCAGTAGGGTGTTGCGTTCATCCATATCAATCTCATTCGCTTCGAGGGCCGCGCCCAGAAGAATCTTAATGTTCACTTCATGATCGGAGGTATCGACTCCGGCGGAGTTATCAATTGCATCGGTGTGGCATAGGCCTCCACGACGACTGAATTCAATGCGACCCAGTTGAGTGAGCCCAAGATTCCCGCCCTCGCCAATGACGCGGCAGCGCAACTGTGAGGCATCAACTCGCAATGCGTCATTGACCCGATCGCCGACCGATTCATGGCTTTCGGTCGATGCTTTGATATAGGTTCCGATGCCGCCGTTAAATAGCAGGTCAGCCGGGCTTTTTATCATCTCGTGTATCAATTCGGTTGGGCTGAGTTGCTGCGCACCAATGCCCAATGCCTTACGGGCAGACTCAGTTAACTCGATCGACTTGGCGGTACGTGGCCATATGCCGCCTCCGGCTGAGAGTGTCCCTAGGTCGTAATCAGCCCACGTGGAGCGGGGCATTCGAAACAGTCGCTCGCGCTCTTTGAACGAGGCTTTGGGATCCGGGTGTGGATCAATGAAAATATGCTCGTGGTTGAAAGCGCCGATCAGGCGGATATGAGGGGAAAGCAACATGCCGTTACCGAATACATCCCCCGACATGTCGCCAATACCCAGAACGGTAAAAGATTGTGCCTGGGTATCAATATCCAGATCGCGGAACAAGCGCTTGACTGACTCCCACGCACCACGGGCAGTGATTCCCATGGCCTTGTGGTCATAGCCAGTCTTGCCTCCCGAAGCAAAGGCGTCGCCTAGCCAGTAATCGTATTCAGCCGCCACGTCGTTGGCAAGATCCGAGAAGGTTGCTGTTCCCTTATCGGCGGCAACGACCAGGTAGGGATCATCTTCGTCGTAGCGTACAACCCGCGGCGGTGGGATGACGGAATCGCCACGGCGATTATCTGTCACATCGAGCAGACCGCGGATGAACGTCTGGTAGCAAGAGCGTACTTCAGCGCCGCGCTCACCTGGTTCGAGTTCGGACAGTCGCCGCGCAATAAAACCGCCTTTGGAGCCGACAGGGATAATGACAGCGTTCTTGGCAATCTGTGCTTTGACAAGCCCCAGGACTTCGGTGCGAAAATCTTCCGGGCGATCGGACCAGCGCAGGCCACCCCGGGCCACTTTACCGCCACGCAGGTGGATTGCCTCGACCTGGGATGAGTAGACGAAGATCTCTGCCATCGGCCGTGGCCGGGGCATGCGAGTAATGGCGCTACAGTCGATCTTGAACGAGAGTCGCCCCGGTTGCTCGCGATGATGGTCTTGAAAATAGTTGGTTCGGAGCATCGATTCAATAAGATTAACGAAAGCCGACAGAATACGGTCTTCGTCTAGATTGGTAACCCGTTCAAGCCCAGTCGCGATTTCATCTCTTATGTTTTGTACTGTTTCGGCACGATCACCGGCCAGATCTGGATCAAAGCGGGCGTGAAACAGTCGGATGACCCGGATGGCCATATGCGGGTTGTCTGCCAGGGTTTCAATCGCGTAATCCTGGCTGTACCGAAAACGCAGTTGCCTCAGGTAGCGATAGGCTGCGCGCAATAACGTGGTCTCTTTCCAGTCGAGACCAGCACGCAGCACCAGTCGGTTGAAGCCGTCGTTGTCTGCCTGACGACACCAGACCCGTTGGAACACAGTTTCAAAATGGTGTTTGCCGTTATCGACATCGATGTCGCTGTGGTCACGGTCTTCCAGATCAAACACATGCAGGAAAACCAGCGACCCTTCCTGGCTTGTTATCCGGTAGGGGCGTTCAGATAAAACACGAAGACCCATATTCTCGATGACCGGCAGAACATCCGAGAGGACAGCCGCGGCCGCTGGAGAATAAAGCTTGAGTTGTGCGCGATTGGTCTGACTGTCGCGCTCGCGATACAGTTCAATACCCAACTGCGAGCTATGCTCGGCAGCGACAATCTGTTCCAGATCACAGGCCCCGCGCTGAGGAGTGAACTCTTCCTGATAAGCGGTTGGAAAGCCATCGCCCCAGGTTTCGAAGCGAGCCAAGGCTGTCTCTCCTCCCGTTCCGGTTTCGAGCGATGAGTGCAAGTCTTCTCGCCATGACCGTGCAGCTTGCGCTATGCGTTGCTCGAGTGCCGCAGTGTCCGGCGAGAGCGCGTCTTTGGGATCAACGCTAATCAGATAATGAATCCGCGCCAGCACCGAGTCAGAAAAATGTACATCGAACTGAAGTGTGTGGCCAGCATAGGCTTGCAGAAGAATGTTTCCTATTTTTTGCCGTAGATCGCTGTTGAACCGATCCCGCGGAACAAAAACCAGGCAGGAATAAAAGCGTCCGAAACGGTCACGGCGTTGAAACAGGCGGGTGCGTTGACGCTCCTGTAGCTCGAGCATTCCGATAGTGATCGAGTACAGTTCGTCATCACTGATCTGGAACAGGTCATCTCGCGGGTAACTTTCAACGAGATTCTGCAATACCTTAATGCCATGTCCGTTTTCGGGAAGTCCGCTGCGCTGTAGCACGTGCTTAAGTTTGCGCCGCAGAACAGGCACATCAGCTACGTTGTGAGTGTAGGCGGCTGCAGAAAAAAGGCCCAGCAGGCAGGTCTCACCGGTTAACTGACCCTGTGCATCAAAATGCCGTACCGCGATCAAGTCCATGTAGGCCGGGCGGTGTACGAGCGAGCGTTTGCTGGATTTGGCAAGTAGCAACGGGTCTGATTCGTCAAGATAGCCCGGCAGTTCTGAAGGCAATGCCAGAAGGCGTTGGTTCAAGTCTGAGTCGGGTTGTGGGCGTAAGATGCCCAATGCTGAGTCGGCCCGTGCGACCAATGACGGTTCTTCGCCTGCCAGGGCGTCAAATTCAATGGCTCCAAGGAAAGTGAAGTGATCATCTGCAATCCAGTGGCAAAGGGCAGCCACTTCGCCAGTGGATTCCGGGTCCAGTGGCGTGTGATCGGGATGGATGCCCTTAGCGGTCGCCAAAGCCAGATCACGCAGGGCTTCCCAGTCGGTATCAGCGGCTCGGACCTCGGCGAGGACCCGGTCAATTTCCTGCGTGATTGCCTCAAGGCGCCCCGGTGTAGTCTGGCGGCTGATCTGAAAATATAAAAACGATTCTTTACGGGCTTCTTTGTCCTGATTATTCAGGCCTACCATGGTGCCATCGGGATCACGCTCGACGTTGATCACGGGATGAACTGTCAAATGAATGGTATGACCCAGTCGGTTCAGAGCCATGCGGATGGAATCGACCAGAAAGGCCATGTCATCAACGACAATTTCGACCACACTGTGCCGCGTCTGCCAGCCGTGAACTTCGGTCGTGGGGTTGTAGATACGCAGGCAGGCGTTCCCAGCGACTCGGTGCTGTGCAAACTTAAGGTGAGCCACGGCTGCCCCGTAAAGGTCGTTCAAGGGAGCCAGTTCCAGATCCTGAGTGGGCACTCGATGGTAATAGGCCTTGAAAAAGGACCTTGTGTGCTCGATCTGGCTCGCTGGAAGTCTTTCCCGGGCAAGATCAGATAGCTGTTGGATCAGCTTATCGAGTGTGAAATGCGGTGTGACTGACATCTAGTGAGATCTCCACGGCCCTTTGTTGCAGGAGGGCAAGCAGGTCGGAATATACGTGAATTCCAAGAAGGGTTAAATTGTTTTGACGAGATTGATCTGAACAGATACGGTTACATGAAAAGGCCATAGTAGCGCTGAGGTATAGATAATATCTGCCGGCCTTTCAGGCGCTACATTTAATGGGATTAAATTATGATCGATCAGCCGCTATGGCGGCCTACCTCCGAGCAGATCGCCACCAGCAACATGACAGCTTTTGCTCGCGATGCGGCATTACGCTGGGGCCGGGTATTTGATGACTACACCGCGTTGCATCAGTGGTCGGTCAGCGAGCCGGGCGAGTTCTGGGCCAGTGTTTGGGAGATGACTGGTGTGATTGCCTCTGGCAAGATTGATCCGGTAGTCGAAAATCCCAAGCGGTTGCCCGGCGCGCGCTGGTTTCCCAATGTTCGTCTGAATTTCGCCCGCAACCTGCTGCGTCGTCGTGATGACGCGCCGGCGCTGATTTTTCGTTCAGAAGACAAAATAAAACGGTCGCTGAGTTTTGCCGAGTTGTATCGGCAGGTAGCAGGACTTGCTGGCACACTTCGCCAGGCCGGCATCGGGCCGGGAGACCGGGTCTGTGGTTTTATGCCCAACATGCCCGAAACGGTCAGCGCCATGCTGGCGACCGCGTCCGTGGGCGCGACATGGTCATCTTGTTCGCCGGATTTCGGCGTGCAGGGCGTACTGGACCGATTTGGCCAGATCACGCCCCGAGTGCTGTTCAGCTCGGACGGTTACTTCTATAACGGCAAGGTGCATGACTCTTTGGAGAAGTTGCGTAAGATTCAACAAGGCCTGCCGTCACTGGAGCACACCGTGGTCGTGCCTTTTTTCTCGAACGATCCTGATCTGTCACAGATAATTGGGGCTGTGTCAGTCGATGAGTTCAGTTCTTCCGAGGAGGAGATCGATTTTGTCGATCTGCCCTTTGATCACCCGCTTTACATCATGTATTCGTCAGGAACCACCGGTGTGCCCAAGTGTATTGTCCACGGTGCTGGCGGGTCTTTGTTGCAGCACCTTAAGGAGCAGCAGTTGCACGTGGGATTGCGCCCCGATGATCGGCTTTTTTATTTCACGACCTGCGGCTGGATGATGTGGAACTGGCTGGTATCCGGACTGGCCAGCGGGGCTACGCTGGCGCTGTATGACGGCTCTCCTTTTTTCCCGGACGGAAACGTCATTTTCGATTTTGTTGATCAGGAGAGAATCAACATCGTGGGAACCTCGGCCAAGTTCATTGATGCCATTGCCAAGGCGGACCTGTGTCCGCGCGAAACTCATGATCTGTCTAGTGTCCGCACTCTGCTTTCCACCGGATCACCACTGATGGCCGAGGGCTTTGACTATGTTTACGCATCAGTCAGTGATAGCGTCTGTTTGTCTTCTATTTCTGGCGGCACCGATATCTTGGGTTGTTTTGTCGGCGGAAATCCCAACCTCCCGGTGTGGCGCGGTGAAATTCAGTGCCCGCTACTGGGAATGCAAATCGAAGTCCGGAGCGATGATGGCTCGCTTCTGGGGCCAGGTGAGAAAGGTGAGCTGACTTGTGCCAGCCCTTTTCCATCAACGCCCATTGGCTTTTGGAATGATCCGCACGATACCCGTTACCACGCCGCGTATTTCGAGAAATTTGAGGGAGTATGGTGCCATGGCGACTACGTCGCGACTACCGAGCAC
>CBFIBN010000035.1:0-13950 GCA_965660775.1 Arenicellales bacterium | reverse complement strand
TGACCAACGGCAAGGTTAGCCCAGGTCTAACCGGCGGCCACAGTCTGGGAGAGTATTCCGCGCTGGTTGCAGCTGGCGCTTTGGATTTTCCTTCTGCTCTTCAATTAGTAAAGACCAGGGGCCAACTCATGGGAGATCTGGGGGACGGCGAAATGGAGGCCCTGCCATTGCCAATCGAAAGCGCTCAGGAGTTGGCTGAACAGCATTACTGTGCCGTAGCGGCATGCAACCTGCCCGACCAAACCGTTGTTGGGGGGCGCGCCGAGGATTTGGATGCTCTGGTCAATGACCTCCAGGAGCGCTACCCCGGAAAACGCACTGCGCGACTCAAAACCGAAGGTGCGTTTCACACTTTCTACATGATCGAGGCCGCACTACAATTCCGCGAAGCCCTGAGCGGCACACCTTTTTCCTCGCCGGCCATCGAAGTACTCTCCAACAGCTCCGGCGTCTTTCACCGCAAAGACTCAAACAGTATCCGGGCAGGGCTTTTTTCGCAGCTCTTTAACCCGGTGCAGTGGCATGCCAATCTCATGCACGCCGTGACCCAAGGTTGCGACACAATCATTGAGTTCGGTGGCGGCATCGGCAAAGGTGAAACAGCCGCCGAGAAAAAACCCAATCTCGCCAGCATCATCAAGAAGTCGTTTCGCCGCCAGCCAAACCCACCGCGCTACCTAAGTGTGATCAACCAGGAAACTCTGTCAGAAGCTACATCAGTCTTTCGGCTGTAGACGCTCCCATCAGGTTATGGTAGTTCAATCTACGCGATTCAACGTCAGCGGTCGCGACGGGAGAGACGGTTGAATACAGCGTCGCTGTACCTTGTGACTGTGCTGATCTGGGGCTCAAGTTGGCTTGCTATCCGGTACCAGATTGGAATCGTGGCTCCAGAGATTTCCCTGGTATACCGATTTGCACTGGCCACAGTGGTGCTGGTGCTGTGGTGTACAGCGCGCGGCATTTCGCTCCGTTTTCGGTTGCGAGATCATCCCTACCTGGCCTTACTGGGGCTTTGCCTTTTCTCAATGAACTACCTGTTGTTCTACCACGCAGCTTTCAATCTCACGACAGGGCTATTGGCCGTGATCTTCTCAACGATGACGGTAATGAATATTGTCAACAGTGCTGTATTACTGGGGCGAAAAACTGAAAAACAGACTATTCTGGGCGCATGCCTTGGTCTCACTGGAATGGCATTCGTCTTTTGGCCACAAATCCAGCAAACCGGGACAACGGCATTTGCTGCAGTCGTTATCAGTGTCATTGCGACCTACCTCGCATCAATCGGTAATATCCTATCGGCCCGCAACCAGATGCATGGCTTGCCCGTGGTATCGGCAAATGCAATCGGTATGGCCTATGGCACCTGCTTTTTGCTGATCTACAGTTTGTGGTCTGGCGCTCCCTTTACGTTCGATACAGCCGGCTCCTATATCAGCTCACTCGCCTTTCTCGCACTTTTTGCCTCGGCGATCGCCTTTGGCTGCTATCTCACCCTGGTCGGCCGAATCGGTCCAGAAAAAGCGGCCTATGCCACAGTGTTGTTCCCAATCGTGGCACTTGCGTTATCCACGTGGGTCGAAAACTTCCAATGGCAAGGTCGGACCATAGCGGGAGTCAGCCTGGTCCTGTGCGGCAACGTCATCGTGCTCCTGGGACAAACACACTTCGACGCCCTAATCAGGCTGCTGCGCCGGTAAAGCTCAAGAACTTGAAGAATTAATCGGTTTGTCTGCGCCGGCCCAGCCACAAAACCATACCCAGAGCCAACAGCACCGCAGGAAGTACCGAGTAATTCAGCGCTCGCCAACCCAGCCACTCGTGCAAAACGCCGGAGCTGAGCGCGGTCAGCGCAACCATACCAAATACCAGTAGATCGTTAAGGCCCTGGGCCTTGGCCTTTTCCGGCGCGGTATATGTCTCGGTGAGAAGAGTAGTCCCACCTATGAAGAGGAAGTTCCAACCCAATCCCAAAAGCACCAGTTCAAAAAGAAAATGGAACACACTAATACCGCTAAGACCAATCAAAATACTGGCGAGCAGCAATATGGCACCCACACTCATGATACGGGTTACGCCGAAGCGAACAATCAGATTTCCGGTAAAAAACGATGGTGCAAACATAGCCAGCACATGCCACTGGATGACGAGTGCCGTATCAGAAAACCCATGACCGTGGCCCGCCATCGCCAGTGGTGTCGACGTCATCACCAGATTCATTACACCGTAGGCAATCATGGCACCCGTCACCGCTACCAGGTATTTTGGTTGCCTGGCAATCTCAGCTAAAGGCCGTTGCTTGCCCGAACGCTCACGCTCTCCCGGTACAGCTATCTGGATCTGTGAAACCAAGAGTATCGATAACCCATACAGAATCAACAGACTGGCGTAACTTCCGGCGAAAGGAATTCCCATCAACATATCCCGGGAATGGCTGGCAAGATTAGGTCCAATAAACGCCGCCAGGATTCCCCCGGCCAGCACCCAGGAAATCGCCCGGCCGCGATACGCTTCACCGCTGATATCTGCTGCTGCGAAACGGTAATACTGACCAAAGCCGTTCAGGATGCCGATCAAAAAGGATCCTACTGCAAAGGCAACAAAATTGTGGTCCACAATAGCCCACGTGGCGACCATGGCACCGACAAACCCGACCATGAGGCCGATAATAAAACCGGCACGGCGCCCTATCCGTTTCATCAAAACCGAAGCGGGAAAAGTTACTGCCAGAGTACCGCAGTACATGCACGCTATCGGCAACGTCGCCCAAACCTTCTCCGCGGAGAGTGTCAGTCCGACCAAGGCGGAGACTGCAACAATAAGCGAACTGCCAGACATCATCAGCGCCTGACAGACAGAGAGAATCAGTACATTGCGCCGTAGCGCCCCTACAAAAGGCATAGTGCTATCTTGCCTGCTCGTCCTAACACTTAAACTCAGTAATCCAGCACGCCTGGGCTCGTCAGAGCATACAAAGACGTTGGATACGGTATGTATCGGGACTCACATGCCCCGGCGATATTTTCCACCCACTTGAAAAAGTGTGTTGGTCAGTTGGCCCAGTGAACAGCACCGAGCTGCCTCCATGAGTGGGTAAAAAACATTCTCTCCACGCAAAACAGCGTATTTGACGGCGTCAAGTGCTGGACCGGTCTGGTTTTCATGACGGCGCTTAAAATCGGCAAGTCGGTCCAGCTGGCCCTGTTTGTCCGTTTCGGTGCCTCGGGCCAACTCTACATCGGCTGATGTGCTAAGGGCATCTTTGACAAAAGAATTAACACCGATGATCGGATAACTGCCGTCATGCTTGCGGGTTTCATAATACAGGGACTCTTCTTGTATCTTGCCTCGTTGGTAACCGGTTTCCATCGCTCCTAAGACTCCGCCGCGCTCTGCCAGGCGATCAAACTCTGCCAGCACTGCCTGCTCAACCAGATCGGTAAGCTCCTCTATGATGAAACTGCCCTGATTGGGGTTTTCGTTGCGCGCCAGCCCCCATTCACGATTGATGATCAACTGTATAGCCATCGCCCTTCGCACTGAATCTTCGCTAGGAGTTGTGACCGCCTCATCATGGGCATTGGTATGCAAACTGTTGCAATTGTCGTAAACCGCAATCAAAGCCTGAAGTGTGGTACGAATATCATTGAAACCCATCTCTTGTGCATGCAAAGAACGACCCGAAGTCTGGATATGGTATTTCAGTCTCTGGCTGCGGGCATTCGCACCATAACGCTCCCGCATGGCAACCGCCCAGACCCGCCGCGCGACGCGCCCCATCACGGTGTACTCGGGATCCATGCCATTGGAGAAAAAGAAAGACAGGTTCGGGGCGAAATCATCGATCCCCATACCGCGGGCCAGGTAGGATTCCACGTAGGTAAACCCGTTCGCCAGGGTGAGTGCGAGCTGGGTAATCGGATTAGCCCCTGCCTCGGCAATGTGATAGCCGGAGATTGAGACCGAGTAGAACTTGCGCACCCGGTTATCAATAAAGTACTGCTGAATATCACCCATCATGCTCAAACTGAAATCAGTGGAAAAAAGACAGGTGTTTTGCCCCTGGTCTTCCTTGAGGATATCGGCCTGTACCGTGCCACGGACATTTTCCAGGGTCCACGACCGTATTTTGGATAACTCCTTTGCGTCCGGGTCGCGGCCTTGCTCGTCACAAAACCGCTCGATCTGCTGATCAATGGCCGTGTTGAGAAAAAATGCCAGAACAGTCGGCGCCGGACCGTTAATGGTCATGGATACAGATGTGGTCGGGCTGCAAAGGTCAAAACCCTGATAGAGCGTGCGCATGTCCTCCACGGTCGCGATAGAAACACCAGAGGTGCCGACCTTGCCGTAGATATCCGGGCGTAGTGCCGGGTCGGATCCATACAGGGTCACTGAATCAAAAGCCGTAGACAGGCGCTTGGCCTCGGAATTAGCAGACAAAAGCTTGAAACGACGATTGGTGCGCGAGGCGTCACCCTCCCCGGCAAACATACGGGTCGGATCTTCGTTCTCGCGTTTGAAAGGGAATACCCCAGCGGTAAATGGAAATTCTCCCGGCACGTTTTCCAACAACTGCCAGCTCAAGCGATCCCCAGCGTCGGTATATCGAGGCAGGCTGACACGGGGAATCCGGGTGCCAGACAAAGAGGTATAGCTGAGTGTCTGCTCTCGCGCTTTACCGCGCACGCGAATACTCAGGCTATCCTGGCGGTAGCGTTCAATCAAAGAGTCGAATCCATTGATCTTCTCCAGCATTTCTTCGCCCAACTTCTCCGCTACATCCTCAGCAAGCGCCTGAAGTGTCTCAGTTGGCTCTCCTGCTGTCGCAAGCAGATCGATACAACTGTGCAGATGCTGGTATCGACGCGCCAGAACCGCCTGACTTTCCACCTCCTCGTGGTAGAGGCGAACAGCATCGGATATCTCAGACAGATAACGCTCTCGACCAACGGGCACTACATCGGCCTGTTTCAAATTCAACTGTGGGTCAGGCAGCAGCCCGAGGCTCGGGGTTAGCCCGTACTCCACCAGGGTGGTATTAAGCGCCCGGTACAGTGCGGTCACACCTTGGTCATTAAAATGGGATGCCGTGGTTGTGTATACCGGCATAGCCGCGGGCTCCATACTGAAGTCACCACGGTTACGCTGCACCTGCTTACGGACGTCTCGTAAAGCGTCCTGGGCGCCTTTGCGATCACACTTATTGATCGCGATGAAATCCGCATGATCCAGCATTTGGATCTTCTCAAGCTGTGACGGGGCGCCAAATTCCGGTGTCATAACATACAGTGCACAATCTACCTGAGAGACGATGCCGGCGTCACCCTGGCCGATGCCAGGGGTCTCGATGATGATCAGGTCAAAACCAGCGCACTGGCAGGCGGCGAGGATGTCCCCGATCTGCGGCGGTATCTCGGCACCCGCACCGCGGGTCGCCAGTGAACGCAAAAATACGGCGTCTCCGTCAATCGCATTCATGCGGATACGATCGCCAAGCAAAGCGCCGCCGGTCTTACGTCGAGTTGGGTCCACAGCAAGCACCGCCAGGCGCAGGCGATCACCGTAATCCATACGCCAGCGCAGAATCAGCTCATCGGTCAATGAAGATTTACCCGAGCCACCGGTGCCGGTGATCCCCAAAATCGGTACCCGGCACTCGTCACGAGCCGCGCCCGCGCGGACCTGACGCAGAACAAATTCACTGGCAGTCCCGTTTTCGATCTCGGTAATCAAACGAGCCAGTGGCCCGCCATCATGCCCGTCCAGCCCGTCCAGGTTCTCTTTACCCTGATCGCCAGGATAAAAATCGGCTTGCGCCATCATGTCATCGATCATGCCCTGCAAGCCAAGACGCTGGCCGTCCTCTGGCGAGTAAATACGACAGACCCCGTAATCGTGCAGTGCACGGACCTCTTCGGGAACGATCACCCCACCGCCACCGCCGAAGACGCGTATATCTCCCCGGCCGCGTTGGCGCAGCATATCGACCATGTAGGAGAAGAATTCACTGTGGCCGCCCTGGTAGGAACTAACAGCAATGCCCTGCACATCTTCTTCGATAGCCGCATCAACAATTTCCTGGACACTGCGATTGTGACCGAGGTGGATTACCTCTGCACCGGAGGCCTGTAGCAAGCGGCGGATGATGTTGATGGAAGCATCATGTCCGTCGAACAGGCTCGCCGCCGTAACAAAACGGATCCGATAGCCCGGATCCGGGTCGGATTGGGTTCCTGGACTGGACAGGGGGGGTGCACTCTGACTCATCGCTACCGTTTTCGTCGTTAGATAGGGCGAAACATTTTAGTTTCCGTTTACGTAAACGTCAATTGAAGCTATACTGACATTATGGCCACGATGATGCAAACCAACCCTTCCAGTGACGCCCACAATACTGCCTACTCGATCTCGGATCTGGCCCGAGAATTCGGGGTGACCACTCGGGCAATTCGGTTTTACGAAGACGAAGGGCTGCTGCGGCCTGGGCGATCCGGCCGACAGCGGGTCTATCGTACACGCGATCGTGTGCGCCTGAAACTGATTCTACGTGGCAAACGCCTGGGCTTCTCGCTAAACGAGGTGGGCGAGATTATCAATATGTATGACTCCAATCCCGGAGAGGCGGGCCAACTGCGTTATTTCCTGGAGCAAATCCGCCAGCGCCGCGAGACCCTAAAGCAACAGCACCACGATATTGACGTAACTCTGCAAGAGCTGGATACCATAGAAGCTCAGTGCCAGGACCGTCTTACCACCCTGAGCTGATCTCTCCCAGGGTATGATCCTCCCTTGTCTTATTCGCGCAGCGAACCGTACGTGCTGACAACTCAAAATTCCAGTACTGGAGCCCAGGTACTCCTGGTGCTTGCCTGCCTGGTGATCGTGATCGCCGGCCTGAAAGCGGCCAGCAGCATCGTAATCCCGCTATTGATGGCCATTTTCCTAGCCATTATTGCCTCAGCCCCCCTACGGTGGTTGCGCCGGCGTGGATTGCCCACCTGGGCCGCCCTAACCCTGATCCTGTTACTGCTGGGCAGCGCACTCATCAGTATCGGATCACTGATTGGCGCTTCCATTGATCAAGTAAGCAATACCCTACCGCGTTACGAGGCACAACTGCGCGCCTTAATCGACAACGTAACGCTATGGGCCAGCGGCCTTGGCTTCACACTGCCGCCGAGCGGTCTTGAAGAGTTGATCAATCCGGCGGCAGCGGCCCAATTGTTCGGGCGTCTGGTCAGCGGGTTCGGTGGCCTGCTGGCTAACAGTATGCTGATCATCTTCACCGTGCTGTTTTTGATGGTGGAATCAGCCACGATTCCCGACAAGTTGCGTGCGATTTCAGCGGACCCAGAAAAAACCATCGGCAACCTGTCTGCATTTATGGAGTCGGTCAACAGTTACCTCGTTATCAAGGCGTTGATGAGTTTTATCACTGCGCTGGCAATCACAATCTACCTGCTGGTACTGGGTGTGGACTTCGCGGTCCTTTGGGGCGCCATCGCCTTTTTTATGAATTTCGTACCCTATATTGGCTCGATTATCGCTGCCGCACCGGCGGTAACCCTGTCATTGATTGATGCTGGACCTGCGGTCGCATTAGCTGTTGGGGCCGGCTTCCTCGTGGCAAACATCGTCGTCGGGAGCCTCCTCGAGCCGCGCTACATGGGGCGGGGGCTTGGGCTTTCGACTCTAGTGGTATTCGTTTCCTTGCTGTTCTGGGGTTGGGTCTTTGGGCCAGTCGGCATGTTCCTGTCGACCCCGCTAACCATGCTGGTGAAGATCGCTTTGGAAAGCGACCCGCGCAGCCGCTGGATCAGTGTGCTACTCAGCGCTCAGGCACCAGCCAAATCCTCGAACACCTCCTGAACCACGGCCCATTATCTGTCCTTATAGCGGTAAGGTAGGCTGGTTGCCCCGGGAAACGGCCCCGAGCCAAGGGGGTTGAGATGAAATTCGACGCCCTGCGATCGCCACGCTACCGACGTTTCTGGCTTGGTTCCATCGGCTCCACTGGAGCGACACAGTTGTATTTTGTCGGCATGGCGTGGCTGGTTTTCGAACTCAGTGGGTCTGCGCTGGACCTTGGCCTGCTGGGGGGTGCCATGGCTGTTCCCACCATTATCGCCACACTCGCAGGTGGATTAATTGCCGACCGTGGCGACCGCCGTAAAGTGCTGCTGATTACCTCCGCACTTGCCGGCGTAGCACTGGCCATCCTCGCGCTATTGGATGCGTCCGGATCGGTTGCCGTATGGCATGTACTGCTAATTGCGGCCGTGCTCGGCCTGATCTCAGGCTTTGACCTGCCAGCCCGGGTCTCGTTCTTTCCTGCCCTGATTGAGCCAGAGCAGATGATGAGCGCCGTGGCACTGAATTCAATACTCTGGCAAGGCACACGAATGATATTACCCGCTATCGGTGGGATTCTGATCGCAGTTGCCGATACTTCGGTCATCTTTGCCCTATGTACTGTTGGCTTTGCAGCCATGGCATTCATCCTCACCAGACTCCAGGTAAACCCAACCACTGGCGTGCCGGCCGAAGGGGATCGGGGGCTTATGCCAGCCTTGCGCTTTATCCGCCATGAACGCTTGTTCGCGGTTCTGATCGCACTGACCTGGATCCTAATGTTCTTTGGGACATCGTACGTTCAGATCATGCCGGTATTCTCAGAACTGTTGGGTGGAGGCGAAAAAGGCTATGGCCTGTTAATCTCTGCAACCGGTGTCGGCTCAGTAACAGGCACACTACTGGTCGGACGATTACAACGATCCGCGCAACTGGGGCGTATCATGTTGGGTGGCGCTCTGGTTTTCGCCTTGGCCCTGATCTGTTTTGCCATCGTCACCCAAAACGCCAATAGCCTGCAATGGGCTTTCGTTGGGGCATGCCTTTTTGCCACACTTGCCAGCATTGGCGCATCATTCTTCCTCATCAGTTCAATGACAGTGATGCAGCTTGCAGTACCGGATGGACTGCGAGGCCGGGTCATGGGTATCCACAGCATCACCTTCAGTCTGATTGCGCTGGGTGGTCTGGTACTGGGCCCCCTGGCAGAAGTTTATTCACCACCAATCGCCGTGATCTGTGGCGCATT
This sequence comes from Arenicellales bacterium, assembly GCA_965660775.1. Lineage (GTDB taxonomy): Bacteria > Pseudomonadota > Gammaproteobacteria > Arenicellales > UBA868 > UBA868. Next base: position 4,844 of record CBFIBN010000035.1, on the reverse strand, counting down.
GGTGGTCGGCGTGAGTGTTGCTGCAGTTTCAGCCAGCTTTCCGCACATCTGGCGCCTGGATGGGGGCAAACTCGAGACACCGTCTTGAGTCGAATCATCAGTTCAGGCTCGAAATTTTCCTTTGCGTGCCTTCCCAAAACAGACTCGTTTCACCGTACGGCCAGAATAGCTCAGTGCATGCTAAAATTCGCTTTGCCTTTTTCGCTCATCCGCACCCTTTCTTGAGCATTCCTGACCCCCATCCCCTAACGACCCTGACCGCGCTCTCGCCAGTCGATGGCCGCTACGAATCTAAAGTATCCGCTTTGCGGCCTTTTTTTAGTGAATTCGCACTAATACGCTACCGTTTGATAGTTGAAGTCCGTTGGCTTGAGGCGCTTGGCGCCTGTCACGATATTCCCGAGGTCGCGCCACTTTCAGCCTCGTCTACAGCCTTTCTAGAGGCAACTTTGGACAACTTCTCTATAGAGGATGCCAGGCAGGTCAAGGAAATCGAGCGCACCACCAATCACGATGTGAAAGCGATCGAGTATTTCCTCAAACAAAGGATAGAGGGCGAAAAGGGGCTACAGGAAATCTCAGAATTTATCCATTTTGGCTGTACCTCAGAGGACATCAATAATCTGGCCTACGCCCTGATGCTGCTCGATGCCCGCAAAGCGGTCATCCTGCCCGCAATCGACCGCCTGATCACCACCTTGTGTCGATTGGCTATACCGCTCACCCAAGAGCCCATGCTGGCTCGTACTCACGGGCAACCGGCGAGCCCCACGACCCTGGGCAAGGAACTGGCGAATGTAATCGCACGGCTGGAGCATGTACGCTCCCAGGTTGCCAAAACAGCGATCCGCGGAAAATTCAACGGCGCCGTTGGCAATTTCAACGCCCACCTTGCAGCCTATCCCCACCTCGACTGGGCAGCTATATCCTGCCGCTTCGTAGAAAAACTAGGTCTCGATTGGCAACCGATGACCACACAGATCGAACCTCACGACGACATCGCGACACTTTGCCACGCACTGATGCGCACCAACAGTATTCTGATCGATCTCGACCGGGACATCTGGGGCTATATTGCTCTTGGGTATTTCCGCCAAAGAGCCGTTGCCGGTGAAGTCGGCTCAAGTACCATGCCGCACAAAGTCAACCCGATAGATTTTGAGAACGCTGAGGGTAATGCCGGCATCGCTAACGCTCTACTGGGACACCTTGCAGACAAGCTGCCGATCAGTCGATGGCAACGCGATCTGTCTGATTCGACCGCTCTGCGCAATCTGGGACCGGCTTTTGCACACTGCCTGCTGGCGCTGGACTCAACAGTCAAGGGCCTGGGCAAACTTGAAGTCGACACCGGTCGGTTACAGGCTGATCTTGATACCTCCTGGGAAGTGTTGGCCGAAGCGATTCAAACCGTGATGCGCCGCTATCAGGTGCCAAAGCCTTACGAAAAACTCAAAGCGCTCACCCGGGGACGCCAAGCCATGGATCCAACCACACTGCGAGATTTTATCGAGCAATTGCCGATTCCAAAGGAGGCGCGTGATCGTCTGGTACAGTTGACTCCCGCCACCTACACCGGCAACGCAGCTGAGGCTGCGGCTGCTTTCCTGCAACGGCTGTCGGGCGATCGCTGACTTTCCGGGCAAGCCTGCGTTAGCCGGGATCCGGCTGTCCAAATTGATGGCACAGCAAGGTCTGTGCTCGCGGCGCGAGGCCGATCGGCTGATCGCTTCGGGTCGCGTGCTGGTCGATGGCGTGGTGGTTAATCAACTGGGCATACGGGTAAACCCCGATGCCGATATTCGCCTTAGCGCTCAAGCCGCGCGGCAAAGGGAAACCTTGGCGACCATCTTGCTGAATAAACCACCAGGGTACGTCTCCAACCTGCCCGAGAAAGGCTACCCCGAGGCCGTCTCTTTGATTCGACGTGAAAATCAACACAGAGCCAAGCCCGGCCACGGCAATCATTCTGTGCCCGCAGCGTCAACGTTGAACGTCGCGGGACGATTAGATATCGATTCCAGCGGCCTGCTCGTTTTGACACAAAACGGCAGTATAGCCAGGCGGCTGATTTCTCCGAACAGCCGGGTTGAAAAGGAGTATCGGGTACGAGTTTCCGGCTCTTTGGATGACCACACCATCGCCCAGCTTTGTCACGGCCTGTCGCTGGATGGCCGCGTACTGCGTCCCGCACGCGTCACACAGCACGGCGCCCACCAACTCATGTTTGTTCTGACCGAAGGACGCAAACGCCAGATTCGACGCATGTGTGAGCTCGTTGGGCTTAAGGTCAGTAATCTGACCCGGACCCGGATCGGTGGTGTCACCCTGGATCGCCTGCCTCGCGGGCAATGGCGCTATCTTGAGTCCGGAGAGCAGTTCTAATGCTGGATTGGTATTCACCGCTACGCCGGATACTGTTCAATCTTGATCCTGAAACGGCTCACCGGATTGCGCTCGTTGCCATCGGTACACTGGGACGATTGCATCCACTGAACCAGTACATGACTGATGCCTGGCGTGGCACCCTGCCCTCGCACCCGGTCGAAGCGATGGGTTTGCACTTCCCTAACCCGCTCGGTCTCGCCGCAGGCCTGGACAAAGATGCGACAGCCGTCGATGGATTGGCAAACCTGGGGTTTGGCTTTCTTGAGCTGGGTACCGTGACACCTTTGCCCCAGTATGGAAACCCACGGCCGCGGATGTTCCGTCTAACCGGTGCCCAGGCGCTGATCAACAGAATGGGCTTTAACAGTGCTGGTCTGAACCAATTTCTGGCTAATCTGGCCCGCCACAACCCGCAGGTGAGAATCGGAATCAATATCGGCAAGAACGCAACCACACCTACCCAGCAGGCCCAACGTGACTACATCACTGGCCTGCGCGCCGTTTATACAGTGGCAGACTACGTCACCGTCAATATTTCCTCCCCCAACACGCCGGGTTTGCGTGACTTGCAGGAGCGCCAGGCCCTCAAACAACTGCTCTTCTCACTTAAAGACGAACAGGCGAAACTTGCCGACCGCCATGGCCGCTACACCCCGATTGCGATCAAGATTGCGCCAGATCTTAACGAGGAGGCCATCGCGCAGATCGCCGATGCGTTGCTCGTACATGGTCTCGACGGCGTAGTCGCTACCAACACCACCACGACCCGGCCACTGGACCCAACCCGATACCCGGAATCATCCGAGGCTGGCGGCCTAAGCGGCGCGCCCTTGGCAGCACTTTCACAGCAGGTGGTTGCAAAACTCAAGAGTTGTACCGGTAACGACCTGTCGATCATTGGTGTTGGCGGTATCACTGACGCGGCCTCAGCGCAGGCGATGCTCTTAGCAGGCGCATCCCTCATCCAGGTGTACACCGGCCTGATCTACCAGGGTCCAAGGCTCATCCGGGAGATTCTTAAGACCCTAGAGCAATAAATATCAGCAAGGCTGACTTTAATCTTCGCGGCGGGTAAAGCACAGTGAACGATTGTTTGATGGCATTGGCAAGTCCAATGACAAATCAAATGCGCAGGACGCGGCAAGATCTCGTACCGTATCGAAATCACGCACACCGCTCAGGGGATCACGAGCGGTGAGCCAGCGGTCGAACTCCTCGTTACTAGGCTCCAATGATCGATCAGCATAACGGTAGGGGCCATACAGGTATAGGGCCTGCCCCGGTGAGAGGCAATCCCGCGCCGCCTTGAAGAGATTTTGAACCCCGGCCCAAGCCACAATGTGGACGGTGTTGATACAGACGATCGCATCCGAGCGCGGCAAGGACAATGATGTGCACAGCAGATCAACCGCGACTGGCGCCAGGCACTTATCGTTGCCCGATTGATCGCACCATTGGGCTATTCCCGGCAATCGGGATGGTAAGTCGCTGGGTAACCACTGCAGATGAGGCAGTGCAGCGGAAAAATATGCGGCATGTTGTCCAGTGCCACTGCCGATCTCCAGCACTTGCCCCAGGTCAGGAAGAACTCGGCGCAAAACCGCAAGGATCGGATCTCGGTTTCGGTCACATGCAGGCGCATAGGGCTTTGGCCCAGGCTCACTACCTGGTTTCACGGGCGCCTGTAAAGTCTGCTCGCCTTGCACCCTTAGAGTCCTGCAACTCAGGCCATCATACCAGCCAGAATATTACGCAAGGCAAGCTGATAATGATCAACCAGCATCAGGGCAAAGAGCATAGCCAGATACTGAATCGAAAAACTGAAGGTTTGACGAGACAGGTCATCACTGTAGTTACGATAAAGCCGAACAACGTACCTCAAAAAAGTGCTGCCTAACACCAGCGCGCCGACAAGATACATCCATCCTGACATACCTGTGGCAAAGGGCAACATACTTACAACGAGCAGCAGCACGGTATAGAGTAACATTTGCAATAAGGTGTGCTTCTCGCCGTGAGTGACCGGCAGCATCGGAATATCCGCAGCCGCATATTCTTCGCGGCGGTACAACGCAAGCGCCCAGAAATGAGGCGGTGTCCAACAAAAGATAATCAGAAACAGCACTAAAGCATCCGGCGCAATATTTCCAGTCACAGCTGACCAGCCAAGCATCGGCGGCATAGCGCCCGCCGCGCCGCCGATCACAATATTCTGAGGGGTCGCATGCTTCAGCCAAACCGTGTAGACCACGGCATAGCCGATCATGGAAGCAAAAGTCAGCACAGCCGTCAGGGTGTTGATCTGCGTCACCAGTAACACCATTGATATCACAGCCAACGCACTGGCAAACATCGTCGCACGCGAGCCATTAACCGTGCCGCTGGGCAAAGGCCTTCGAGCCGTGCGAGCCATCACCCGGTCCGCACGACGATCCAGCAGGTGATTAAAGGCGGCA
>CBFIBN010000034.1:0-14881 GCA_965660775.1 Arenicellales bacterium | reverse complement strand
GACAGAAAGAGAACGCCAGCTAGTGGCAGCACGCAGCGCTGTTCCCAAGAATGAAGGCCGTATGCTGACCGCCTCCACCGACTCTGCTAAGGCCGGCGTCTTGTCCAACCACTGTCTGCATCTACCGCACCTGCATCAGGCGGGCCCCTAAAGCAAGTTTGCTGGCCAGCCTGACAGTCGCGGACTACGGTTTTGGCTCGGGCTTCATTGTTAGCCCGCAGCTGGACACCATCCAGACCAGCGGCTACGAGAGCACCTGGCATATTCGAACATTGTTGCGCTTGCGGGTTTCGATACCCCGCTGGCTTGAATTGCCAATAATCCGGGGAAACGAAACGCTATTGTCCTACCTGGGTGTCAAGATGCGTCAGCACTTCTGGCGGTACGTGGGTTTCAGATTCTGACCCCGGAACTGTCCATACCAGTTGCAGTGCCGAGGTGCCTTTTTTCTGGTAGTAATTGATCCACAACTCGTACCAGCCTGGCGTATCGATCACCAACGGTATGGGTGGAGACCAACGGTTGGGGTGAATCTCAGGATCTACCCAGATCTGCTGACCGCCAATCCGGGCTTTGACGCCATCGTTGGATTCGATCCTGAACATATAAGTGCCGGGCGCTTCAAATCGGATCAGCCCGCGGATGTGGGCGGCCACCATCATCGCACGCTTGGCGGTCAGTACCTTGCCGTCGATAGTCCGGTGGGCAATGTTATCCAGCGGCTTGCCGATGACTGGATTACGCAACACTTCGATATCATCAACGTGAACCTGGCGCGCGTAGTCATAAGTGACCGCGAGTCCCGGGCGTAACTCCGATACGGCGGGCTGCGGTGACCACAAGGTTGCGCCAACCACCGGGTCCAGCGCGAGGCTTGCCGGTATACCTGTGAGGCACCCTCCAACAAGCATGACTATTTGCAGCAATCTCAATCGCTGACGGCGACCAGAAACTGTCACTGTGAAAAGTTGCATTTTTTTAATCACTCCCTGTTGCAAGCTATCTTTGCAGATCATCCATTCATTAGCGTTCATTTTATACGCTTCACGCCCTTTGGGCCCAGACAGTATGAATTGATCGCCAAAAAAAAGCCCCGCCGAAAGGCGGGGCTTTGATACTGCTCGCAGACGAGCTGGACAGGCTTACATCATTCCGCCCATGCCACCCATGCCGCCCATGTCACCGCCCGGCATCGGCATCGCCGGCTTATCGTCCGGCAGTTCCGCGACCATCGCCTCGGTGGTGATCATCAGACTGGCAATCGATGCAGCGTGCTGCAACGCTACGCGGGTTACCTTGGTCGGATCCAGGATACCCATGGCAATCATGTCGCCATACTCACCCGTTCCAGCGTTGTAACCATAGTTACCGTCCTTGGTGCAAACCTGATTTAACACAACAGATCCTTCCTCACCAGCGTTGGCCACGATCTGACGCAGCGGCTCTTCAATTGCCTTTTGGACAATTTTCACGCCCATGTCCTGGTCGGAATTGGCTCCCTTAACGCTGCCCAGTGTATCCACACATCGCACCAGAGCCACGCCGCCGCCAGGAACAACACCTTCCTCCACGGCTGCGCGGGTCGCGTGCAATGCATCTTCAACGCGGGCCTTTTTCTCTTTCATCTCGACTTCGGTTGACGCACCCACCTTGATCACGGCGACACCGCCGGCCAGTTTGGCGACACGCTCTTGCATCTTCTCCTTGTCGTAATCTGAGGTCGCTTCGTCGATCTGAACACGAACCTGATTAACGCGCGCTTCGATATCGCTGGCAGAACCTGCGCCATCGATGACGGTGGTGTTTTCCTTGCTGATCTGGACACGCTTGGCCGAGCCCAGTTCTTCAAGCGTTGCCGCTTCAAGACTCATGCCGACTTCCTCAGAAATCACCTGGCCACCGGTCAGAACCGCAATATCCTGCAGCATCGCTTTACGTCGGTCACCAAAGCCCGGTGCCTTCACAGCACAGACCTTGACAATGCCGCGGATGTTGTTGACTACCAATGTTGCCAGGGCTTCGCCTTCGATGTCCTCGGCGATGACCAGCAACGGCCGACTGGCCTTGGCGGTCGCTTCCAGCACCGGCAGCATCTCGCGGATGTTAGAGATTTTCTTGTCGTGAATCAGGATCAACGGATTTTCCAGATCAGCTTGCATAGTATCCTGGTCGTTGATGAAGTAGGGCGAGAGATAACCGCGGTCAAACTGCATGCCCTCAACCACTTCCAGCTCGTTGTCAAGACTCTTGCCTTCTTCCACTGTGATGACGCCTTCTTTGCCGACCTTTTCCATCGCTTCGGCAATGATGCCGCCGACGGATTCGTCCGCATTAGCCGAAACCGTGCCTACCTGGGCGATTTCCTCGTAACCGGCGCAAGGCTTGGAAACCTCGACCAGCTGCTCGACCGCGGCAATGACTGCCTTGTCGATGCCGCGCTTGAGGTCCATCGGGTTCATGCCGGCGGCTACCGCCTTCAAACCCTCACGCAGCATGGCCTGGGCCAGTACGGTTGCGGTCGTGGTGCCATCACCAGCCACGTCAGAAGTCTTGGAAGCCACTTCCTTGAGCATCTGCGCACCCATATTCTCAAACTTATCTTTCAGTTCAATTTCCTTGGCAACCGAAACACCATCTTTGGTCACGGTCGGTGCACCAAAAGATTTATCGAGCACCACGTTGCGGCCCTTGGGGCCCAACGTCACTTTTACAGCATCCGCCAGGATGTTCACGCCGCGCATCTTGGCGGCCCGGGCGGATTCACCGAATTTCACTTCTTTAGCTGACATTATTTTGTTCCTTTAAAAATCAATGAGTATTTGATTGACTCAGGTGAAAACACCTCAGCCCTCGATGACGCCCATGATGTCGTCTTCGCGCATCACCAGCACCTCTTCGCCTTCAACCTTGACTTCAGTGCCGGAATACTTGCCAAACAGCACCGTGTCACCGGCCTTCACATCCGGGACCAGTCGCTCACCGTTGTCCTGACGCTTGCCATTGCCCACTGCCAGCACTTCGCCGGTCATTGGCTTCTCGGTCGCACTATCTGGGATGACGATTCCGCCGGCGCTGGTCCGTTCCTCGTCGAGGCGTCGCACCACAATACGATCGTGCAGTGGTCGAATATTCATCTAGTTAATCTCCTAAAGTATTGAGTAATGGAGGGGAAATTTGAGCCCAACGAACGTTGGCACTCATCTCGTCTGAGTGCTAATAATAGGGATTATTCAGCCAGAGTCAAGGGCCTGGTGGCAAATCAGTCGTCCAGGAGCCGAAATTCCCCCTCAACCGGGTCCCCACGGGTGCCACCCGCACCGGGGTTTTGGACTCCAGGCACTAACCGGGTAGCCAACCAGCCCTGTATGAAACGCCGACGCAGTGGCGGCGTCAGACAGGCAAAACCCAAGGCATCGGTGAAAAACCCCGGGGTCAGCAACAGTGCCCCAGCAACCAGCAGTACCAGGCCCTCCATGATGGTCAGGGCAGGTAACTCGCCCTGACCCATGGCGACCCGAAAGCGATGTAATGCGGCCAGCCCCTGGCGGCGCACCAGGGCTGCGCCGGCCAGTGCCGTGCCCACTACCGCCGCTACTGTCCAGTAGGCGCCAACCAGGGCCCCTATCTCTATCAGGAGATAGATTTCAAGCAGTGGAATCAACAAAAATGCGAGAACGAGTAGCGGCATCACACGGATTTTAGGGTTAAGGCTATCGACTAAAATAGCCAGAAATGGCGACTTATTTTCTGGGCAACGACCCGGCATACAGATTCTACGTCAGTCGGGCCAACATTAGAAAATGCTGAATCAAGCCATTTGATGCATCCAGGCATGCGAGAATGACTGCGTATGATGCCATTCCTATTCCAAGCCCGAGCCGCGAGCCAAGCTCTATAAGCCAACATGAATTCCACATTTTTTAGCCGCCAAAAGGTCCTTTCCAGGCGCCAGCTGCAACCCGCCTGGAAAGCGCCGGGCCAAGACGCCTGCTCAGGCCTTCGGTTTTGCGAAGGGCGTCGCTATGGGCTTGGCCAAATGCTCATTGGCTTTTTGCTGGTTGCACTAACAGCGTATGTACCAGCTCAGGAATCCGAGGAGTTGCTCGAACCCGAGCGCGCATTTGCCTTTTCAGCAAAGGTCGTCTCTGCCGATCAGATCGCCGTGACCTGGCAGATCGCGCCAGGATATTACATGTACGCGGACAAGTTTCATTTCGAAAGCGATCCACAGGGTGTCGCACTTGGCGAGATCATTTTTCCACCCACCAAGATTAAGCGCGATGAGTTTTTCGGCGATGTCGAGATTCTTGAGGGTAGCGCTCGGATCATGCTGGAATTGGAGCGTACCGCTGAAGATACGGGACAGGTGAATCTCACTGCCCGCGGTCAGGGCTGTAATGAGCCGGTTGGGGTGTGCTACCCACCCATGACTCACACTCTCGCATTGAACCTGTTGGCGCCGCCGGAGACGGCGCAGCCGCCGCTGGCGTCCACCGATGTTAACAGTGTCACTGACCTGCGCCAGTTACTGGGTGTTGCCACCAACGAGCCTGAATTCCTCGACGTCGATGAGGCCTTTCACCTGGATATCAAGGCCAATGGCCCGCAAACACTGAGCGCGCGCTTCACCATCGCACCAGGTTATTACCTGTACCAAGATAAGCTCAGTTTCCTAAGCGTTGGCAACCCGACACTTGCAGATTACAACTTGCCGGGTGGGAAGACCAAACATGACCCCTACTTTGGGGATGTGTCGATATATTCCGCTGACTTCGCGGTAGACCTGGCATTGGCACGCGGTGCGGGGAGCGAAGAAATGCGCGTGGATGCCAGTTACCAGGGTTGCGCAGACAAGGGTATTTGTTACCCACCGGTGAGCAAGTCTTTCACCATCGCCTTGCCACAACTGATCAGCGACGCTGTCGCAGCCACGCCAACCGCAGCGCCCGTACCCGAAAGCGCAGACGATACGATATCGGGCAGCGCACTCGCCGGCTACCTGGGTGTGGCCTTTGGCACCGGACTGCTGCTCAGTTTTACCCCTTGCGTCCTGCCGCTGATTCCGATCCTTCTGGGCAGTGTGGTTGGTCAATCCGGCGGCGGGCGGTTACGCGGGGCCACACTATCGGTGGTTTACGTGCTTGGCACGACGGTGACCTACGCAGCCATCGGTGCGGTGGCTGGAGCGACAGGAGACCAGTTACAGGCCTATTTTCAGAATATCTGGGCAATTGGCGCGATCGCCCTGATCCTCGCGCTCATGGCTTTGTCGATGTTCGGCCTGTATAACGTTCAACTGCCCTCCGCGCTGCAGTCGCGGCTAAGTGTCAGCAGCCAACGCCTGGGTGGCTCGGCCGGCATGATCTTTGTGCTTGGCGCGTTCTCCGCCCTGATCGTTGGGGCCTGCGTGTCACCGTTGCTGATCTCGGTATTGAGCATCGCCATCTTGCACGGTGACCCCTGGCTGGGTGCCGCGCTGATGTCGGCACTGGCCTTGGGTATGGGTGTCATCCTCATCGCGGCTGGCGCTGGTGCCGGCTATCTCGTTCCCCGCAATGGCCTGTGGATGGAACGAGTTAAGCAAATATTTGGTGTCATGCTGCTCGGGGTCGCGATCTATCTACTGGGTGCCGTGCCAGACGTGCCCGTCCTGCTACTGTGGGCGGCGCTGTTCATTATCACTGCGGTTTACCTGGGCGCGACCCGTGCGCTACCGGAACAGGCATCGGGCTTGCAGATACTTTTTAAAGGAATGGGAACGGTTCTGCTGGTCTGGGGCGTACTGGCAATGATCGGCGGCTTTAGCGGCAATCGAAATATCCTCGCGCCCGTATCGCTGGAATCACTTGGGAGCCGGGGCCTATTGCAATCCGAGGCCACGACAACCACTGCCCATTTCACCCCGGTCGATTCCTTGTCGACACTGGACAATGCCCTAAAGTCAGCCAACGCCTCAGGGCACAAAGTGCTGCTGGACTTTTATGCCGACTGGTGTACCGATTGCATACGAATGGAAGAGTCCACATTTCGCGATCCGGGCGTGACCGCAGCGCTTGCTGGCTACCGTCTGCTACAAGTCGATGTCACAGACCCCGATGACCCAAAAACCAGTGCCATAAAGAAGCGTTACGGCGTCTTCGGGCCACCGGCCATGCTGTTCTTTGATGCCAACGGCGATGAAAATACCGCCCAGCGACTCTACGGCTATAAAGGTGCCCAGGGGTTCGTTGCATTGCTAAAGACGCTCTAAATCTTGCGATGAAGCCCCGGGTTACCATCATGGCCTGGGGTCTTGGCGGAGTCTTGGCGCTTGCAATTGGGCTTTTCGCTTCGCATTGGCTTGGCAATCGCTCGCCCACACTGGAGGGCGCTCAACTCGTGGCCTTTTCACTGCCGAGAAGTGATGGCCAAGTTTTCTCGTCAGAACAACTGGCTAACCGCGTTGTGCTCATCAACTTCTGGGCCACGTGGTGCGCGCCCTGCCGTACCGAGATACCGCTGCTGATCGGCGCCCATGCACTGCACGCCCCGGTGCTGGCGGTGGTGGGGATTGCCGTCGATGACATTGAAGCGGTACGTCGGTTTGAGAACGAGATAGGCCTGGATTACACCTCGCTGATCGCCAAGACCGAAGGTCTGGCCCTAATGGCCCGTTATGGCAGCCCGGGTAATCTACCCTTTACACTGCTGTTCGACAGTCAGGGGCGCTTGCAGCACCATAAGACAGGCGAGCTGACAGCAAATGACCTTGATCGATGGCTTGCCGATCTGCTTTGAGTCATCACTATCCGGCTCATAATCGGGTTATTATATTCGCCGAAAAATAGGCAAATTCCATCGAAATCGTGGATAAATGATCCAATCTGGACATAAAACGGAAAAATAGTGAGAATACTCATCTACCCGCCAGAGTACTGACTGATGCCAGATATCCTGCTGTTACACGGACCGAACCTGAATTTGCTTGGTGAGCGAGAACCCGGCATTTATGGACGTCAGACCCTGGCCGATATTAACCAGCAAGCCGATTCACTGTGCTCCTCACGCGGTGCCACGCTTGAGGCCATGCAATCCAACGCCGAGAGTGAGCTTGTGGAGCGGGTGCAGCGTGCCCGCGGCGATGGCGTGGGCTTCATCGTGATCAACCCCGCGGCTTTTACCCACACCAGCGTTGCTCTGCGCGACGCCTTAGCTGCGGTCAGCCTGCCTTTTATCGAAGTCCACCTGTCCAACCCACATGCCCGCGAGGCGTTCCGGCGCCAATCCTTTTTCTCCGACCTGGCCCAGGCCGTTATCTGTGGCTTCGGTCCGCGCGGCTACGAGGTCGCCATTGATGCGGCGCTGAATCAGCTGGATTTTACTGGGACAACGGCCTGAGACCCAATCCATGGATATCCGCAAGATAAAAAAACTGATTGAAATGCTCGAAGAATCTCAACTCAATGAGATCGAGATCAGTGAAGGTGAAGAATCGATCCGACTCAGTCGTCAAAGCACGCCCTATACCGGTTCGGCCGGGCCAGGAGTCTTCGCCACACCCGCTCCGTTGCCGGCCATCGCCCCGGCTTACATCCCGGATGAAACCGGGGTAACCATTACAGAGCCGGCTGAATCTGCTGACGAAGCGGGGGCCGTGCTCTCACCTATGGTCGGCACCTTCTACGCCTCTCCCAATCCTGAATCCAAGCCCTACGTCGAAATTGGGAGCAGCGTCAACGTGGGCGATACGCTGTGCATGATAGAGGCCATGAAGATATTCAATCACGTGGAAGCTGAAGTCAGTGGCGTAGTACGCAAGATACTCAAACATAGCGGCGATCCGATCGAATACGGCGAAGCCCTGTTTGTTATTGACGAAGACAACGGCTGAGCAAACGCCCATGATTGACAAATTGGTGATCGCGAACCGCGGCGAGGTCGCACTGCGGATTCTGCGGGCCTGCGGAGAACTCGGCATCCAAACTGTGGCGCTGCATTCTGAAGCGGACGCCGATACCAAGTATGTCCGTCTCGCCAAGGAGTCAGTTTGCATCGGGCCGGCACCTGCAGCGGCGAGCTACCTCAACATCCCAGCCGTGATTGCAGCGGCTGAAGTGACCGATGCCAGTGCTATCCACCCGGGTTATGGCTTTCTGGCTGAAAATGCTGATTTTGCAAAGCACGTAGAGGAAAGCGGCTTTATTTTCGTCGGGCCGGCACCCGAAACGATCCGCCTGATGGGGGATAAAATCTCGGCGATCAAAATGATGCGCGAAGCCGGGGTACCCTGTGTACCCGGTTCCGATGGACCCCTGCCGGACGATGCCGACGCCATAATCCGCATCGCCGCTGGGATTGGCTACCCGATCATCATCAAGGCTACTGCCGGGGGTGGTGGTAAAGGTATGCGAGTCGTTCATACCGAGGCCGCATTGCTGAACGCGTGGCAACTGACACGCAGCGAAGCCCAGGCGGCGTTCGCTAACGACACTGTTTACATGGAGCGCTACCTGGAAAAACCGCGGCACGTCGAGTTTCAGGTCCTCGCCGACACCCAGGGCAACGTGGTCATCCTTGGAGACCGTGACTGCTCGATGCAACGCCGTCACCAGAAGGTGCTGGAAGAAGCCCCAGCGCCGGGAATTACTGACGACATGCGCCAGGAGATGGGGGAACTCTGCGCCAATGCCTGCCGTCTTATCGGTTACCGCGGCGCCGGCACCTTCGAGTTTCTATTTGAGCACAATGAATTCTTCTTTATTGAAATGAATACCCGTTTGCAGGTCGAACACCCGGTGACCGAGGCCATCTCCGGTGTTGATATCGTGCGCGAACAGATCCAGATAGCAGCCGGCGAACCTCTCAGCGTGTGTCAAGACGATATTCATCTACGGGGCCACGCCGTGGAATGCCGGATCAACGCAGAGAATCCGGATACATTCATGCCCTCACCGGGGCGTATCACCCAGTACCATCAGCCTGGTGGTCCCGGTATCCGGGTCGACTCGCACATCTTCAATAACTACCGGGTACCGCCCTACTACGACTCACTGATTGCCAAGGTTATTGCCTATGGCGAAACACGTGAACAGGCTCTTGTGCGCATGAGTGGGGCGCTGCGAGAAATGGTCGTCGACGGTATTGATACCAATATCACCCTGCAGCGACGGCTGGTAAACGATGCTGCCTTCCGGCAACAGGCGCTGGATATTCATTACCTGGAACGCCAGTTATCCAGTTGAGCAGTCGTTCCGTCGCAAACGCAGCAGGGCCAACTGCAGCCTACTGGCTGCAAATCTCTGTCACGGTGGCCTGTGATGTGGCGGACTGTGTAGACGAGGCTCTCGAAGTATTTGGAGCTATCGCAGTGAGCCGAACAGACGCTGGCGACTCGCCGCAGTTCGATGTAGCCGAACCCGGTGATCCCCGCTGGGCTTTGCAGACAGTAACCGGAATATTCGACCCAAGCATGGATGTCGGCGCCTGCACAACGATGCTCACTGGGATTATTGGCGAACAAACCACAGTACAAGTCGATCAACTTGCCGACCAGGACTGGGAGCTGTGCGGCCGAACCCAGTTTCAGCCCATCAAAATCAGCAACCAGTTGTGGGTTTGCCCCCCCTGGCAGACTGCTCCCGATACCAACGCTTTGAATCTCGTTATTACTCCAGGACTTGCTTTCGGAACCGGCACCCATCCGACCACGCAACTGTGCCTGACCTTGCTCGAAGAATTAACACTTAAGGGCTGCTCGGTACTGGATTGGGGCTGTGGCTCAGGCATCCTCGCGGTTGCGGCCTTGCGAATGGGGGCCACACAGGCGACTGCGGTAGACCTTGACCCACGAGCCCTAACCGCTACCCAGGAAAACGCCAAACGCAATAGAGTGAATCATGGCCTGTCAGTCATGTCGGTGGAGCAACTACCTCACGACCTAGATTACGACATAGTGCTTGCGAACATCCTTGCGGGCACGCTTATTTCCCTGGCACCGACACTCGATCGGCATCTGTCCCCGGGCGGTACCCTGATTCTCAGCGGGGTGCTACCGGCACAAGCCGATCGGGTGCAGCAGGCATTTGCACAATACAATTTCAGACTCTTGCAGCGCGATGACTGGATCGCACTACAGGGACAACGCACCGCTGGCTGAAACCGACCGATGACCACTGCCGAACACGCCTCATTGCAAACCCGTTGCAGTTACTGCGACACGGTACTCGCCGTTACCGCAAAGCAGGTGCAATCAGACGCTGGGCTACTGACTTGCAACGATTGTGGCAAAGTCTTCAACGCTGCCTGGAATCTCATCGATCAGGTCGCTAATCCAGCGCAGCTGGCTCAACCGATTGATTCGGTTGAACATTCGGCCGTGGCGCCGAACCCTGAGCTGCGGCCTTTTAAATCCCCACGGGTGACGGGCGTAGGCGGACGTCGAGAAGAGAACGAGGCGCAACCGGCACCGAGCGCCACATCAGAACCGCCGGTCTGGGAGAACTTCGATGGTATGTTGGGCGGGCGCAGCGAGCCCAGACTCAATGCGACGAACCCCACGGAGGCGCTGAGCGCACCCCCACACCAGGCAAATACGCCCGCTGAGAGATTCGGGTGGGCCTGGCCATTGGCTGGTATATTGATTGCGTGTCTGGCGCTCTTCACCCAGGTACGCTTTGGCCTGCTGGAAGAAATCGCCAGTGTTGCCTCAGTGCGGCCAGCCCTTAACGCCTTGTGCCGCTATACCGATTGTGAACTACCCCAGACCCTGACGGGCCCGACCATCGTGGTAACTCATACCAGCATAGACCTGCATCGACACCGACCAAAGGCCCTGATTGTGCGCGTCCACCTGCAGAACCGAAGCCATAGTGCACAAGACTATCCTGCACTCGAACTCACGCTGAATGGCCGATCCGGAAAGGTGCTGGGCCGGCGCAGTTATTTGCCGCGTGAATATAGCGTCGTTGATGAATCCATGCGCATTGGCGGCGACCGCAGCGCCGTTGTCACACTGATACTGGCCCAACCGGACCCTGCAGCAAGTGGTTTTAGCGCGCGCGTGGTGCGCTCCTAAAATGCCTGATCCCACTATCGATAACCAACCCTTGGCCAGCCTCACCATTGGCCATCTGACACTAGCCGGAAGGGTGCTCGCCGCCCCCATGGCCGGGGTTAGCGATCAACCCTATCGCACCCTGGCACGGCGTTACGGCGCCGCACTCGCAGTTAGTGAAATGGTGGCCTCGGCTCCCGAGCTGCGCCAATCCGAAAAATCCCGCCGGCGTACCACACACGATGGTGAGACCGGACCCATCAGCGTGCAATTACTTGGAGCAGATCCAGTACAAATGGCCAGCGCAGCGCGGGAAAATGTCGCCCGTGGTGCCCAGATTATCGATATCAACATGGGTTGCCCCACAAAGAAAGTCTGCAAGCGACTGGTGGGCTCAGCACTTATGCGGGACGAACCACTGGTGGCACGGATCCTGGAAGCGGTGGTTCAGTCGGTTGATGTACCCGTCACCTTGAAGATGCGAACCGGCTGGGATAGGGTTTCGCGAAACGCTCCGGTAATCGCCAGTATTGCCGAGCAAGCCGGTATTCGGGCACTGACCGTTCATGGTCGAAGCCGGCAATGCAAATACCATGGCCCCATCGACTATGACACCATCACCGAGGTCAAGGCGGCAGTATCGATCCCGGTGATCGCCAACGGTGATATCGATACCCCTGAGCATGCCCGGCGGGTCCTGCAAGCCACAGGGGCCGATGCCGTCATGGTCGGTCGGGCGGCTCAGGGACAGCCCTGGCTGCTGGGGCGTATCAGTAGTTTTCTAGATCGAAACCAGGATCCAGGTGATCCGCCACTGGCAGAAAAATACGATACCCTGCGGGGTCACCTGGACGCGCTGTATAGTTTCTACGGCTGTGACGATGGAGTGCGGATCGCCCGCAAGCACTTCCAGTGGTACGCTGCACGGCTTAGCACGCATAATCCTTTTCGCCGGTTGTTTAACCGTGCCTCAAGTCCAAGCGCCCAACAGGCACTGGTTACGGCTTTTTTTGATAACTTAGCCTCACACGAATCATGAAACCCGTCCGATCCCAGCCCCTAGGTCAGTGTGTACGCCAGTCACTGGCTGCCTATTTCGCTGACCTCGACGGAACAGAAGCGCAAAACCTGTACCCACTGGTTATCGGCGAGATCGAAAAACCCCTGCTGGAAACTGTGATGCACCAGACCAGGGGCAACCAGTCCCGGGCAGCCCGCATGCTGGGTATTAACCGCAATACGCTACGCAAGAAACTCGCCCAGTATGGGCTGAGCTGAAACAACGCCTGCTGGCAGGTGCAGCACACGTCCAGCCGGGCTGGTGGAAACATTTTTTAACCGCGATGATGAGTAAACACCATGAGCGAGAACGACCGCATGCCCATACAACGGGCACTGATCAGTCTATCTGACAAAACCGGCGCCGCCGAATTCGCCGGCCGGCTCGCGGCGCTTGGTATCGAGATACTCTCTACCGGTGGCACGGCTCAGTTGCTTCGGGACAATGGCCTGGAGGTCGTAGAAGTATCGGACTACACCGGTTTTCCGGAGATGATGGGTGGGCGGCTAAAGACGCTACACCCGCGCATCCACGGTGGCCTGCTGGGTCGTCGTGGCATCGATGATGATGAGATGGCTGCCCATGATATCGGACCCATTGATCTTGTCGCCGTAAACCTCTACCCCTTTGCGCAAACCATTGCCCGACCAGACTGCACTCGGGCCGAGGCCATTGAGAATATCGACATCGGCGGCCCAACCATGTTGCGCGCTGCAGCCAAAAACCAAGCGGCGATCACCGTTATCGTAGATAACGCTGATTACGCCACCGTCGCGACAGAGATCGAAGACACCGGAGGCGTTTCACGCTCGACTCGCGAACGCTTGGCGGCGCGAGCCTTCAGTCACACGGCTCAGTATGACGGCATGATCTCCAACTACCTGACAAAGGACGACGGGCACAGCTTTCCGGCAACACTCAACCTGCAGTTCACTCGCCGCGAAATCATGCGTTATGGTGAAAACCCACACCAGTCGGCTGCGTTCTATCAGGAGCATCAGCCGCTGCCTGGCACGCTGGCATCAGCTGAGTTGCTGCAAGGCAAGTCGCTTTCGTTCAACAATGTCGCAGATGCAGACGCAGCACTGGAATGCGTCAGTGCTTTTGCCGAAACGGCCTGCGTGATCGTGAAGCACGCCAACCCCTGTGGCGTCGCTGTGGCCACAACGGGCATGGATGCTTATCAGGCGGCCTATGACACCGACCCCACTTCAGCCTTCGGCGGCATCATCGCCTTTAATCAGGAACTGGATGGCGCCACCGCATCGCTGATTCTAAAGCGCCAGTTTGTTGAAGTCATTATCGCATCAACTTTTACAGGTGAAGCACTGGCCGCCCTGTCGACAAAACCCAACGTACGGGTAATGCAGGTTCGAACCATCGATGCCGATGCTTTCGCACAGCAGAACTTCAAGCGCGTGGGGGGTGGACTGCTGGTACAGCAGCAGGATCTGGGCCGGGTCACGACATCTGATCTCAAGGTCGTCACAGAACGTGAACCCACTACACAAGAAACCCGCGATCTGCTGTTTGCCTGGACGGTTGCCAAGTTCGTCAAGTCCAATGCGATTGTCTATGCCGCTGACCAGCGTACCATTGGCGTGGGAGCCGGGCAGATGAGCCGGGTCTACTCAGCGCGGATAGCCGGCATCAAGGCCGCCGATGAAAACCTTCAAGTCGCTGGATCAGTTATGGCCTCAGACGCATTTTTTCCATTCCGCGATGGTATTGATGCCGCAGCGCAGGCAGGCATCCGCGCGGTGATTCAGCCAGGCGGTTCGCAGCGGGACGAGGAAGTAATCAGCGCAGCCAATGAACACCAGATGGCGATGGTCTTCACCGGCATGCGCCATTTCCGGCACTGAAGATGAAAATTCTGGTAGTCGGCGGTGGTGGTCGGGAACATGCACTGGCCTGGAAGCTTGCCTCATCGCCGCGGGTCGATGTCGTATACGTCGCCCCGGGCAACGCCGGCACTGATGGCGAGGCGGGTGTCGAAAACCTAGCCGTTGCAGCGGATGATATCGGTGCTCTGCTTGGCGCTGCGCAGAAACGACAGATCGACCTGACCATTATTGGACCCGAGGTCCCGCTGGTCAATGGTATCGTCGATCGCTTCAGTGATGCTGGCCTCGCCTGCTTTGGTCCTCGTAGCGGCCCGGCACAACTGGAGGGATCGAAAAGTTTTACCAAAGCCTTTCTTGAGCGCCACAAAATCCCAACGGCTAACTGGCGCTCTTTTACGGACGCGCAGCTCGCCCGTGACTGGATTCGAACACACCCGGTGCCGATGGTGATTAAGGCTGATGGTCTCGCTGCCGGCAAAGGCGTTATCGTAGCCCATGACCGGGCGCAAGCGCTGGAGGCGGTCGATGAGATCCTTGTGCACCAACGCTTCGGGGCCGCGGGCCAACGGTTAGTGATCGAAGAGTTCCTTGAGGGGGAAGAGGTGAGTTTTATCTGTGTCACCGCTGGCACACAGGTGCTGCCGTTGGCAACATCGCAGGACCACAAGTCGCGCGAGGCGGGAGACCGCGGACCGAACACGGGAGGAATGGGCGCCTACTCACCCGCACCTCGTGTCACCGCGGCACTGCACCAGCGCATCATGGATGATGTGATTCACCCCACGGTAAAAGGTCTTGCCGATGAGAATATGCCGTACACGGGATTCCTCTATGCCGGGCTGATGATCGATGCATCGGGAACCCCCCGAGTTCTGGAATACAACTGCCGTTTCGGCGACCCTGAAACCCAGCCTATCCTGATGCGCTTACGTTCGGATCTGG
>CBFIBN010000033.1:0-15151 GCA_965660775.1 Arenicellales bacterium | reverse complement strand
CGGTGGATAACTCTATCGACGAGGCGCTCGCTGGATACTGCAGCGAGATCACGGTCACAATCCATGCTGATGAAACCATAACCGTCAATGACGACGGTCGCGGAATTCCCACTGGGATGATTCCTGAAGAAAACTGTTCCGCAGCTGAAGTCATCATGACTCAATTACACGCAGGCGGAAAATTTGACCAGAACTCCTACAAGGTCTCTGGCGGCCTGCATGGCGTAGGAGTGTCGGTGGTGAACGCGCTATCGTCCTACCTGCGGTTGACCATTCACCGCGATGGGAAAATATACCGCCAGGAGTACGAAAGAGGCCTGGCCCGGGGCCCTCTCTCAGTGATTGGTGATACTGATCGGACCGGCACCGAAGTACATTTTCGGCCGGATTCGGAGATTTTCTCAGATCCGGTCATGCACCACGATATCCTGGCGCGGCGCCTGCGAGAGCTGTCTTTCCTGAATTTGGGTGTGCGGAACCGTTTGATCGATGAACGCGCTGACACCGAAGATGTCTTCGAGTACAAAGGGGGTATCGAAGCTTTTGTGGCGCATCTCAACCGTAAGAAAAGCCCGTTGCACCCAACAACCTGCTATATCCGTGCCGAACGCGATGGAGTCCTGGTTGAGCTCGCCCTGCAATGGAATGACTCTTATCAGGAAGCGGTTTTTTGCTATACCAATAATATCCCCCAACGCGATGGCGGAACCCACATGGAAGGATTGCGGGCAGCCATGACCCGCACCATGGGGCGATTTATGGAGGAGTCAGGATTGGCGCGGCGCACCAAAATTGGCCTTCGAGGCGAGGATTGCCGGGAAGGCCTCACAGCAGTGCTCTCCATTAAAGCGCCGGACCCGAAATTTTCCTCGCAAACCAAGGATAAACTGGTTTCGTCGAATGTGCGGGGCCCAGTAGAGTCGCTGGTCAACGAGCATTTGAGCACTTTTTTGCTTGAACGTCCCGCCGAGGCACGGATGATTCTCGAGAAGATCTCCGAATCGGCGAGAGCCCGCGATGCGGCCCGTAAGGCTCGAGAAATGACTCGACGCAAGAGCGCTCTAGAAGTTGGAGGCTTGCCGGGTAAGTTAGCTGATTGTCAGGAGAAAGACCCAGCTCAGTGCGAGATCTATCTGGTAGAGGGGGATTCCGCAGGAGGGTCAGCCAAGCAGGCTCGGGATCGGCGATTTCAAGCAATTTTGCCGCTCAAAGGCAAGATCCTAAACGTAGAAAAAGCCCGTTTCGACAAAATGTTGGCTTCAGAGGAGGTCGGCACGCTGATTACGGCGCTCGGCACCGGGATTGGTGTGGATGATTTTGATGTCAGCAAGTTACGTTACCACCGGGTCATTATCATGACCGATGCGGATGTAGATGGGTCACACATCAGGACTCTTTTGCTCACGTTTTTCTATCGCCAAATGCCCGAGTTGATCGAGCGCGGCCACGTTTATATCGCCCAGCCGCCGCTGTACAAAGTCACAGCCGGAAAAAAAGCAACCTATGTCAAAGATGACGAGGAGTTACGCCGGATATTGCTGGACCTTGCTCTGGATAATGCCGTGCTGACACCCGGGGATGGCAAAGGGGCCTCACTCGAAGGAGTGACACTGCGAGCGCTTTGCACCGAATATTTTTCGGTCGAGTCCGCCATCACACGCATGTCACGGCGATACCAGACCGAGGTGCTGTGGGGATTGGCTCGTCAGAAGCGCTTTCATGGTGCCGACCTTGTGACTCAAGAAAAACGAGAGTCTTTGGCCGGGGCGCTTGCAGAATCATTAAACACCGGTGGACGCTCGACCGGTGGGCCAACGTATCGTGTTTCGTGGGATTTGGAAGGGGCAGCAGCAGCGCTCGTAGTCGACAGCGAGCGCCACGGACGTTATCGGCAGAGTCGGTTTAGCGGGGAGTTTTTTGAATCTACCGAATACGAATCATTATCTACACTTGGTGAGCGCCTGCGAGATAATGTTGGGTCAGCGCCGAAGGTGCGTCGAGGCCAGCGCGAGCAACAGGAGACAGGATTCTCCGGAGCGCTTGCCTGGTTGATGAAAGAAGCGCGGCGCGGCCTTAGTATCCAGCGATACAAGGGCCTGGGTGAAATGAACCCAGACCAGTTATGGGAGACCACGATGGACGCCAGCCAGCGCCGGTTATCGCAAGTCCAGATTGAGGACGCCGTCAGTGCGGATGAAGTATTTACGGTGCTGATGGGTGACGAAGTAGAGCCACGGCGAAAGTTTATTCAGCGAAACGCTTTTTCAGTAAGTAACCTAGATATATAAAACCTGTTATAAATCAATTACTTCAGTGCAATATCCGAGGCGCTGAGAGGACAAACTGCGGAATATCGGTGTTGAAAGTGTTTCCGTCTTCAGCCAGCATTTTGTAGCTGCCGTGCATTGTCGCTACCGGAGTTTCAACGACTGCCCCGGAGGTGTAACGAAAACCCTCTCCTGGCTTTAGGGTAGGCTGTTCACCTACTACCCCTTCCCCCTCAACCTCTTCAATACGGTTGTCCGCATCCGTAATAATCCAGCGCCGCGTTAGCAGTTTGGCTGAAATAGAGCCTCGATTGACCAAGGTGATCGTGTACGCAAATACGTATCGATCTTTTTCGGGCTCGGAGTGGTCTGCCATATAGGACGTTTCCACTTCGATATCGATTTCATAGGGGTTGCTCATGTAGGCATTCTCGGCTCAAGCTGGGTCACAGGACACCGAGACGATGTTAACGTGTCCAGCCTCAAGCTGTACAGCACTGAGACGCCCCCCCCAGATACAACCGGTATCAAGGCCCAGGTAAGGGGGATGGTTCACCAAGCCGCTAGCAGCCCAGTGACCAAAGATGACCCGGTAGTGTGACAGGCCGGGATTGGGAATATCAAACCACGCCCTCAGGTCCGACGGCGCAGTTGCAGCGTCGTCCTTGTAATTCAGATCCAGGCATCCGTGTTGATCAACAACTCGCATACGGGTGAACGTGTTGGTGATGAAACGCAATCGCTCCCATCCTGACAACGCTGGATCCCAGCATTTTGGGGTGTCGCCGTACATGTGGCACAAGAACTCTTCACACTGTGCTCCACGTAGTGCATCACTCACTTCGCCCCCCAGAGCAATCGCTTGGTCCACTGTCCACTTTGGGTAAACACCGGCATGGACCATTACCACGTGCAACTTAGAACAAAAATGAATAAGTGATTGATTTTTAACGAAATTAACATATTTCGGTAAGCTCGGATGGGCGAGGAGGTGATCGAGTTTTTCCACAGCCTTGGCTGATCGAACGCCTGCCGCGACAGCCAGAAAATGCAGGTCATGGTTGCCGAGCACACTGACGACGCACGGTCCAAGGTCAATCAACCGGTCCAGCACTGCTAGAGAATCCGGCCCGCGCCCTACAAGATCGCCAACCAGCCACAAACGGTCAGTTTGTGAGTCAAAGCTTATGGTTTTAAGTAAACGATCAAGGGCCGCATCGCAGCCTTGAATATCGCCTATTGCCCAGGTTGCCAATCTAGATCCTGGTCCGCGTCACTCTTCCAGCAGCAGTTTTTCCAACTCCCCAGCGCGCCCTTCTCCAAGGATGGCGCCATCGCCAATCTGTGCGCTTCTTTGCTGCAGGTACGTCTCTCGCAGAAACAGATAGGGGTCCACTTGCATCTGCAGTATTCGGTCAACTCCAAGCAGTCCTGAACGAAGATCTATTAACCGAAGGCCAAAACGAGCCACAGTAACCGTTAGATTGCCCGGATCCCACAAAGGGTCAGCAATATAGAATTCCGGTATCTTGGCGATCGAGTCTCGCACTGTGCTGGGGCCCAAAAAAGGCAGGACCAGATAGGGCCCGCTGGGTACTCCCCACACGGCGAGCGTCTGCCCATAATCCTCTTCGTGAGACGGCTTTCCCAGTGGCGTTGCAATATCTATAAGGCCGAAAAGCCCGATCGAGCTATTTAACAAAAAGCGATCCAGAGTTTGACGAGCCCGAGCGGGCTTACCTTGCAGCAGGTCATTAATAAGCGTGGTTGGCTCACGCAGGTTGCTGAAAAAATTACCCACTCCTCGGCGAACCGGGCTTGGAATGATATACCGGTAGCCGGTAGCGAGAGGTTTGACCAGCGCACGGTCGAAGACATCGTTGAATGTGTACATTGCTCGATTAAATGGCTCGAGTGGATCGGACGGGGGCCCGGCGCTCGCCGAGTGGGCTAAGGCCAGCACTAAAATCACCATCAGTGCGTGCCTCAAGGGGCCGGCCCGGCCCGAAAAAATGCTTTGAGTGCTCAACGGTCCTGGCCTCGGAAGGCTCGGGCAAGTTCACCCATGTAGCGGGCAGCCCGCTGACCAACCGAGTCAGGCGAGACCAATCGCGGCGTCAGCAGTCGCTGAAGATCTTCAAGATGCCGGCTTTGCGCTTCAAAGCGAGCTTTCAGGGCTGCATGTTCCTGCTGTAGCCGGTTCAGCTGCGCTGAAGGCACCGCTTGTTCCGTCGTTTTTTGACCTGTAACGTGACTTGGGATGTCGGTGTCACTAGTTCCAGACGTGACACTTGGTGTGGATTCCGGCTCTCCAAATACACGGATCATATCGGTGATATCGAAAAGATAGCGAGGTCTCCCACCAGGATCTTGGCGTTGGAAAGGGGTCAGGTGGCCTTTTTTGACCCGTCGCCGAATCGTGTTGGTTGATATTCCGAAAAGGCGACCGGCCTCGGTAATACTGACGCGGCTGCGATGACGGGGTGACGCATCCAGGGTCATGTGATGACCTTGAGACACAATTTGGCACGCTGTTTGGTGTCGATCGAGCCGCTATAAGGCATGACTGTAGTATACGTGACGGGGCCAATGTTGGGTAAGGGCTTAGGGAGCGATTTTCAATCAAAGGCGGCTTTGTGCTGCGAACGCCTTCGGATTTAGTCAGAATACCCATCGATGAAAAGGCAACTGTGTATTCTGGCGACCCTCGCCCTAGCGAGTGGATTGTTCTTGTCGGCAACGGCTCAAGGCAACGCGGCTCAGGAAACTTTGGCCCTGGCGCTAAAGGCCTATGTCGAGCGACAGCGGCTGGCGAGCCCTTTACCGGATCTGGCGGTTTCAAAGGCGATCGAGGTGCAGGATTTTCTGATGATGAATCTAGCGCCAGACTACGGGTCGGTCGCAGGATATCAGCGGGACAGCGCCGCCGATGGGGCGCTGCTCAGCACAGTATTGCTTGAGAATATGGTTACCTCTAGTGGTGCGACGCTTTATCGCGCGCGCGACAGCAACCCGTCGGTTGAGCTCGAACTGCTGGTGCGGGTAGGTTCAGAGCGGATCAACAAGGCAGACACCTTAGCGGCCCTGGCAGCTCAAATCTCTGAAGTTCTGCCCGCCGTAGAAGTTCGCGACCAGTTGCTTGTGGCTACGCAACGTTTCGATCCCGCGGCCTTAATCGCCATCAACGGCGGGGTCCGGTACTTGGTGCTCGGGCAGCCGCTGGTGGTTCCATCACCGATAACGGCAGACGACTGGGCGGGGGTTTTCGCTGCGCATCTTTTCCAAAAGGATGGAAAAACCATCAGTCACGGCAGGGGGCTGGCGACCGGTACAGGCCCATTACAGGCTGTGCTTGAACTCAAGCAACTACTGCAGAAAAGGGGTCGATTTCTAAAGCCTGGAGACTTGCTGGCGTTAGGGTCAATAGGACTTGCTGTGGAGCCGGATACGACTGGCCGCTTCGAAGCTAGTTTCGAGACACCCTTTGGCAGCGGCCGAGTGGTGTTTGCGTTACGCTAGCGGCCCGGCCCAGGACAAGCAGGACAAGGGCGCTAGTTGTGGCCAGTGAGCCAGGCGTTGGCACGGCTCACATCGTTCTCATCGAGATCACCTGACAAGCGTTCCAGTTGCAGCATTTGCATGATGTATTCGTAACGCTCTTTCGTGTAATTGCGCTCCGCCCGAAAAAGGTCGCGTTGCGCATCCAGAACAGCAATATTGGTAGTCAGGCCAGCGGCGAAGCTTTCTTCTTTACCCAGCAACGCGTTTTCCCCCGCTCGAACCGCCTCGGCCAGCGCAGCCACCCGGCGCAGCCGACTCTTGATCCCAAGAAAAGTCTGACGGGTATCGCGACGGATATCTCGGGATGCCGCCTCGTAATCAGAGCGGGCCGCATTGCGGTTTTCGGCGGCCTCGCGCACTCGGGCGTTGACGTGCCCCCCCTGATAAAAGGGGATGTTGACCGAAAGCGTTATTCGCGCCGAGGTGTCGTCGCCTAAGACGGTATCACTGTAATTCCCCGATAATTGCAGGCCCACGTCGGGCAAGCGTTGCGCTTGTTGTCGGTCGATTTCGAGCGATGAAAGTGATATCCCCAGAGATTTTGCCTTGAGGGTTCGGTTGTCACTGAGTGCGCGCGCCACCCATTGCTCCGCGTCATCCGGTTGGGGCGGTGTCAGTTGGGCCGTTTTCGCTAAAGGATGTAATTCACCCATATCCTCACCGACCAGCGAAATTAGGACCTGGCGGGCGTCGTCCAACAGTTTCTCTGCCTCAATGGTGTCGGCCAGGGCATTTTCATACCGAGCGCGCGCATCAAACAAATCGGTCCGGGTGCCCAGGCCGACTTCAAGACGCTGTTCCGCCAGTTCGAGTTGGCGACCAATCGCGCGCTGGTTGCTTTGGGATAGCTCAACATTATCCTGCATGGCAAGCACCGAGAAGTAGGCGTTGACGGTGCGAGTGATCAGAGATTCGGTGGCAACGGCAAATACAAGTGCTGCTTGTTCGGTTTGCTGATCTGCCTGCTTTACTGCCACCGAACTGGCGCGGTTATATAGTGTTTGTGAAAGCGAAACAGACGCAGATGTCGTATCAAGGCTGTCGGTTGATGCGCTGGTAAGGGCGCCGGCCGCTGTTAACTGTGGCCTCAAGGCGGCTCGGGACAAGGGGAGGATTTCAGCCGCCGCATCGTGACGGTAACCTTCAGCTGCAAAAACCGGGTCGCTGGCCTTGGCCAGTCGGTAGACGGTGACCAGGTCCGCTAAATTTATCGTAGCGGCATTATCGGTTGATGCCGCTGCCACTTCTGTCACCTCTACCGGGCTGGTGTCCTGTGTTTGAGCCTGAGCCTGGGTTTGGGTTTGTGCAATGTCGTCAGTGTTTGTGCCGGCTGTGCCGAGCAAAGGCACTTTGAGTATTTGTCCGGTATAAATGATTGGGTCGGCGCCAAGGTCGTTTTCATTAATGAGCTCAGCGCAGGGCACTCGAAAAAACTCCGCGATCTCGCACGGCGTATCGCCCGACTGAACAGTGTAGATCGGGTTTTCTTGAGCGTTAACCGAAGCAATGCTGAGGATAATGGCAGATACCAGCAAGCCCGGTCGATGCAGCAGTTGGAGTAGTTTCATGAATCGGATACCCGCGCCCATCAGAACTCAAAAGCGCGCTTTGGAGGTGTGTTGATCAACGGCGCCACATGGGTATCGAAAAGAGATTGGCGTGACAAGGCCCCATCGGCGTCTCGAGAGATGATTATGGCCTCCATAATTGGATCCTGTCCAACCACTGCAACCAAGCGGCCATTTTTTGCCACGGCCCTTTCAAACGCAGGTGGAATTTCAGGAACGGAACCCGTCAGCAAAATAGCGTCCCAGGTGGATCGCGGCTTCCAGCCATCCGCCGCGTCTCCTTGCTCAAGGGTGACCGTGTTAATACCTGTTTTTCTCAGACGCTGTGCTGCGCCTTTCAGGAAATCACCATGGATATCAACGCTAGTCACCGTTTTGGCACAACGCGCCAATAATGCGGTCATGTAACCCGTGCCGGTTCCGATTTCAAGAACGGATTCATCGCCAGTGAGAGCCAGAGCCTGCAGCAGCCTTGCTTCAAGCCTGGGCTCCATCATGGTTTGGCCGTAGCCGATAGGTATCTGAATATCTGCAAACGCCAGATCCGTGTATCCGGCAGGGACAAAATCTTCGCGGTGAAAGTCCTGCAGCGTTGACAACACCCAAGAATCCAGCACCTCCCAGGTCCTGATCTGCTGTTCGATCATATTAAAGCGCGCGTGTTCAATGTCCATTGGGTCAACCATACGAGGGAATAGAAAACGCTAAAATTCTAGCACGCGTAACCGCGTTTTCGACGACTCCTGAATTGAAATAACAAGGCTTGATATGCCTTGGTAAAGCATCTTTCGCGACCGCTCGACAGCGACCTTGGCAACAAGGCAAAAACGACTGGCTCGGCGCAGCCCGCGCCGTCTTTAAAAAGAGGTTTAATTTCTATGTAACGTGGTGCAGACGGCGAAACTGCGCAGGATATCTCTAGATGACTTGCCGTTGATCGGTCATGTCTTTAGCTCCATTGCAAGATCGGGCCTTTCTTGAAGTTTCCGAACGGTGTTTCTAGTTCGATGTGGGTGGCAAATCGGTGCTCGGCAAAATCAATACCGCACTCCATCTCTCCGCCCCAACCCAGTTCAGGGAAGTGGAAGCCACGTTTGATGTCCAGAATTCCCTTTGACTCGCTCAGAGTCAATTGCATGAACGCCATGGTTTTCGAAAAGAACGGGTGCAGGCTGATCTCGGCAATCTTGGTGTCATCATTAATATTAACGTCTACCTCCATCGGTCCGATCAGGAACTTGTGGCGGTGGTTGACGGTGAGGTGGTCCTGTAAGGTTTTGTCGGATAACTCGCTGCTGGTTTGGCCAGCCGCCGCTACGGTGCTGGTCGCGGCCAGGACTGCGCCGCCCATTGTTAAAGACTGCAGTAGCAGACGCCTTTGGGTATCGGATACAGTGGGTGTACTTGACATAGGGCCCTCCTTAATAAAAGGTTAACTGGGGTAGTTGTCGCAAATACGCTTGGCTATATTGAGGATGGGCCAGAATCTGGCCGATAACAAGACGAAACAATCTATATCTCCATAAAGCGCAATTTGGGCTGAAATATGAAGATGACGCTCTACCTAATCGTCGATCCGATGTGCAGTTGGTGTTGGGGATTTAGTTCGGTTTGGCATGCATTGCGCGAAGAATTGCCATCATCGGTTCAGATCATCGATCTGATGGGTGGTTTAGCCCCAGACACGGATCGGGCCATGGATGCTCCGACTCGTCAATATGTTCAAAACGCTTGGCGTACTGTGGCCGATCGGACTGGTGCCTTGTTTAATTTCGAGTTCTGGGAGACGTGCAAGCCGCGTCGGACTACTTATCCGGCTTGCCGGGCCGTGATAGCGGCAGGGCTGCAGGACCGATGTGCCCGATCAACCATGTATGAGGCGATACAGCGTGGGTACTTTCTTGAGGCCCGCAACCCTTCTGATGCCGATACTCTGATTGCGATCGCCCATGAAATTGGAATCGATAGCGGGCAATTTGCCCGTGATCTCACGGCGGCGCAGACACAAAAGACCTTTGCCGATGAATTAGCAACAGTGCGCACTTTTGGTGTGACCGGATTTCCTACCGTCATCTGGTGCTGCGAGGGTGATGAGGGTAATTCCCGCTATGGTCTTTTGTGTGCTGGATATACGAATGCTGATAGTTTGCGCGCGCGCTGGGCCGAATTGATCTGCTGAGCACGATTTGGCCCGCGGATACGGCTCTTGCGCCCGAATTTGGTCGACGCGGCTTTTTTGAGCCAGATAACGGCTGTTTATTGGGATATAGGATTGACCCTCGCCGGGGCACTCCCCTATACTGCGCGACCCTTTGTTGCAGTGCAAATAGCTCACGGGGGCAAATAACCGTTTGGCCCCCGGGCTCAGCCGAGGTTTCCGGCACCCAGATGGCAGTAGCGTGCAAAGCCCAGGCGGAAACGCCGGTTGGCAAAACTCTCTGGCGGATTCTTGGCGTTGCGGCCATTACGGTTGGTAGTGTAGTTGTGCTGTTAGCGCTATTGACCGAGGGACAGGCACGCTCGGCACTACTGGGTGGTAGCGCTGGGTTATTGGCAAATGTGTACGCGGTTTGGCGGGTCTACGCTTCCCCAGCCGATACATCGGCCGAGAGGGAACTGCTCAACCTGTACCGAGCGGAATTTGGCAAATTGGTGATTACCGGCGCTCTATGCGCGCTGGCATTCGCATTGATAAAGGATCTGGCGATTGCAGGTTTCCTGACAGGGCTGATCACAGCCTTGCTCGCGGCAACCCTCGGGGCGATCACTGTACGTACAAAGTAGCGACACTTAGACATGGCAAGCGACGCGCAAACCACCACCGAATACATTAAACACCATCTGCAGAATCTGACCTATGGGCAGCATGCGGATGGCAGCTGGGGCGTTGCCCATGGCGCCGCCGAAGCCAAGGCGATGGGATTCTGGGCAATCCATCTTGATACCATGTTTTGGTCTATATTGCTCGGAGCCCTGTTCCTGTGGGGTTTTCGAAAAGCGGCACAACGCGCAAGCGCACAGATCCCCAGCGGGTTTCTCAACTTCGTCGAGTGGATCGTCGAGTTCGTGGACGAAAACGTTCGTGGATCGTTTTCACACAAGAGCGATCTGGTCGCACCGCTGGCCCTGACGCTGTTTGTCTGGGTGCTACTGATGAACACCATGGATTTGGTGCCGGTTGACTGGATTCCCCAGATCGCTCACCTGATGGGCATCGAATATATGAAAGTGGTGCCCACTACTGATCCAAACGCGACCTTCGGTATGGCGCTGGGCGTGTTCGTTTTGACGCTCTTCTACAGCATAAAGATAAAAGGCGTAGGCGGGTTTGCGGCCGAACTGACCATGCAACCTTTCCAGGCTAAAAATCCGATCCTCAAAATTCTGTTTGTACCGGCGAACTTCTTCCTTGAGTTCGTCAGCTTAATATCTAAGCCCATATCGCTGTCACTGCGCCTGTTCGGTAATCTGTTTGCCGGGGAGATGATTTTTATCCTAATTGCCCTATTGTTTTCTGGCGGCGCGGTACTGGCGATCGCCGGGGGGGTGTTGCAGTGGGCGTGGGCAGTGTTCCATATACTGATCGTATTGCTGCAGGCCTTCATCTTTATGACACTGACTATTGTGTATTTGGAGATGGCCCATAGCCATCACTAGTTTTCTTTATTCGGTTTACATCTGACCTAACCTGACAACTTCCTACAGGAGAAACTCATGGAAATAGCTCTACTCTACGTTGCCGGCGCGGTGCTGCTCGGTCTTGCCGGCATAGGTGTTGGCGTAGGCGTTGGTGTTTTGGGCGCCCGCTTTCTTGAGGGTATTGCCCGCCAGCCTGAACTGTTGCCGATGCTTCGCACCCAGTTCTTTATTGTGATGGGCCTCGTCGATGCTATCCCGATCATCGGTGTAGCGATCGCGCTGTACATCATGTTCGCCGTAGTCGGCGGCTGACCACCCGTTACAAGGTACAGGCTATGAATATCAACCTGACGCTGATCGGTCAGAGCATTGCTTTTGTTATTTTCGTCTGGTTCTGCATGAAATTCGTCTGGCCGCCGATTATCTCGGCGCTCAACGAAAGAAAGACCAAGATCGCTGATGGCTTGGCTGCAGCTGAAGAAGGGCAACGGGAAAAAGCCAGAGCCCAGGAACACGTTGCACAGGTAACGACTGAAGCCAAGGAGCAGGCGCAGGAGATCATCCGCCGAGCAGAACGCCGCGAGGTTGAGATGATCGAAGAAGCCAAGGGCAATGCCCGAGTGGAAGGCGAGCGTATTTTGGTTGCGGCTCGTAGTGAGATCGAGAAAGAGACCAATCTGGCCCGCGAGTCTCTGCGGGGGCAGTTAGCCACACTGGCAGTTGCCGGTGCATCACGGATTTTGGCCCGCGAGGTTGATTCCAGCGCCCATGCACAGATGCTAGATGATCTGACGGCCGAACTGTAACGCACACCAATCCAACCAATTCACAGCTACCGTGTCAGAAATATCCAGCATTGCCCGCCCCTACGCCCAGGCCGTATTTGAGCTGGCCCGGGACTCTGGCGACTATGCACGTTGGTCGGAGGTGTTGCATGCGTTAGCCGAGATAGCGACCCAGCCACAGGTGAGCACTCTTTTCTCCCATCCACGCGTGGCCCGCGAAGAGATTGCCACAATCGTGATCGACAGCTGCGGTGAGCTGCTGGATGATGTTGGTAGAAACCTGGTGCGGCTGCTGGCTCGCAATCGACGGCTTGACGTGCTTGGCGCGGTTGCAGAGCAGTACGAACTGCTACGAGCCGATGCAGAGCGCACGGTCCAGGCACATCTTGAGAGCGCGCTCGCAGTACCCGACGAGCACCGTCAGCGTATTACCCAGGCTCTGGAAAAGCGGCTAGGTCGGCGTGTGGAGTTAACAGTTAGCACAGATGAATCACTGATTGGCGGCGCAGTCATCCGCGCTGGCGATCTTGTTATTGACGACTCAGTTCGGGCCCGGCTCGAGAAATTGGCAGCTGCAGTTGGCGCCTGATACAGGCGCTGCAAGCGGCTTCACGAGGAATTAAAGAATGGCTATGCAACTGAACCCCTCCGAAATCAGCGAACTGATCAAGGAACGGATAAAGGATTTTGATGCCGGAGCTGAGGCACGTACCGAAGGTACCGTGGTCAGTCTTACTGATGGGATTAGCCGTGTGCATGGTCTGGCTGACGCTATGCAGGGTGAGATGTTGGAGTTTCCCAACGACACCTTTGGCCTGGCGCTTAACCTCGAGCAGGACTCGGTGGGCGCTGTAATACTGGGAGACTACGAACATATCGTTGAAGGTGATACGGTCAAGTGCACCGGACGAATTCTCGAGGTGCCGGTAGGCACAGGCTTGCTCGGACGCGTTGTGGATTCGCTTGGCCAAGCCATTGACGGCAAGGGCCCGATTGAGTCGGAAACCACATCGCCTATCGAGAGCATCGCGCCAGGCGTCATCACCCGCCAGTCAGTGTCTGAGCCGATGCAGACTGGCCTCAAATCCATCGACTCGATGGTGCCGATCGGCCGCGGCCAGCGTGAACTTATCATCGGCGATCGCCAAACCGGCAAAACCGCGGTCGCGATCGATACCATCATCAACCAGAAGGGTACGGGCGTTAAGTGTATTTATGTCGCTATCGGCCAGAAAGCATCCTCGGTGGCCATTGTAGTCAGCAAGTTAGAAGAGCACGACGCGATGGCGCACACCATCGTAGTTTCCGCATCGGCAGCCGAGTCTGCAGCCATGCAGTACATCGCTCCGTACTCCGGGTGCGCCATGGGCGAGTATTTCCGCGACCGCGGCGAAGATGCCTTGATTATTTACGATGACCTGACCAAACAGGCCTGGGCGTACCGGCAGGTTAGCCTCCTGCTGCGTCGACCGCCAGGCCGTGAGGCTTACCCCGGAGATGTTTTTTACCTGCATTCACGATTGCTCGAGCGGGCCGCGCGTATCAACGCAGAAGAAGTTGAGAAGCGTACCGGAGGCGAAGTTAAGGGCAAGACCGGATCGTTGACGGCGCTGCCCATTATTGAAACCCAGGCAGGTGACGTATCAGCCTTTGTGCCGACCAATGTGATCTCAATTACTGATGGTCAGATCTTCCTCGAGACGGACCTGTTCAACGCCGGCATTCGGCCCGCGATTAATGCCGGCCTGTCGGTTTCCCGTGTCGGCGGCGCAGCTCAGTGTGGCCTGATAAAGAAACTTGGCGGCGGCATTCGCCTCGCACTGGCACAGTACCGTGAACTGGCAGCCTTCTCCCAGTTTGCTTCTGATCTTGACGAAGCGACTCGCAAACAGCTCGAGCGGGGCGAGCGCGCGACCGAACTGATGAAACAGAAACAGTACTCGACCATGTCGGTTGCAGAAATGGCAGTCAGCCTTTTCGCAATTAACGAAGGTTACCTCGATGACGTTGAGAATCGTAAAGTTGTGGAGTTTGAGCAGGCGATGCAGAGCCATATGAAGAGCCACTGCGGTGATTTTATGGACGAGCTGAATCGTGATCAGGCCTATAACGACGAAGTGGTTGCCAAGTTGCACGACGCGCTGAAGGACTTCAAGACCAACGGCAGCTGGTAAGCGTTCAGGCTAACTCGCGGAGCATCACGATATGGCAGGCGCCAAGGAAATCCGGACCAAGATCAAGAGTATCCAGAATACTCAGAAGATCACAAAAGCGATGCAGATGGTCGCTGCGAGCAAGATGCGTCGCGCCCAGGAGCGGATGAACCAGGCTCGCCCCTATGCCGGGAAGATGCGTAATGTAATGGCGCACCTGGCGCAGGCTAACCTTGAGTATAAGCACAGCTATACCAAGACTCGCGAGGTCAAACGCGTGGGTTTCATCGTGGTTTCGAGTGATCGGGGCCTTTGTGGCGGCCTCAACATCAATCTGTTTCGCCAAGTGATTAATGCGATGACCGAGTGGCGCGATAAAGGCGTCGATATCGATGTGACCATCATCGGCAGCAAAGGCCTGGGTTTTTTTAAACGCCTGGGCGTGAACATCGTCTCGGAGGCAACCCATCTTGGCGACAGGCCGCAGTTGGCCGAATTGATTGGCGCCATGAAGATTATGATGGACGGGTTTACCGATGGACGTATTGATCGGCTGTTCTTAGCGCACAATGGTTTTGTCACCACCATGACGCAGCAGCCTCGGGTCGACCAGTTGATTCCAGTAGCGGCATCCGAGCCGGACGAGCGCCTCGAGCAGCACTGGGATTACCTCTACGAGCCAGATGCCCGCGAGGTAGTTGATGCGCTGATGATGCGCTACGTCGAGTCGCTGATCTACCGCGGCGTGGTTGAGAACATTGCTTGCGAGATGGCGGCGCGAATGGTGGCGATGAAGTCTGCGTCTGATAACGCGGGCAACCTGATTGATGAGTTGCAGCTGGTCTATAACAAGGCGCGCCAGGCAGCCATTACCCAGGAAATATCTGAAATTGTTGGCGGCGCAGCGGCGGTTTAGCGCTCGATCCTGCCCAGGAAAAGACAAGGAACCTTTACGAGGAAACATGCTATGAGCACCGGCAACATCGTTGAAATTATCGGCGCCGTGGTGGACATTGAGTTCCCACGCGGGTCGGTACCGCGGGTATACGACGCCCTCAATGTCAGCGAAACGGGCCTGACACTGGAAGTCCAGCAACAACTGGGTGACGGCATTGTGCGAAGCATTGCCATGGGATCAAGTGACGGCTTGAAACGCGGGCTGGAAGTCAGCAATAGCG
>CBFIBN010000032.1:0-15428 GCA_965660775.1 Arenicellales bacterium | reverse complement strand
CGCGTCGTATATTATCCAGCGTATCTGTACGGCCCGGGTAGGCGTAAGCCAGCGCCCCGGTAGGACAAGCCGCAGCGCACGAACCCATGCCATGACATAGATGTGGCTCTACCTCGATCTTCTCGCCATTGGTGACAATGGCATCTGCAGGGCAGACCTCAAGACAGCGCCGACAACCGGTGATGCCCCGTGAGCCGTGAGCACAAATATCCGGGTCGTATAACACATACCGGGGCTTTTCAAACTGGCCTGTCAGTTCCGCGATTTCCTGACAAGCCTGATCGAGCGCCTCGTTGTCGCCCCGCGGCGCAAAATATCCGGGCGGCAGGATCTCATTTGCCAACATTGGCTCGCGGGAAAGGTCCAGAACAATATCAAGATATCCGCCAGATAAATCCAGCGCCTTGGCAAGATCCACCTCGCCGTCATCCCGCGCCACGACAATACTGAATTTCCCCAGGAATCCGGCGACGGTTTTGGGCTGACCATAGATAATGGGTACCGGCCGCCCAGCAACTTCCCGTGTTTCGGTGCCGCCCGATTCACCACCCTGGGTTGCAAGGATTAAACAGCCTGCAACATCGGGTAACTCCTCGACTACAGCCAGCGCAGAGGGTAGCGGACCTATCAGAGCAACAATGCCGCTGGAGTTATAAGAGACCAGTGACGTCGGTGCAGCATCGCTCTGCAGTGCAATGGTGAGGGCGTGCAAACGGGCTTCTTGTTGGGGAGACTCGGCAGGTAAATTAAATCCCAAAAAACTGCTAACCTGCTCTACAGAAATAACACTCATGAAATGTTCTCGTTGTTCTTGGAGTTCTTCGGGTTCTGGCTTGAGTCATCATCGATTGACCGGTCTACTAGTGCCACTTTTTCATCGTTCTCGCTAACGCCAGGTTGGGCACGCCCTGACTCAACATCACTGGGATGTTCGACTAAATCACTATCTGTGGCATCCGCGTCATAAGCCTCCTCATCGCTTGGCGGGCCCTCATCAGAGTCATCTTCCTCGGCGATCGCTGTTATTGAATCACCGGAATCTTCATTTTTCCGGGCCAAAGCCTCTTTGGCTTTGCGCTCGAGCATCTCTTCGCGATGTCGCATATCCGCGGTAATCATGTCGCCTAAAGGTTTAAAGATGGTGAAATCTTCATCGTAGTCATCTAAACCATCGCGGATATTAAAACCGGCGCCGTGAAACAGTTGGCGCAACGCAACCTTGCGTAGTTTTTCGCTTACCTCGGGTGAAAGAAAGTCACTGTAGCTGTCGTCTTCGCCCAAAGTTTCTAATGGCGGCATATCAGCGTCGGTCAACGCAGGCGCTTCCTCTTCTTCGGCCACTGCTGGCAACTCATCCTCTTGACCAGCACCTTCGCTGATAGTCAGCTGGTCCGTTTCCTCTTGTTGCAAGGCCTTGCGCCGTGACCAGCGGCTAAGGAAATCACTACGGGGCTCACTCATACTCTTCTATACCCGTATATCGCCACGCTCAACGCCCTACCGGATCACGTAACGGTTTCCAGCTTTCATCTGCCCACTTCTGCCTGGTTCGCTTTTTCTTTCGCTCGGGCTGATAGTTTTCGAGCACCCAAGCCTCGACCCATTCATAGACGGGAGGTGGAATCGGCAGATCAAACACCGGTGTATCTACCTCAATGTACGAGGCCATCTCATCGTAGCTGAGGGTCGTCAGTAACGGGCGAAGCTCATCGTCTTCCTCTTGCTCGCACACCACAAAAACACCCGGATGATTCCCGGAAAGGTTAGCGTAATAGCTCTCGGCCTCATCGGCAAAGAGCTCGATACTATAGCCCGTGTAGAGAAATTGCTCGGCCTGGTCACTTTGATAGATACTCGAACGCACGATCTCGGATTCACTTTGCGCGGCAGGAATCACACCAATAGCTGACCAACTGTCTGTCATCCAGGCCTTGTCCGGATAAAACGTGCGCTCAATGATTATCGAAACTGGGTATCGTGTGGTCATTAAAAAATGGGGGTTGCCTGTAGCCTCGCAAGCGTTCACTATAACCGCCCACGCCGCGCTAACTCAATATACCCGTCGTAAAACCATGACCGCTACAAGGAAAAATACAGACGCCCTATATCGGCCTGTCATGTCTGACGAGGGACTTGATCCCACGCATCCGGTAAGCGCCCGTGATGAATTCGGCAACTCGCGGGATCTCAACATTGCAGGGGAATTCCCACTGACGATAAAAGTAGATGACGCTGAAGTCGTCACGCTGATGACCTTGGGCACTTACCCGGAGAAACTCACCCTAGGTTATCTACGCAACCAGAGATTGCTTGAAGATATCAACGAAGTGGCGCAAGTCAAAGTGGATTGGGAGCGCGAAACAGTGCACGTGTCGACCACACACGGTGGGGGTATTGTCGATCTGCATGAAAAGATCTCCAAACGGATCGTGACCAGCGGCTGCGGGCAAGGTACCATTTTCAGTTGCACCCTGGACAAACTGTATGACACACGCCTGCCGCGGGTACAAGTTCGTCAATCAACGATTTATGCTCTATTAAAGGCGATAAACAGCTATAACGAGATCTACCGTGCCGCCGGTGCGGTGCATGGCTGCGCGCTGTGTGATGGCGATCAGATTCTGCACTTCGTCGAGGATGTGGGGCGACACAATGCGACCGACACGATCGCAGGAGAAATGTGGCTTGAAGGCATATCTGGAAACGACAAGTTTTTTTACACGACTGGCAGACTGACATCTGAGATCGTGATGAAGACCGCTCATATGGGCATCCCAGTACTGATATCCCGGTCAGGCATCACTTACATGGGTTTGGAGCTCGCACAGGACCTGGGAGTTACGATGATTGCCCGGGCAAAAGGAAAACACTTTTTGGTCTATAACGGCGAGGACACCGTCCTATTCGACCAGAAGCCCAAGCAAAAGATGCCTGTTGGAAGTCCCAGTAACACTTGAACGGTTCAGGCCGGTACCGCCTGGTACCATCCAGCCGAATCGACCAAGGACACCTCGACCCCATACAGTTCAGATAGATTCTCCCCGGTGAGTACTTCTTGCTTGGGGCCGTCAGCCCACACTCTACCTTGGTTAAGCAGAACTACCCTGGAGATTTCCGGTGGTATTTCATGAATATGGTGTGTTACTAAAATCAAGGTATGGCCGGACGCGATCAACTGGCGCATCAGCTGTAGGTACTGAAAGGTCGCCGAAAGATCAAGGCCACTGGTTGGCTCGTCGAGCACCAGATTAGGTGGTTCATTCGCTAAAGCCCGCGCCATCAACAAACGCCGCTGTTGGCCGGTAGATAGGGAGCCAAATGCGCGCCGAGCAAGGTCTTCGATACCAAGCCTGCCGAGAATTTCTCTGGCCTGCAAACGCTGTTCGCGATCGACTTGCTGATGACCCCAAACCCCGACACTGCTGAAAAACCCCGATAACACGACCTCCTCGCCACAAACCGTCGGCGAATACTGTTCGTGCAGGTCATTGGAGATAATCCCCAGTTGCTTGCGCAACGACCAGATATCCCCACGCTCTTGCCCCAGAATACGCACTACCGGAAACTCACGCCACAGAGGATATAACTCTCGGGTCAAAAGCTTAAGAAGGGTCGTCTTTCCGGCCCCATTTGGTCCAAGGATAGCAGTGCTTTCGTTTTGGGCTAACGTCAGGTTGAAATCATCAAACACCCGGGTATTACCCCGGTAAACCGTAGCAGCTGTGATCTCGATAAGGGGGGTAGGCGCGCCGCTCACACGTCCCGGAACGCCTGGCGCGAGACTCGGCTCAAGCAAGTTTGATATCTTCTTCGATGGTGACATCCAGGTCGGTACCCGAGACCTGAAGTCGGGCTGACGCCTTCAAGGTTTCTACGCCCTCAAGGGATCCTTGGGCAATGCCGTCTCGGATGGCTTTTTCGATCTCTCTTTGAGACTGTATCCCAACTTTTTTCAAAAATTTTCGTAGTTGAATATTAAAGACTTCTTCGTCCACTGGTTTCTCCTGGGTCTGTTATGAACTCACCGCTTGAAGGCGGTGCTTGCGAGTCGGACTAGTTTATATGAAAGCGATTTCGTTTCGCTTGGAAATAATATATAGCCACGCTGTATTGATTAACCCACCGGGCATCCTGCAGTCCAGCGGGTTAACTACCCAACAGCTTAGAATCCTTTGATCACTCAGGCATCGCAACACAACCCGTTCGCAAAACTATGTATTCACGCCCCAATGGATTCGAGCATTTCTTGGAGTTCGCGATTGCGGTTCTGGTCCTCGAACGGCTGGCTGTCGGCAAATTGCTGGATGGATACTTTCGATAGTCGAATCGCACTCTTAAGGGCCTGCATTGCTTGATCACCCTTGTCCTGGTGGCCAAATATTGCAGCAGTATAAAAAAGGCTGTCACGACTCCCGACGCGCATTTTCTTAAAGCTTTGCAGTGCGCCGTCGTAGTCTTCAAGCCAGAATCTGCATTTACCATCCTTTTCCAATAAATCATCAGGGCAGAACGGGTTGATCCGCATTGCCCAGGTGACTTTTTCGAGACCTTTGTCTGGATTGCCAAGAAAAACTTGCATTTCGGCATTCTTGCCAAGAATATAAGAATCACTGGGACACAATTCTTCCGCCCGGTCATGATGGTGCTTAGCTAACTCAAAATCCCGCAGATGCAACGAGATCGCACCCATAATTCTATTTGCTTCATGATCATCCGGGTTTAGTTCCAATGCTCTCGCCGCAGAGCCTCGACATTCATCAAACCAATTCTCTGGGTAGGAATCCGGATCCCATGCCACGCAGTTTGACAACGAGCAAGCCCGCCATGCATGCGCCCGGGCGTAAGATGGATCGGCTTCGATCGCTTTTTCAAACAAAGATAGGGCCCGGGGAGCATCTTCTCGAGTCAAATCACTACGGCGGTGATGTTCCAGCCCTTGCAGCACGAGGTCATAGGCTGAAAGATTCTCAGGCCTGGCATTACTAACCCGCTTTGTCCCATCTACCTCAACCCGGCCGACTATGGTCGCCACTATGGTCTCGATCATTTCGTCCTGAGTGTCGAATATCTCATCTATCGTGGTATCAAACTTATCTGCCCAGACTGTCTTCTCGTTCTCGGCCCCAATCAGGCTGGCACTGATACGCATCTTGTTGCCAAGCTTTCGAACACTGCCGTCCAGTATGTAACGTACTCCCAGGTCACGGCCGATCTCCTTTGGGCCCATATTTTTGTCGCGATAGGAGAAACTGGCATTGCCCGAAACCACAGTCAGACTGCTAAACCTTGATAAAGCCGATATCAGATCCTCGGAGAAGCCCTCACAAAAATAGGCTTGCTCCTCATCCTTGCTCAGATTCTTGAGCAGCATGACTGCCAACGACCCGGATTCCGCATCTTTAACCTCTATCTGAGGTTTCTCCGACTGCTGCACATAGCGAACACCACCTTTACTCTTGATGACAAAGTACGCCTGAACTGGCTGTTCAATATTCTTCAGTTCGAGTTCACCGGCGTCCTCAAACGACACCATAACCTTCTGGCTGATCATGTCAAAAACCGTTTTGGACACGCAGATGCCTGCCGGTTTGGCCTCAGACTCCAGCCGCGCAGCAATATTGACAGCATCACCAAACAGGTTGTCCTCAGTAACCATGACATCGCCGATGTTGATCCCCACGCGATATATCATCTGGTGACTTTCTGGGACATCTTCGTTCATTGCCGCCATCCGATCCTGCATTTCCACTGCGCACTTGGTCGCATTAATGGGGCTGGAAAACTCGACTATGATGCTGTCGCCCGCGGAGCCAAAAATCTTGCCATCGTGCTCAGCGATCACGCCATCGAGAACCTGGCGACGTTTTCCCAGCACCCGCAAGGTGTCTTCTTCATTCGCAGCCATCATCTTGCTGAAGCCGACCACGTCGGACGCCAATATCGTGCTTAGTTTTCGCTCCATATCTTCCCCTTGTTTTTCAATCGGCGCTGGCCAGTTAGCCTGGTGGTTGAATGTTCAATTTCCGTTTGAGTGCATGATCCTACCGGCTGAGAACTCAGGCCTGGCTGGAATCGCCCGCCGCCAGGTCAATAGGCTGGCCATGTGGAGTATTCAAGTAAGCCTTCCGCCACTGTGTCATACGGCTTTGTACGTCAGAGTCCTGTACAACGCCTTTCTCAGATAATATCTGCTCCAGGGTTACCAGCCAGTGCCGGTAGTAGGTGGTCCCTGAATCTGCCTCGCCGCGGTCCCGAACCGCAGCTATCTCGACTCCAAGCATCTTAGTCCACTCGGCCCAGGAAAAAACACCTTGTCGAGCCAACTCAAGCACCATGGCGAATAGTTGCGCCTCCCAAGGCTGCGCGAATACGGGACCATCGCCATCAGAGGCTAAACCCGAAAGTTTATCGATATGAGAAGTTTTATCGGGTTTCACGCTAACTCCAGATACGGCTCCCAAAGATCAACCATCACCGTGAATTCGGTGTCACCGTTTTCTGGACCACCCCATAGTTCGCTCGAAGAAAACGCTACACCGTACAAATGATGTCCCTCGCGTTGGCCACGGGCATGCTGATCGGCAAAGACATGGGCGCCGTGATGCGCCTTGATAAGCCCCACCCTGCCGCGCACATACACAGGCGCCCGGGTATGCGCCTTTGGGTCCTGGCTGCACACCCGCACCCGGTCTCCCAGAGTGAAGCACGGGGCACGTTCAATCACCATTTCAACAGGCCCGCCACGGGACAGGATTTGCGGTACATCGCTCGCCTGCAACGGTGCAGCCTCGTCATCAGAAACCCCGCCCTGACTCGCTCCGGTTGCTAACTCCTTGGCGGACAATAAGTCTTTTTCCACCAGTAAGGTCTGTAGCCCCGCCAGCCAGTTTTCATAGTAACTGTTGCGCAGATAGTCCGCCGGGTGTTGGCGTTCGCGTGCATGGCGTGACTCGTCCAGGTTCCAGCGGCGTAAAAACCCGCTAGCCATCGTTAATGCGAAAACACGTTTTTCCCATTCAGCATGGAATACGGGCTCGCTGGACTCGGACTCCGGGGCAATCGGCCCAAGACCACTCAAGCCACCGAGGTCG
This sequence comes from Arenicellales bacterium, assembly GCA_965660775.1. Classification (GTDB taxonomy): domain Bacteria; phylum Pseudomonadota; class Gammaproteobacteria; order Arenicellales; family UBA868; genus UBA868. Next base: position 8,337 of record CBFIBN010000032.1, on the reverse strand, counting down.
TGGCCGCCGCTCATGTCCTCGCGCCATCCTGAGGCTGTTGTGCTTTTTCAACCCCGATCATGGCGTTTCGACTGACCAGCGTTGCGAGTTGAGCCTGCGTCCACTCTTGTGTCCCCTGTGGGCGCTGTGGCAATACCAGGTAGCGCACCTCGGACGTGGAATCCCAGACCCGGATTTCAGTGTCAGGGTCTAAGGTTGTGCCGAATTCTGCCAACACGCCACGAGGATCGCTCACCGCTTTTGAGCGGTAAGGAGCGGACTTGTACCACACTGGGGGAAGCCCCAGTACCGGCCACGGGTAACACGAGCACAAAGTGCAAACGACCAGGTTGTGCACTGTCGCGGTGTTCTCTACAACCCGCAGATGCTCTCCTTGTCGCCCAGTGAAGCCCAAAGAGGCGATGGCTGCGGCGCCATCGCGCAGCAGCCATTCCTTGAATTGGGGCTGCACCCACGCCCGGGCCACCACTTGTGCGCCGTTACGAGGCCCCACTTTATGTTCGTAGGTTTCTATCAGTACATCCAAGGCCGCTGGGTCTACTAGACCTTTTTCAACCAGCAAGGACTCCAGCGCCTTTACCTTGAGTTCAAGATCGCCAGGCGGTTCAGTGTGGTCGTGGTCGTGGTCGTGGGAATGATCGTTGTCGGCCATGGAAAATTCTCGTTATCAGATTTACTAGTCGCTGCGCAAGCCACTGGACAGGTGCAGCATCCAGTCAACGACAAAATTGACCGCCACCGTCAGGCCCGCGATCGCTGCGGCTGGCAACAACGGCGTGATGTCATTGTAATTAATCAACACGGCATTATCGCGCACCATCGAGCCCCAATCTGCCGTCGGCGGCTGAATTCCCAACCCCAGGAAACTGAGCGCGGCAATAAAAAGAAAGACGAACCAAAAACGTAGCCCGAATTCTGCCAGCAGCGGAGCCATGATATTGGGTAGTACTTCCTTGCGAATCACCCACCACATGCCCTCTCCCCGCAGCCGTGCCGCTTCAACAAACTCCATCACCACAACATTCATCGCGGCCGAACGGGAAATTCGAAACACCCGGGTACTGTCGAGCACGGCGATGATCAATATCAACGAAAGGATTGAAGTACCAAAAATAGTCAGAAGTAGCAGCGCAAAAATCAAACTCGGTACCGCCATCAGAATGTCGACTAACCGACTGATCGCCATGTCGTACCAACCTCCCAGGATAGCGGCCAGCATCCCGGTGACCCCACCGATCAGAAAGGCGATAACCACCGTAGCAAACGCGATCCCGATAGTATTGCGTGCACCAAAAATCAAGCGCGAGAGCATGTCTCTACCAATGTTGTCGGTTCCAAAAATAAATTCTTCCGTCCACAGCTCGTAAGACGAACCTACGATCGCGGTTTCACTGTAAGGCGCTATCCAAGGCGCGAAAACAGCAGTGAAAACGTAGCCAAAGATGACCAGCAGGCCGATCTTTGCACTAAGTGGAGCCCCGAGAATCAGATTACCCATAACCGTAGTCGCCTATCTTGGATGCAGCAAACGAGGATTGGAAACGATAGACACAATATCTGACAACAGGTTTAGCAGAATGTATACCGCGGCAAATATCATTGCGCAGGCCTGCACCACGGGAAGATCCCGCTTGGAAACACTGTCGACCAGCAATTGCCCCAGCCCCGGATAGACAAACACCACCTCGACCACAACCACCCCGACCACCAGGTAGGCAAGGTTGAGTGCGATGACATTAACGATTGGGCCCCATGCGTTGGGCAGCGCATGGTGGACGATCACCCGAAACGGCCGGGTGCCTTTCAGGCGAGCCATCTCGATATAGGGGCTGGATAATAGATTGATAATTGCCGCTCGCGTCATGCGCAGCATGTGCGCCAACACCACCAGCGTCAGTGTTAAGGCCGGCAGGAGAGTCCGAAAAAGCTTATCGCCAAAGGCAAGGTCTGTACTGACATTAGAGATTCCTGGAAATATGCCACTTTTCACCGACAAAAAGAGGATCAGGATATAAGCGACAAAAAACTCCGGAAAGGATATAGATGTGAGCGTGGTCAGGTTCACAATACGGTCGTACAGACTGTTGCGATACAGCGCCGCGAGCAAGCCAAGCAATAAAGCCAAGGGCACAGCAAAGGCTGCAGCAACCCCGCCCAGGAAGAGTGTATTGGAGAGTCGAGTCCCGATAAACTCAGTGATCTCGCGCTTGCTGGCCAAAGACCTGCCCATGTCACCGGTGAGCATGCCCTTGAGCCATTGCAGATAGCGGACATGCGCAGGACGGTCCAGTCCGATTTCAGCCCGAAACGCCGCCACTGTCTCAGGCGTCGCCGATTGGCCCAGCATGGCCTGAGTGATATCACCGGGCAACAGTTCAACTACAGAAGCAATGATCAGAGAAACAACAAAAAGGGTCAACACCCCTAATCCAAGGCGCTGCAATATGACTTTAGTTAACGAAGACACACATGCTCCCAAAAAATGTTCACGCCTAGTACATCGGACTTTATTGGCCGACGCTAGGTATCAGCAATAAGGCGCGGGTCGGCACGTAATTTAACTGAGATAATCGAATACTTAAACTAAATTCCAAGTGGGTCGTATTCTTTACTGACTTAACAAAAGGAGTATACCAACTTGGCGTCATCCCACGGTGTCATTAGACTGGCTCCGTAGGCTAGACGCAGGTGTTTAGGATAATGATGACGCAGGTGCCCCAATTCAAAGCGGGCCAAAACCCCCTCGTACTCCATCGATCGCAATGGGAACGTTAATGACTGCATGCCTCGCACCTACCAATACGACATCTTCGGGTGTTCGCCTGGGCCCAAAAGTGATTAAATCCCTTCGTCGGCGCAAAAACGCACCAGGCCTGGTATTTCTTTTGCAATGAGGCCTTGGTCTAACCTTAACCGGGTGGCTTGCATGGTCGGCGATTTGATCGACAAAACACACAGACCATCTACTGCCTAACCTCCCTAAATACAGGAGACTGCCATGCCCATCTCACTTGCCACCAAACAAGGGGTTTCCAACGAGGAGTGGTCGCTGCGGCAGGAGCTTGCCGCTTGTTACCGACTCTTCGTTAAATTTGGATGGACCGATCTGATCTTCACCCACTTAAGCGCCCGGGTGCCTGGGCAGCCGAATCAGTATCTCATTAACCCTTTTGGGTTACTGTTTCAGGAAATCACGGCATCCAATCTGATCAAAGTCGATTTGAAGGGTAATGTCGTATCCGGAGATTACCCTTATAACGATGCCGGCCATGCGATTCACTCGGCTATTCTGAAGGCCAGGCCCGATGTAAACGTGACATTGCATTCTCATACCCGCGCCGGAACAGCGGTGTCGGCCATGGCGTGCGGTCTTTTACCCTTAAGTCAGCAGGCTAATGAGATTATCAATCTGGTCTGTTATCACCATTATGACCTGGCCACCGACAACGATGATGAATGCAAGCGCCTGGGCGAAGACATGGCAGGTAAATGGGCCATGATCATGCATAACCATGGCTTATTGGCTGCGGGCCGCAATATGGCTGAGGCTTTTTATCTCTTATACACCCTTGAGAGTGCCTGCAAGATTCAGGTCGATGTCATGGCATCAGGCGCTGAACATATTATTCCAAGCGATGAGGTAATAGCGGGCGTTGAAAAGTACGGGCTTGTCGGCAAAGCTGAAACGGCTGACAGCTATCTTGATCGCAACTGGCAGGCGTTGATTCGCATGTTGGATCGCGAAGATCCCTCATATCAAAACTAGGTTAACCTATCCCTTATTCGTGAATTGTTTCATCAGTTCGATTTTTTTAAATACTATTGTGTGGATTGTTCCTCTTTCCTTTTATAAGGGAATGAATTGCAAAAACTGTTTGGCTGAACTCGGTAACCAGAGTAGATACTTCCCGCGTATTCCTCAAGTCGATAAACCTTAATTATTCGAAAACCCATTGAACCCACTTACGCCAACACGGTGCCACGAGCTTGAGCACTTTCTGATTCCACTTTCCGATGGACGCAACCTGTCAGCCAGAGCGTGGTTACCCGAATCTGCCTTGGAGCACCCTACCCCTGCCATCCTTGAGTACCTGCCTTATCGCAAGCGCGACGGTACCGCTTTGCGTGATGAATCCACCTACCCCATATTTGCCAGCAACGGCTACGCTGGAGTCAGAGTGGATATATCGGGCACTGGTGAATCTGATGGCGATTTTGATGACGAATATTCGCCCAGAGAACTGGCCGATGGCGTCGAAGTCATTGCCTGGATTGCAAAGCAGAACTGGTGCGACGGCAACATCGGCATGATGGGCATCTCCTGGGGCGGGTTTAACTCACTGCAGATTGCCGCCATGAACCCGCCGGCACTGAAGGCTGTCATCGCTATTGGCACAACCGTCGATCGCTATAACGATGACATCCACTACAAGAACGGCTGCCTACTTTATTCCAATGCCTGGTGGTCTGCTGTCATGCTGTGCTATGCATCGAGACCACCGGACCCCGCTCTGGTAGGCGAATGCTGGCGTGATATGTGGCTGCATCGCCTTCAGACTCAGCCCTTTCCACTTGAGACATGGTTATCCCATCAGCGCCGGGATGACTACTGGCGCCACGGCTCTGTGTGCGAGAACTACGCCGCCGTAACAACTCCTGCGCTGGTGATCAGCGGCTGGGCTGACGGCTATCTCAATGCACCCCCAGCTGCCGCTCAACATTTTGCGGGCCCAACCAAGGCAATCAATGGTCCCTGGATTCACCAGTACCCGCACTTTGCTTATCCGCACCCGCGGCTGGATTTTCTTAACGAGGCACTGCGCTGGTGGGATCATTGGCTAAAAGGGCGTGACAACGGAGCTGATGCGCTGCCGGCCTACCGCGCCTATATCTCTGAAGGCGTGCATCCGTCTCTTCCCCGGACACATGAGCCAGGGCGCTGGGTCGCCGAAGAGTGCTGGCCCTGCGAAGATATATCGACGGTTGGCTTTTTCCTCTCCAACACCTTGGGTCTAGCCGACTGTCCGGGCACGACCACCAACCTTGCCATCTGCTCACCGCTGGATACCGGAACTGCCGCTGGAGAATTTTTCCCCCTTAAACCCGATGAGGAGCTTGCCGGCGATCAGACCGGAGATAACGTCGGATCGCTTGTTTTCCAAACCGCGGTACTTGACCAATCTATCCAAATCCTCGGACAACCCACAATGGCCTTACGGGTTTCGATCGATCAACCCGTGGGCCATCTCGCGGCGCGCTTGCTGGATATACATCCAGACGGGACTTCTTTTCGAGTCAGTTGGGGCGTCGTTAATCTGACTCATCGCAATAGTGATTCTGATCCTGAACCTGTAGTGGTCGACCAGATGATGGACGTGGCTTTAGTGCTCGACGAGTCCGGGTACTGTTTCCCTGCAGGACACCGCATCGGTCTTGCCATATCAACCGCATACTGGCCTATGGTCATGCCGGGGCCTTATCGGGTCACGGCCTGTATCGAAACCGGTCAGCACACCCGTCTTGATTTGCCAGTACGGTCCGGCGACGACAGCTATGACATACCTGAACCCGATAACCCGAATCCGCTACCCGAGTACATCCAGCATCGTCCGGCCGAATACCGCCGATGGGTAAAACACGGCTGCGATGACAACACTACCCAACTACAAGTCATTGACGATACTGGTGAGGAAGAAATACCAGATCACGGAATGCGGATACGTCACCGCCACGAGGACTGTTGGTCAATTATCCCCGATGACCCGCTAAGCGCTTCATCCAGAACCCTATATTGCTGCTGGATGTCGCGCGATGACTGGTCGATTCGGACTGAAACCGAGACCACTATGCGGTGTGACGTCACAAATTTTTATATTTGGGCCAAAGTCACCGCTTTGGAAGGTGCTACAGTCGTCCACGCTCGTGAATGGGAAAGAATCATCCCTCGTGACCTTCTGTGATGGTTGTGTTTGGGTCAAATCCCAGGAAATTAACTTGGCATTCGCTTTTGCCGGGCAAACAGAACAATCAATGATTTCGTACCAATAAGATGCTAATTCAATGTTTATTATTGACTTTGAGTCCCAGTCGGCATTAACTTCTAGATATCGTTGCGAAAATGGTTAGCGATAGAGCGCCATGACTGAATCACACCCTCAACGAAAAACATACCAAATACACCTTAAGGAGATGAGATAAATGTACGACAGACAAAGATCTGAAATTGATCAGCTACAAGCCCGAGTGGCCAAAGGCAAGATGAGCCGCCGGGAATTCCTCTCGCGCATCTCGGCGATGGGACTGGGCGCCATGGCCCCGGGACTTTACATGCAAAGTGCTCTGGCGGCACCAAAACAAGGTGGGCGCTTTCGCCAGGGTGTGACCGGCGGCGCCACCAGCGACGTGCTGGATCCAGGTCAGATTCTTGATCATTACATGATGAATGTGCAATTTGCCCAACTGCGCAATAACTTGACCGAGGTCGCCCCAAATGGTGATCTGGTCCCGGAACTTGCCGAAAGCTGGGAAGGCAGCAATGGCGCCAAGACCTGGAACTTCAAGGTTCGCCAGGGTGTCGAGTTTCACAACGGCAAATCGCTGACTTCAGAAGACGTCGTGGATTCGCTGAACCACCACTTGGGTGAAGATTCCAAGTCAGCAGCCAAAGGTCAATTGGGCGCGGTGACCTCAGTAAAAGCAGATGGCAAGTACGGCGTGGTGGTGGAACTCAGCGGTGGAGATGCGGACTTTCCGTTCATATTGACAGATTATCATCTGCTGATCTGCCCCTCTAACGGTGATGGCACTATTGACTGGCAGTCCGGAGTTGGCACCGCTGGCTTCACCCTGGTTGAACATGAACCCGGCGTACGTACGCTGACCAAAGCCAACCCCAATTACTGGAAGCCAAACCGGCGTTTCTTTGACGAGATCGAAACCCTGCAGATCGCCGACTCAGCGGCTCGCGAGAATGCTCTTCGCACCGGTGAGATCGACGCAATGAACAACGTGGCCCCCAAAACCGCTGACCTGCTCAAGCGTCAGTCTGGCATCGTGGTAGATGTAACCAAGGGTAACAAGCAGGTCACCTTGCCCATGCTGACTAATATCGCGCCGTTCGATAACAACGATGTCCGTACCGCGATAAAATACATCGTCGACCGAGAGCAATGGCTCAAGGTGGTCGCGCGTGGCTACGGCGAGCTGGGTAACGATAATCCGATTGGCCCGGCTAACGTCTATCGCGCCACCACGGATGAACTGCCGCAACGCACATATGACCCAGACAAGGCCAAATACCACCTGAAGAAAGCCGGTTTGGACAGTTTGGATATTAAGTTCCACGCGGCAGAAACAGGTTTTGGCGGTTCCATCGATGCCGGACAGCTAATGGCAGAGACAGCGCGGCCTGCGGGCATCAATGTCGAGGTGGTACGTGAACCTGATGATGGCTACTGGTCGAATGTCTGGATGAAAAAACCGTTTTCGGCCTGCTACTGGTCGGGTCGCCCCACCGAGAACATGATGTTCTCCACTGTCTACTGGGGGGAAGCAGCCTGGAATGATACCTACTGGAAAAATGCCCACTTTGATGAATTGCTTCTGCAAGGGCGTATCGAGACAGATGCCACCAAGCGTCGTGCGATCTACGTAGAGATGCAACAGATTGTGCATAACGATGGTGGCACAGTCCTGCCGCTCTTCCTGCAGGATATCTTCGCTACCAACGACAAGGTACGCCATCATGATGTGATCGGGGGCAACTGGGAGCTCGACGGCATGAAAGCCGTAGAACGCTGGTGGTTTGCCTGATCACAAGTACGGGTTGTTAAACTAAAAAACCTGGCGCTGCACCTGTAGCGTCAGGTTTTTTTTGACCTCGTGATTTCTGAGAGCGAGGTAAAAAAATCAGGCTTTGGAGGCGGCATGACCCGCCTGGCGCTGTGCGCTATTCACAAGCCACACACCATAAATGGTTACCCCCAAGGCAAGCCAGTGCCAAACACTGTAACGCTCGCCAAATACTACCAGTGCAATGGCGATTCCAAAAACGGTGACCAGATATGCCACCTGGCTGAAATAGACTGGTCCAGCAATACGTACCAGCGTAAAGAACAAGGTAAACGCGATTGCCGATACAATCCCGTGGAGGGTTATCAGGCCATTGACCAGCGTGAAATCTTCCCACAGCGCATACCACTGCCCTGAAATTAGCGTTAGGCACAGCAGCAACACAGCAGAGGCAAGCATCATGCCGTTGGCGCCAACCAGTGATTCCACATCGGCCGGCTTATATTTGGCTGTATATACGGTCCCGGCGGCATAGGCGGCCGGAGT
>CBFIBN010000031.1:0-15974 GCA_965660775.1 Arenicellales bacterium | reverse complement strand
AAGACCACGATATAAGGCACTCCGACCTGGCGTGCCAGCAAAATGTGCTCGCGGGTCTGAGGCATGGGGCCATCGGCTGCCGAGACCACCAGGATCGCGCCGTCCATCTGCGCGGCACCGGTAATCATATTCTTGACATAGTCAGCGTGACCCGGGCAATCGACGTGGGCGTAGTGCCGGGCATCAGTTTCGTACTCGACATGGGCCGTGGCAATCGTAATGCCGCGCTCGCGCTCCTCAGGCGCGTTGTCGATCTCATCAAAGGCTTTGACGTCACCGCCATGCTTGGCCGCCAGGACCCTGGTCAGGGCTGCCGTCAGAGTGGTCTTACCATGATCGACGTGACCGATGGTACCGACGTTAACGTGCGGCTTGCTGCGTTCGAATTTTTCTTTCGCCACTTTCTGATTTCCTCAACAGTGCGTGATTAACTGGCCTTTTTCATCACCACCTCGGTGACGCTGCTTGGCGCTGGAAGGTACTGACTGAACTCCATCGAATAGGTAGCACGGCCTTGTGACGCGGAACGCAACGATGTTGCATAACCGAACATTTCCGCCAGCGGCACCTCGGCCCGAACGATCTTGCCGGCAGGGACGTCTTCCATATCGGAAATCATGCCGCGACGTGAGTTCAGATCACCCGTCACACCACCCATATATTCCTCCGGAGTGACCACCTCGACCCGCATAATTGGCTCGAGTAATGTGGGCTTTGCCTTTCGGCTGGCCTCACGAAAGGCCTGGATAGCGGCTGCCTTGAAGGCATGCTCCGATGAATCCACCTCGTGGTAGGAGCCATCGTACAGCGTAACCTTAACGTCGATCACTGGATATCCGGCCACTATCCCGGACACCATGGCCTCGACCACACCCTTTTGAACCGCCGGAATATATTCACGGGGCACGACGCCGCCTTTGATCTTATCGACAAATTCGAAACCGTCGCCACGCTCCTGAGGCTCTACCCTGAGGTAAACATGGCCGTACTGGCCGCGGCCGCCGGTCTGCTTGGCGTACTTATGTTCCTGCTCGACAGACGCGTTCAAGGTTTCACGATAGGCGACTTGTGGCTTACCGATATTGGCATCAACACTGAACTCGCGACGCAGTCGGTCAATAATAATCTCCAGGTGCAATTCACCCATGCCTGAGATAATCGTCTGCCCGGACTCTTCGTCAGTCCGCACCCGGAAGGAAGGGTCTTCCTGGGCAAGTTTGCCCAGCGCAACGCCGAGTTTTTCCTGATCGCTCTTGGTCTTAGGTTCCACAGCCTGCGAGATCACCGGCTCAGGAAATTCCATGCGCTCCAACGTAATAATTCTGCTAGGGTCGCACAGTGTGTCTCCAGTCGTGATGGTTTTAAGGCCAACGGCGGCGGCGATGTCGCCAGCCCGAACTTCCTTTATTTCTTCGCGAGAGTTGGCATGCATCTGCAAAATACGGCCAATACGCTCCTTCTTTCCTTTCACTGGGTTGTAGATGCTGTCGCCTGACTTAACAACTCCCGAGTACACACGGAAAAAAACCAACTGGCCAACAAATGGATCAGTCATGATCTTGAAACCCAGGGCTGCAAAGGGCGCCTCATCGGATGCCGGTCGCTCTTCCTCGGTCTCTTCATCTTCAAGAGTCCCCCGAATGGCAGGGACTTCAGTTGGGTTGGGCATGAAATCGATAACAGCATCGAGCATGGCCTGAACACCTTTGTTCTTGAACGCCGAGCCACAGGTTGCCAGAACTATCTCGTTAGCAATGGTCCGCTGTCGTAGGCCATCCTTGATTTCGGTCGCAGAAAGATCGCCTTCCTCAAGGTACTTTTCCATCAGCTCCTCGTTGACTTCAGCAACTGCTTCAAGCATTCCCTCACGCAACGCAGTGCACTGATCTAGCAGATCACCGGGGATATCACGTTCTTCAAACTTGGCGCCTCGAGTTTCCTCGTCCCAGTAAATCGCCTTCATCTTGATCAGATCAACAACACCCTGGAAAGCGTCCTCGGCTCCGATAGGTACCTGGATCGGGACAACATTCGAGCCGAGACGGTCTCGGATCTGGTCAACCACACGGAAAAAATCGGCGCCAGTTCGATCCATCTTGTTGACGAATGCCAGACGGGGCACGTTGTATTTATCGGCCTGGCGCCATACTGTCTCGGACTGTGGCTCAACGCCACCGACTGCACAGAAAACTCCGACTGCGCCATCCAGCACTCTTAATGAACGCTCGACTTCGATAGTGAAATCAACATGGCCCGGAGTATCGATAATGTTGATGCGGTGTTCTGCATAATTCTGGTCCATACCGCTCCAGAAACAGGTGGTTGCCGCGGAGGTAATGGTGATTCCGCGCTCTTGCTCCTGCTCCATCCAGTCCATGACGGCATTGCCTTCGTGAACTTCACCGATCTTATGAGAGATACCGGTATAAAAAAGGATTCGCTCCGTAGTTGTCGTCTTTCCCGCATCAATATGGGCCATGATGCCGATGTTTCGATAACGCTCAAGGGGGGTTCTTCGTGCCACTGTCAGGGATCCGTATTCAGAGTTTCAGGGAGTTGATCTTCAAGTCAGAAACGGAAATGAGAGAACGCTTTGTTGGCTTCGGCCATTCGGTGTACTTCATCTTTTTTCTTTGCAGCGCCACCACGTTTGTCTGCGGCATCCATCAATTCGCCCGCCAGTCGGTCGGTCATTGATTTCTCGTTCCGCTTGCGGGCGGCTTCAACTAACCAGCGCATGGCCAGCGCGTTGCGGCGACTGGGGCGAACCTCGACGGGTACCTGGTAGGTTGCTCCACCCACGCGACGGCTTTTTACCTCAACGACGGGTCGGATATTCTCGAGCGCTTGGTAGAACACGTCGAGTGGTTCAGATGAACCCCGACCCTGAATAGTGTCTAAAGCGCCGTACAGGACGCGTTCAGCAATAGACTTCTTGCCGTCCCGCATCATGACATTGATGAATTTGGCAATGGTCTCATCGCCGAATTTTGGATCCGGCAGGATTATCCGTTTTGGGACTTCACGACGTCTGGGCATCTATTTTCAGTTCCACTATCAGAGAACCGTTGCCACAGCGGGGCAGACAGTTCAGTTTCTGGGCCGGCGCACCGACTTTTTACCAATCCATGTAGCAACTGTCTTGATCGCCCGTCGAACAGGCGCAACAGACAGTTCGCAACAGTGGCTTTTGCCACCGGGGCGCAATCATACGGTGAGACAGCTTTTTGTCGCTAACAGCGTGACGCTGCCTTCGCGACTTCTGTGGCGGCCTTTATTCACTCTGGCAAGGCCGCCTTTATCACCGTGGCCAGTCAGCTATGCCGGCCTATTTACGGTTTATTTAATGCCAGTCACCCTGGGGCAACCGGTCCAAAACCCGTGTATTTGTTTACGTTACGACTTCGGTCGTTTCGCGCCGTATTTCGAGCGGCCCTGTCGCCGATCACCGACGCCTGATGTATCTAGCGTCCCCCGTACGGTGTGATAGCGTACACCTGGCAGATCCTTTACCCTGCCGCCCCGGATAAGCACAACCGAGTGCTCCTGGAGATTGTGCCCTTCACCACCGATATAACTGGTTACTTCAAAGCCATTGGTCAAACGTACCCGGGCCACTTTGCGCAAAGCCGAGTTCGGCTTTTTGGGAGTGGTGGTATATACCCGGGTGCACACGCCACGCTTTTGTGGGCAAGCCGCCAGCGCCGGCACGTTCGACTTTTGAGTCTGTCGTACCCGAGGCTTTCTAACCAGTTGATTAGTCGTTGGCATATTCTTTTTCTCGCTCTTGGGCCGCGCTTTCAACCCATAATCACCAAACCCAAGAAAGGGCGGCGATTCTAGGCAGAACTCGGTTTTTTGTCAACATTTCCGGGAAATTTTCTGGGTTACGGCCTTAAACGGAACCTCAAACCTGCACCGCTTCAGCCGGCTCAGCCTTGTCTTCAGTCTCGGTACTACTGGCAAAAGTCAACTCAGCGACTTCTGCTTTGCCACTGACCCGCTCCTCGCGACGGCGGCGGCGCTCCTCATGGTATGCCAGTCCAGTACCCGCAGGAATCAGACGGCCGACGATCACGTTCTCCTTGAGCCCGCGCAATCTGTCCACCTTACCCTGCATGGAGGCTTCGGTCAGCACCCGAGTTGTCTCCTGGAATGAAGCCGCTGAAATAAATGAATCGGTACTCAGGGAAGCCTTAGTTATTCCCAGAAGTATGAGGGCAAAGGTTGCCGGCGTTTTGCCCTCAGCTACCAACGCATCGTTCGCCTCCAGCAGTGCAGAACGCTCAGCCTGGTCACCGGCAAGGTGACGGCTGTCGCCTGGATCAACTATTCGGACACGTCGCAACATCTGGCGAATAATCACTTCGATATGCTTATCGTTGATCTTGACGCCCTGCAACCGGTATACCTCCTGAACCTCGTTGACGATATAGTCGGTAAGTTCTTCCCGGCCCCGGAGTTCCAGGATATCGCTGGCAGTCAACCCGCCCTCGACAATGATGTCGCCCTTCTCGATATATTCACCGTCGAAGACACTAATCGATCGGCCTTTGGAAATAGCCATTTCATGTGGTTCACCCAACTCATCCGTGATCACCAGACGCACCTTGGTTTTGACTTCCTTACCAAACGAGATCACGCCGCTGTGTGTTGCCAGGATAGCCGGGTCCTTGGCTTTACGCGCTTCGAATAGCTCGGCCACACGGGGCAGGCCTCCGGTAATGTCGCGGGTCTTGGAGCTTTCCTGAGGAATCCGGGCTAGCACCTCGCCAACACCCACCTGCGCCCCATCTACAACCACGATAGAGGCGCCAGGGGGCATCTGGTATCTTGCTGGTGACTCGCTTCCTGGCAAAACCTTTGGCTTGCCTTTCCCATCGACCAATTCAATGGTCGGTTTTATATCAGTACTGGTACCACGTCGATTCTTGGGGTCTATGACGAGGTGAGTACTCGATCCAGTGAGTTCATCGACCTGCTCCGCTACCGATACGCCCTCGACCATGCTCTCGAAGCGAATCTTGCCGCCTACTTCGTTGATAATCGGATGGGTGTGCGGGTCCCAGGAGGCGATAATACTTCCCCCAGTCACGGCATCGCCGTCATTGACGGTCAGTTCCGCCCCATAAGGGATGCGATAACGTTCACGATCAACACCATGCTGATCGTGAATGACCAACTCGGCAGAACGAGAAACAATGATATTACGGCCGTCGGCGCGCTTAACCCGCCGGACGCGCGTAAAAGTAACCGTCCCATCGTTCCTGACCTCAACACCGCTAACCGCTGCTGTCCTTGAAGCCGCACCACCAATATGGAAGGTACGCATGGTTAACTGAGTCCCAGGCTCGCCGATGCTCTGTGCTGCCATGACGCCTACTGCTTCGCCACGGTTGACCATCTGACCCCGGGCCAGATCCCGACCGTAACAGGTCGAGCAAATGCCATAGCGGGTCTCGCAGGTCACAGCAGAGCGAACTTTGACATGGTTAATATTGTGCTCTTCCAACAACAGAACTACCGCCTCATTAATCATCTCGCCCGCGCTGATCAAAACTTTTTTGCCTACCGGACTGATCACGTCTACGGCAACAGATCGACCCAGAATCCGATCTTTCAGAGGAATAACCACCTCACCGCCCTCAACCCTCGCTTCACGCAAGATACCGTCAGTGGTGCCGCAATCGGCCTCGATAACCACAAGATCCTGGCAGACATCCACCAGTCTCCGGGTAAGATAGCCGGAGTTGGCAGTTTTCAACGCTGTATCTGCAAGACCCTTACGAGCGCCATGGGTTGAAATAAAGTACTGCAGAACATTCAACCCCTCGCGAAAGTTAGCTGTAATTGGTGTCTCGATGATTGAGCCATCAGGCTTGGCCATCAGGCCCCGCATACCAGCCAGTTGGCGAATCTGTGCGTGACTGCCACGAGCGCCGGAGTCAGCCATCATGTAGATCGAGTTGAATGATTCCTGCTCGACGCTTTCACCCTGGGCGTTGGTAACCGTTTCGGTACTGAGTTCAGCCATCATCTCGCTCGCTACCTTGTCACTGGCATGGGTCCATATATCGACTACCTTGTTATAGCGCTCGCCATCTGTCAGCAGGCCCTGGCGGTGCTGATCCTGAATCGCCTTCACCTCTTTTTCAGCGACGGCCAGGGTTTCTGTCTTACTGTCGGGAATCACCATGTCGTCGATACCAATTGAGACGCCAGCCTTGGCGGCCATGGAAAATCCGGTATACATCAAACGGTCACATAAGATCACGGTATCCTTGAGCCCTACCCGACGATAACACTCGTTAATAACATTGGATATCGCGCGCTTTTTCATTGACTTGTTGACCAGCTCAAACGGTAATCCATCCGGAAGGATCTCCGATAGTAAAGCCCGACCCGTGGTGGTCTCGATCAAAGTCACGGTTTCGCTCATCTGACCTTCGTCATCAGCAATCACTTGCCGAACACGCGTCTTGATCTTGGCATGCAGTGACAGTACCCCGCTGTCCAGAGCCCGGCGAACCTCAGCAGTATCTGCAAATATCTTGCCCTCACCACGTGCGTTTACCATCTCGCGGGTCATGTAATACAAGCCCAGCACTATATCCTGGGAAGGGACAATAATTGGCTCGCCGTTCGAAGGTGAAAGGACATTGTTAGAGGACATCATCAAGGTCCGAGCCTCGAGCTGTGCCTCAATAGAAAGGGGAACATGTACCGCCATCTGATCGCCGTCAAAGTCAGCGTTATACGGAGTGCACACCAGCGGATGTAGCTGGATGGCCTTGCCCTCAACCAACACCGGCTCAAAAGCCTGGATACCGAGTCGGTGTAGGGTTGGCGCCCGATTAAGCAGCACAGGATGTTCGCGAATCACTTCTTCAAGAATGTCCCAGACCTCCGGCTCCTCGGATTCCACCAGCTTCTTTGCCTGCTTGATAGTGGTCGCTAGGCCACGCAGTTCGAGCTTGCTATAGATGAACGGCCGAAACAACTCCAGCGCCATCTTCTTGGGCAAGCCACACTGGTGTAATTTAAGGGTGGGTCCAACTACGATCACCGAACGACCGGAGTAATCAACTCGCTTACCCAGCAGGTTTTGGCGAAAGCGCCCCTGCTTACCCTTGATCATATCAGCTAAAGATTTCAACTGGCGCCGATTAGGGCCGGTGACCGCCTTACCGCGGCGACCGTTATCCAGCAGCGCATCGACCGATTCCTGCAACATGCGTTTTTCATTACGCACGATAATGTCTGGCGCGTTAAGATCGAGTAGCCGTCGCAAGCGATTGTTACGATTGATTACCCGGCGATACAAGTCATTAAGATCGGACGTTGCAAAACGCCCGCCGTCCAAAGGCACCAACGGACGTAAATCCGGCGGCAGTACCGGCAAAGCCTCCATGATCATCCATTCCGGCTTGTTCCCCGAATGCAGGAACGCCTCGACGACCTTCAACCGCTTGGTCAATTTCTTGGTCTTGGTCTCAGATGAAGATTCGGCGAGTTCTTCGCGCAACTGTGGCGACAGAGACTTTAGCTCCATGGCTTTAAGCAACTCTTTGACGGCTTCCGCACCCATTCCAGCGTCGAAATCGGCGCCGTACATCTCGATGGCCTCGTAGTATTGCTCTTCTGTCATCAGCGAGCCTTCTTCGAGATCAGTGAGTCCACTATCGGTAATGACATAAGCTTCGAAGTAGAGAATCCGCTCGATTTCCCGTACCGTCATATCTAACAGCACGCCAAGCCGTGATGGCAGAGACTTCAGAAACCAGATGTGTGCCACTGGACTGGCCAGTTCAATATGACCCATACGCTCGCGGCGAACAGTGGAAAGGGTCACCTCTACACCACATTTCTCGCAGACAACGCCTCGGTGCTTGAGGCGTTTGTACTTACCGCACAAACACTCGTAGTCGCTCATCGGCCCAAACAACTTAGCGCAGAACAGGCCGTCACGCTCCGGCTTGAAAGTCCGGTAATTAATGGTTTCGGGCTTCTTCACTTCACCCCATGACCACGAGCGGATCTTATCTGGCGATGCCAGACCAATCCGGATATTGTCGAACTCCTCGTCTGTGGAGTCGTGTCTTGTGAACTGGCTGAAAAGATCTTTCATTACTTTCCTCGGGGTGTCTGGATCGATTACTATGAACGGGGTCGCTATAGGTTCGACTACTTATCTTGTCGTCGTTCTATATTGAGACCCAGGGCCCTGATTTCCTTTTCCAAAACGTTAAATGACTCGGGTACCGAAGGTTCCATCCTGTGGTCGCCTCTTACAAGATTCTCGTACATCTGGGTTCTACCCCCGACATCATCCGATTTAACCGTTAGCATTTCCTGCAGTGTGTGAGCTGCGCCATAAGCCTCGAGCGCCCAAACTTCCATCTCGCCAAAACGCTGGCCTCCAAACTGGGCTTTACCGCCGAGTGGCTGCTGAGTGATCAGACTATACGGACCAGTCGAGCGCGCATGCATCTTGTCATCGACCAGGTGGTTAAGCTTAAGCATATACATGTAGCCTACAGTCGCCTCGCGATCAAAGACTTCGCCGGTACGGCCATCCACCAAGGTCGCTTGACCGCTTGCGGGCAACCCGGCAATTTCCAGCCATTTTTTGATGTCCTTTTCACTAGCGCCATCAAACACTGGGGTAGCAATAGGGACTCCGCCACGCAAGTTGCCAGCCAGTTCCACAATCTCTGGATCGGAAAGATCGCCAAGATCCTCGTGGTAATGACCTGTGCCGTAAATCTTGCCCAGTTGCTGGCGTAGCTTGTCGGAACTTGCCTGGGCATCAAGCATCTGGCCGATCTGGCGCCCCAGATGACTGGCCGCCCAGCCCAGGTGGCACTCCAGCACCTGGCCAACGTTCATTCGCGATGGCACGCCAAGAGGATTAAGAACAATATCGACGGTAGTACCGTCTTCCATATAAGGCATATCCTCGATAGGGACAATCCTAGAGATCACCCCCTTGTTGCCGTGACGGCCAGCCATCTTGTCACCTGGCTGCAAACGTCGTTTGACCGCAACAAATACCTTGACCATCTTCAGCACACCTGGCGGCAAGTCATTACCTGCCTCAAGTTTTCCGCGTTTTTCATCATACAACTCATCAAATCTCTTTGACTGAACCGCTAACTGGCGACGAATCTGCTCCAGCGTGGTATTAGTTGCTTCGTCACGCAAGCGAACCTCAAACCACTTGTCGCGAGGCATAGCCTGAAGGTAACCGCGGGTTATTTTCTCGCCCGCTTTCAGCTCGCCAGGCCCGCCTTCGGCGACCTTGCCGGACAGTAAGCGCTCTATCCGATCGAAGGTATCGTCTTCGACAATGCTGAACCGATCTTTCAGGTCCTTCTTGACGCCATCAAGTTCATCGGCTTCTATTGATAAGGCACGGGGGTCTTTCTCAACGCCATCCCGGGTGAAGACCTGAACATCGATGACCGTTCCAGAGGTTCCCGAAGGCATGCGTAAAGATGTGTCCTTTACATCGGACGCTTTCTCGCCAAAAATTGCTCGCAGCAGCTTTTCCTCTGGGGTGAGTTGGGTTTCACCTTTCGGGGTAACCTTTCCTACGAGGATATCCCCCGGGTTGACCTCAGCACCAATGTAGACAATGCCGGACTCATCAAGACGGGACAGGGCCGATTCACTCACATTCGGAATATCCCGGGACACGTCATCCGATCCGAGTTTGGTATCACGGGCAATACAGTTGAGTTCCTCTATATGTATAGAGGTATACACATCATCCTGAACCAAACGCTCAGAGATGAGGATGGAATCCTCAAAGTTGTAGCCGTTCCAAGGCATAAGGGCAACGAGGATATTACGCCCCAAGGCCAGTTCACCCAGGTCCGTTGATGGCCCGTCCGCGAGCACATCACCTTTTTCAATCTTGTCGCCAACCGATGCCAGCGGGCGCTGGTTGATCGTCGTGTTCTGGTTGGAGCGGGTGTACTTTATAAGGTTGTAGATATCTACGCCGACATCACCTGAGTCGACTTCTTTATCGTTAACCTTTACAACAATACGTGAGGAATCGACCACATTCACGACCCCACCCCGTTTGGCCACGACCACAACGCCGGAATCAGAAGCGACTTTGCGCTCGATACCTGTGCCTACCAGGGGTTTTTCGCTTCGTATCGTCGGCACAGCCTGGCGCTGCATGTTGGAGCCCATCAATGCCCGGTTCGCATCATCATGTTCCAGAAATGGGATGAGAGCCGCCGCGACGGAAACAATCTGCGAGGGAGCAATGTCTATGAACTGGACGCTTTCAGAGCTCGAAAGCGTAAATTCATTCTGATGCCGACATGAAATCAAATCGTCAGCGAGTTCTCTCTCGTTGTTGAGTCGCGCATTTGCCTGGGCAATCACATATTTACCTTCTTCAATCGCCGACAGGTACATCACTTCATCAGTCAATTTCCGATCAACCACTTTACGATACGGCGTCTCAAGAAAGCCGTACTCGTTGGTACGTGCAAAGATAGCCAGAGAATTAATCAGCCCGATGTTGGGCCCTTCCGGTGTCTCGATCGGGCAAACTCGGCCATAGTGGGTTGGATGAACATCTCGCACCTCAAACCCGGCACGCTCGCGGGTTAATCCGCCCGGTCCAAGCGCCGAAACACGTCGTTTGTGTGTGACTTCTGAAAGTGGGTTGGTCTGGTCCATAAATTGTGACAACTGACTTGACCCAAAAAACTCCTTGATTACCGCTGATACCGGCTTGGCGTTGATCAGATCCTGTGGTGTCAGGTTCTCGGATTCGGCCATAGAAAGGCGTTCCTTGACTGCCCTCTCAACTCGTACCAGACCGATTCGGAACTGATTCTCGACCAGTTCGCCCACTGACCGGACCCGTCGGTTGCCCAGGTTATCAATATCATCTGTTTCGCCGTTGCCGTTCTTCAGTTCGACCAGGGTGCGCATCACATCAACAATATCCTGCTGGCTGAGAATCCCAGGGCCTTCATCGGTTGCACGACCCAAGCGTCGGTTTAGTTTCATCCGGCCTACTGCAGACAGATCGTAGCGATCGATGTTGAAAAATAGGTTGCGGAACAATTGTTCAGCTGCATCTTTGGTCGGCGGCTCACCGGGGCGCATCATGCGATAAATCTCGACCTGCGCTTCCAGCACGGTGTTGGTCGGATCAGATCGAAGGGTGTCGGCGATATAGGGTCCACGATCAAGATCATTGGTATAGATGGTCTCGAATGATGTCACCTCGGCTTCACGAAGCTTCACTAGCAACTCTTCGGTGACCTCGTCGTTGGCTGCAGCTAGAATCTCGCCTGTTTCAGTATCCACCAGATCTGTCGCTAATACCCGGCCCATAAGGTAGGAATCAGGCACGTCCAGAGCTGTCAGGCTGGATTTTTCGATGTCGCGGATATGCCGAGCCGTAATGCGCTTCTCTGCCGCGACCACAACCGTTCCGCTGGGCGTCTTTATGTCAAAATCCATCTCCTGACCACGCAAGCGTTCTGCGACCAGGTCAACCTGGGCCGACTCTGACAACAAGGTAATTCGGTCAGTCTCAAAAAACAGGCTCAGAATCTCCTCGTTAGAGTAGTCCAGCGCCTTGAGAATGACGGTTCCGGGAAGTTTGCGCCGCCGATCAATCCGGACAAATAAGAGATCTTTTTGATCGAATTCAAAATCCAGCCACGACCCACGGTAGGGGATAACCCGGGCGTTTAAAAGCAGCTTGCCCGACGAGTGGGTCTTGCCTTTATCATGGTCAAAAAAGACTCCAGGCGAACGGTGCAACTGCGAAACAATGACCCGTTCTGTCCCATTGATCACGAAGGTACCGTTGTCAGTCATCAGGGGCATCTCGCCCATGTAAACTTCCTGTTCCTTGATATCGCGCAGAACCTTGGCGCCGCCAGATTCACTCTTATCGAAGATAATCAGTCGCAGCGTCGCATGTAGTGGCGCTGAATACACCACTCCACGTTGCTGGCATTCGCGAACATCAAAAACCGGCGTACCCAGACGATAGCTGACAAAGTCGAGGGAGGCAGCACCGCTATAACTCTCAATCGGGAAAACCGACTTGAATGCGGCTTGCAGACCCTGATCAATTCGCTGGAGAGGCTCAACGCCAGCTTGCAGCAGCTTGCGATAGGAGGCTTTTTGGATCTCCAGAAGATTGGGTATCTGATCGGATGCCGGCCGGGTGCTGAAACTCTTACGAATCCGCTTTTTCTCGGTAAAGGTATAAGCCATGAAGACCTCGTAGCGTTAGGGCGTGAGCGACCGTCGGCTAACCCGATCGATCGCTTTACATAAGGCGCGCGCCACGGGGCTGCTAAGCCGCCCGGGCGCACCTTCAAGACCAGTCGACGCCTGCCGGTCACGGCAGGTGTAAAACTGGTTACTACTTAATCTCAACAGATCCGCCGGCTTCTTCGATCTGCTTCTTGATCTCCTCAGCTTCATCCTTGGTGACGCCTTCCTTGACAGCGGCGGGTGCCGACTCGACCAGATCCTTGGCCTCCTTCAAGCCCAGACCGGTAAGAGCCCGAACCGCCTTGATGACGGGGACCTTTTTCTCACCAAAAGATGTCAGCATGGCATCAAACTCGGTTTTTTCCTCGGCAGCACCTGCATCACCACCTGCTTCGCCAGCTGCGGGGGCAGCTACTGCCACTGCGGCACTGGCGGAAACGTCAAACTTTTCTTCCATATCCTTGATTAATTGTGACAATTCGAGGACGGACATTTCTGCTACTGCATTTAACACTTCTTCGCGATTCATTTGACTCTCCTTAACTTGAGATTTTTCCTGTCTTAAGCGCTCGACCGTTTCTCACGCTACCTGTTCTTCGGACCGACTATCCCTGACAGCCGACAGCGTGCGCACAAACTTCGAAGGCACTTCATTTAAAGTCCGGACCAGTTTGCTCATCGGCGCCGCCATCGTCCCCACCAGCGTGGCGAGTAATTCGTCACGGTTGGGCAATTTGGCTAATACCTGAATGGCCGCCAGATCAAGCAAGTCGCCATTCATGGCACCTACCGTGATCTTCAGGCCATCATTCTTCTTGGCAAACTTGGCAACCACCTTAGCTACAGCCACCGGATCTTCCGACGAGGAGATCAATACTGGTCCCGTAAAGTGGTCCACCAAACATTCAAAATCAGAGCCAGCAACACTGCGCTTGGCCAGCGTATTTTTGACAACACGCACGTCCACACCCTGGTTGCGGGCTTCGCCTCTCAGTTCGGTAATTTGTGCGACGGTAAGCCCGCGATACTCAGCCAGAACGGCAGCCTGTGCCACAGAAAATGTCTGTGTCACTTCGCTGACGACGGCCTTTTTCTGATCGATATTAAGGCTCATTTAGCACTACTCCCTACTGGTTACACCTTGGTGTCCTGACCCTGGAAAAATCTTCGGATCCGGGGCACCGCCTGCGCAGGCTGGTGGAGCACCATTAAGCGAACCCGGCAACGTCACCGGCTTCACACCTACGGTCTTCGACGAACCCACCCGACTTCTGTTGCCTAAAACGGCAGCAAAGCCATGGTCGAGCCCCTCAAAATTTTCTATTTAACTTACCGAGGCACGGTCGACTTTAACGCCCGGCCCCATCGTCGTGGACAAGGTCAGTCGCCTTAGGTATTGGCCCTTGGCGGCGGACGGCTTGGCCTTTTGCAGCGCATCCAACAGCGCCAACAGGTTTTCTTTCAGGGCATCGGCATCAAAAGACGCTTTGCCAATGGGACAATGTATGACCCCGGCTTTGTCGATGCGAAACTGCACCTGACCCGCCTTAGCGTTTGCGACTGCCTTGGCAACATCCTGTGTCACCGTACCCACTTTGGGATTGGGCATCAGTCCTCGCGGCCCAAGCACCTGTCCCAGTTTTCCGACCACGCGCATCGTCGCGGGTGTAGCGATACAAATATCGAAGTCGATCTTGCCGCCTTTTATGGTCTCCGCAAGATCATCCAACCCGACTACATCAGCACCCGCCCCTTTGGCGGCCTCGGCATCGGCACCGTCAGCAAAGACTGCAACGCGCACGGTCTTACCAGTTCCCTTGGGTAACACAGTCGCACCCCGGACATTCTGATCAGACTTTTTCGCATTAACACCCAGGTTAATACTGACGTCTACTGTCTCATCGAATTTTGCCGATGCGGTTTCCTTGATAACCTTCAGCGCATCATCGATGGGGTAGTAGTTATCTGCGGTACGATACTCCGCAGCCTGGCGGTATCTTTTACTGGGCGCTGCCATCAGACACCCTCCGTTTCAATACCCATACTGCGGGCGCTACCGGCAATGATTTTTACTGCCTGGTCCATATCGTAAGCACTAAGATCGGGCATCTTTATCTTGGCAATTTCTTCAAGTTCGGTCCGGCCGACCTTGCCTACCTTGTTTTTGTTAGGCTCTCCGCTACCCTTTTCCAATCCGGCTGCCTTTTTCAGCAAAAATGATGCGGGTGGCGTCTTTTTGATGTAGGTGAAACTCTTGTCCGAGTACACCGTAATGACAACCGGTATGGGCAGGCCGGGCTCAGCATCCTGGGTATCTGCATTAAATGCTTTGCAGAACTCCATGATGTTCAGGCCATGCTGGCCCAGAGCCGGACCTACGGGTGGGCTGGGTTTAGCGCCACCAGCGGGTACCTGCAACTTGATATACGTATCAATCTTCTTCGCCATTTCTTACTCCGTCGGGTCCGAACGCCGCAAAGCTCCCCTTTAATTAACGACTTGTTTTCGCTGCGCTCGCAGCGCGTCAGGCTTTCTCGACCTGGGTGAAACTCAATTCCACCGGAGTAGACCGGCCGAATATAGATACCGAAACCTTCAATTTGCTTTTCTCAAAATTGACATCTTCTACTGTCCCGCTGAACTCTTTGAATGGCCCATCGACAACTCGAACCACTTCTCCCGGAGCAAAGGTGTACTTGGGTCGAGGGTTCTCCGCACCTTCCTGGACTTGCTGAAGAATAGCTCCGGCTTCCTTGTCTGAGATCGCCGCAGGTTTGGAGCCGCTGCCCCCGACGAAGCCAGACACTTTAGGAACCGACTTCACCAGATGCCATGCCTCATCGCTCATCTTCATATGGACCAATACATATCCGGGGAAGAACTTGCGTTCGCTGGTACGTTTTTGCCCGTTTCTGAGTTCCACTACCTGCTCGGTCGGAACTTCGATCTCACCAAAATGATCTTCCATCCCACCCCGGCGGATATATTCTCGCAATGACTCCTTTACGTGCTTTTCGAATCCAGAAAAGGCCTGGATCACAAACCACTTCATGTCCGAAATGTTCGAATCGGCAACTGTTCCCGGGGTGTCTTCACTCATAGGTGTATCCGTTGTTACAGCATCAGTCATCGTGTCTTATCCCAACCCCAAAGTAAGATCGTAGATTGCCCAGAACGACAAGGCATCCAACACCCATAGGTAAATTCCCACAACCAGCACCATCAGTATTACGACCATAGTCGACTGCGCTGTCTCACGACGAGTCGGCCAAATCACCTTGCGAATCTCAGTGCGAGTCGCCAAAGCAAACTGCCACGCTGCCCTGCCAGGGTCCGAAGTCAGTGCGATGCCCGCAGCAATCACTACACCCGCAACTACAATAAGCGCACGAATAAGAGACGAGCTGTCGCCCAGCACGTAGAACAGTACCAATGCCGCGACGATAACAAGCCCTGCTGCTGCCAGTCTCAGTTTATCTGCCACTGTTCCAGTGCTCTCCGATCAATTCTCTGTTCTGGCAGGCCAGGAGGGAATCGAACCCCCAACCTGCGGTTTTGGAGACCGCCGCTCTGCCAATTGAGCTACTGGCCTAACTTCTTTTACCGCTCACAGCGGCGTAATCCCATTATTCGATGATCTTCGACACCACACCGGCACCGACCGTTCGACCGCCTTCACGAATGGCAAAGCGCAGGCCATCTTC
>CBFIBN010000030.1:0-16247 GCA_965660775.1 Arenicellales bacterium | reverse complement strand
GATTTTTGCGACATTGACCCTGGAAACTGTAGGCTGGCGCGGGGTGTGGCTCGTCTATGTGGTTCTGATATCCGCTTTAGCTATTTTGGGACACCAGATATTACCCCGAGGGGCAGAATTTTATTCTCGCGAACGATCTACCGCTGGCCTGATGCCGGTATTTCGGCGACTCGGCCCCTGGCTACTCGCTGGCAGTTTTATCGCTTATACGATGATGTGGATATCCATTATGGCCTGGCTTCCGACCTACCTGATCAATCATCGGGGCCTGGTTCCGGGAACTGCCGCGTTGCTGAGCGCAGCGGTAGTCGCAGCGAATGTTCCCGGCAATCTGCTGGGTACTTGGTTGCTACGTCGACGATGGAGCGGGGGAGCTATCGTCGCTCTTTCCTCTGTTGGCATGGGACTATCAACTTACATTGTGTTCAGCGGCCAGTTTGATGATGCTCTGCGTTATGGGTTCTGCATGGTCTTTTCTTTTATTGGAGGATTGCTGCCGGCCGCGATTCTCGGAACCAGTCGTTTGCATGCGCCTGATTCACAGCATATCGGCACCGTCAATGGAATGATCATTCAGGGATCGCATCTTGGCCAGTTTGTCGGCCCGCCCGTGGTCGCAATGATAGTCACGATCCATGGTCAGTGGCAGGATGTCCGCTGGTTTATGGTGGGATGTGCGCTGGTTTCACTGGCACTGGCCGTTGCTTTATATCGCACTGAAAGGAGGCAGGCCTGGCCAGAGTGATGCATTGAGAGCTAAGGGGCTAAACATTACTTACAGATACGCCCTAGAATGACCGAGGACAAGTGATCTTCGATCTGAAAGTAAGCAACGCTATAGAGCGGGGTTGGTCAGGGGGTGCGTTGCGGCGGGCAGATTTGCGCGGCGATAGCCGCCGGTACGAAGAAATGGTTGAGCAATGCTTGAGCGACCATGACCTGAGCGGCTGGCATGCCAAGGATCTTTACAGCGCTTAAGCCGTGTCAATCAGTCGAGTCATATACGACGCTTGATCTGTCAGTCACTGCCATGCAGCGGGGTAGGAAAGGCACTTGGGGTTGCGACAACTCGACGTGTATGGCAATGCCGCCACATCAACACTCGATCAAATACCCAGATAGCGGCGTTTGATATCTTCACTGGCGAGCAACGCTTCCGACTGGCCGGACCAGACCGTTTCCCCTTTTTCGATAATAAAATGCCGGTCGGCGACTCGAGCCAGGTCGGCAACGTTCTTATCGATCACCAGGATCGAAAGACCATCTCCTTTGAGGCGAGAAAGGCAGGACCAGATCTCCTGACGTACCAGAGGCGCCAGTCCTTCAGGTGCCTCGTCCAGAATGAGGAGACGAGGGTTAGTCATCAGCGCTCTGCCGATGGCGAGCATCTGTTGTTCACCGCCCGAAAGAAGATTACCAAGCCCATGCCGGCGTGCGGCCAGAGCGGGAAACATCTGAAACACCCGCGTACTGTCCCAGGGATCGCTGTCGCTGGGTCCTGCACGGGCAGCGACAATCAGATTTTCGAGGACCGAGAGATTCGGGAAAATCTGCCGACCTTCAGGAACCAGTCCGATCCCCGCCTGTGCAATATAATAACTGGGTCGGTTTGTAATCACTTGATCTTCCCAAGTGATCTGGCCGGCACTGGTTGGAATAATCCCCATGATGCAGTTGATGGACGTCGTTTTCCCCATACCATTGCGGCCCATCAGGGTGACAACCTCTCCAGCATTGACCTGTAGATTGACTCCGAACAGGGCCTGGCTTGCGCCGTAATGAGCCTGAAGGCTTTCGACACTTAACATGCTGACGGTGATTTGGCCATCGGATCCTCAGCGCGCGGCTCGCTGGGAATCGAATCCAGTTCTTCACCCAGATAGGCCTGACGCACCCTTGGGTTAGAGCGAATCGCATCCGGGTCTCCGGTAGCGATGACCTGTCCTTCTACTAATACGGTAATCCGGTCGGCTAGCGTGAACACCGTGTTCATGTCATGTTCCACCAGGATAATTGTGCGTGACCCCTTCAGTGCCTGGAGTGTTCTGACCATCCGACTGGAATCTTCCTGCCCCATACCAGCTGTCGGTTCGTCCAGCAGTATTAGTACGGGATGGGTCGCCAGCACCATAGCCATTTCCAGCTGTCGATGTTCGCCGTGGGATAACGGGCCTGCCTTTTGCATGGCCTGATTCTGGAGCCCAACCTGCTCTAACGATGCCATAGCCGGTTCTACCAGAGACGCGTCATCGCCACTGTTGGCCCAGAAACGGTAGGAGTGACCTGCTTTGGCCTGCACCGCCAGCAGTACATTTTCGAGTACGGTCATATCAAGGATAATGCTGGTGATCTGGAAAGACCGTGCGATCCCCAGATGAGGGCGCCGGTGGGCCGGCATCTGGGTGATGTCGTTTCCCTGAAAGAGGATCCGGCCGGAATCCGGCAGCAGTACCCCGGCCAACTGGGAGACCAACGTGGTTTTCCCTGCGCCGTTGGGACCGATGATCGCGTGAATCTCTCCTTCTACTACATCCAATGAAACCTGTTTGGTCGCGGCAACCCCGCCAAAGGATTTGTGCAGGTTGGCGATGCTGAGGATAGCTTTAGCTGTCATGGGATCGTTTGCTGCGTCCGCTCAGCCAACTGTCGATGCCGCCGTTGGCAAATAGCACCACCAGGATAAGAAATATTCCAAAAACTAGCTGCCAGTAAAGCCAAAGCCCTGATAGGAATTCTTCCAGTAACAAGAATACGCTGACGCCAAGCACCGGCCCGAATAGGCTGCCCGCGCCGCCGAGGACCACCATAAAGATTAGTTCGCCGGAACGAGTCCAGTCCATCATTTCGGGACTGATGAAATTAGTGAAATTGCCAAGTAGTGCGCCGGCAAACCCGCAAATCGTGCCGGCGATCACATAGCAGATCAATTTGTATCGAAAAGTATCAAAACCCAAGGATTGCATCCGTAGCTCATTGCCCCGAGCGCCCCGAATCACCATGCCAAAGCGTGAGCTAACGATACGTTTAACCAGATAAAGCACTACCAGTAGTGAAGCGAAACAGACATAGTAGAGAGTCGTCGCATCCTCCAGGTTTATGAATCTGCTGAACTCACTTCTCACTTCAATCACCAACCCGTCGTCACCGCCGTATTCTTCCATCGAAACGAAAGTAAAAAACACCATCTGGGCGAAAGCCATCGTGATCATGATGAAGTTCACGCCCCGGGTCCGCAGGCAGACCAGACCAGTGGCGAGCGCAAATACGGCCGATACAGCCATCGCCACTAGAATATGAAGATAGCCGTTGTAAATTTCATAGTAGACCGGTATTCCGACGGCATATGCGCCGATGCCCAGGTAGGCAGCGTGGCCAAAGCTGATCATTCGGCCGTAACCGAGAATCAAATTGAGGCTGACGGCAGCGATTGCCAGAATGACACAACGCGTTGCCAGGTCGATAAGAAAGGCATTGCCGGTAAGGTCTACTAACGGTGGCACCAGCGCCAGGATCACAAGCATCAGTACTGTGACAAAGCCTCGCAAGGTTAGGGTAGACAAACTCATGGCGTACTTGGAATCAACGGCCGCGTGGCCCAAAAAGGCCAGTTGGTCGAACGGCCAGTATCACAGCCATCAGGATGTAGATCAGCATTGCCGATATCGCGGGAGCCGAGGTTTCAGCGTTTTGAGCTGACATAAACAGCTTGAATAGCGCGTCGAGATAGGAGCGTCCCATGGTGTCGATTAAACCGACCAGGATCGCAGCGATGAAAGCGCCCTTGATTGAGCCGATCCCGCCAATGACGATAACCACAAATGCGACGATGATAATTTGGTTGCCCATGCCAATCGATGCTTCAGTAATCGGGGCGATCATCATCCCGGCCAGGCCAGCCAGTACGGCGCCTATTCCAAAGACGATGGAAAATAACATACCGATATTGATCCCCAACGCACTGATCATAGTTCGGTTAGTTGCGCCGGCGCGGATGCGCATACCGAGCCGGGTTTGGGTAACCAGTATAAAAAGGCCAACGGCGACGAGCAGACCAGTTGTAATGATTGCCAGTCGATAGGTGGGTAACACGATATCGGCTGTTAGCATGACTTGCCCGTCGAGCCAGGCTGGCAGTGGAATCACCTGCCCATCTGGCCCCCAGATCATCTGTGTCAAGGTATCAAATGCCAAAATCAGGCCAAACGTCGCCAGCACATGATCCAGGTGGTCACGTTGATAAAGACGGCGAATCACAATCAGCTCAACCAGCAGACCAACAATAGCAATGGCTGGTATTGCAGCAACAAGCCCTAGAAGAAACGAGTCAAACCATTGCGTGAAAGTGGCACAAAGGAACGCGCCGACCATGTACAGTGAGCCGTGCGCCAGGTTCACCACATCCATGATACCGAAGATCAGTGTTAGCCCCGACGCCAGTAAAAACAACAGAATTCCCAGTTGCAGACCGTTCAGCAGTTGTACGGCCAACAGTGTCCAGTCCATGGCTATGTTTCAATCAGCGAGATGTAAAGACCGCCCGGCAGATTTGAAATCAACCTGCCGGGCGTCTATCAGGAACAAGAAAACAACGCTACAAATGGCACTGATCGTGGTAGGTATCCTGGTGGTCTGTAAGAACGGTAGATACATATGACACAAACCAGTCCCCGTTGGCATCGGCTTTAACCGTGCGAAGATAGAAGTTCTGGATCGGGAAATGGTTCGACCCATAGCGATATTTCCCGCGTACGCTCGGAAAATCGGCCTTGCTCAAGGCTGCACGAATTCCGTCCTGATCATCCGTGTTGCCATCGACAGCATCGACACCGCTCTTGATCAGCATGATTGCATCATAAGCCTGAGCGGCGTAGTGGGTCGGGTAACGTCCGGTTTTGGCTTTGAAATCCGCAACAAAACGCTTATTAGTGGCGTTGTCCAGATCCGGCGCCCAGAACATGGTGTTCCATGAGCCTAAAACACCCTCGAGGCCGGCTTTCTGCAAGCGCGCCAGTGACAAGGCGTCAACCGTGAATACCGTGTAAAGGGGAATCGTATCGCGCAGGCCTGCCTGGTCATATTGCTTCATGAATGCCGGTCCTGCCGGGCCTGGATAAAATACAAAGATCGCATCAGCACCTGATGCTTTTGCTTTGGCCAACTCGGCAGAGAAGTCGAGTTGCATGTCTTTGCCCCACTTGGTCATATCTTTGCCGACGATTTCGCCCTTGAAAGTGCGTTCGACGCCAGAGACCATGTTTTTGCCCGCGGCATAGTTCGGTGACATGATGTAAAGTTTTTTGACGCCCTTGCTGTTCAGCACTTCGCCGGTCGCCATGGGGTTTTGGTCGTTTTGCCAGGAAGAAGAAAAGAAGTTCTTGTGGCACGCTTTGCCTGCCAATGGTGAGGGGCCGGCATTGGCACTGATCAGAAACTTACCTCCATCCAGAGCTGATTTCTTCGAGGCCAAAAGGA
Source organism: Arenicellales bacterium (assembly GCA_965660775.1). Taxonomy (GTDB): domain Bacteria; phylum Pseudomonadota; class Gammaproteobacteria; order Arenicellales; family UBA868; genus UBA868. The sequence continues at coordinate 10,775 of CBFIBN010000030.1, read as the reverse complement.
CGTGTGACCAGAGGAAGCCGGTAATGAAATCTACGTCATCCTGCTTCACCAGTTTGTCGGTTTTCTGCTTACCAATCTCTGGCTTGAAGCCGTCGTCTTCAACGATAAATTCAACGTCCTTGCCACCCATTTTATGGCCGATGTGGTCGAGCGCGATATTGGCGGCGTCTATCTGATCCCGGCCAAGAGCACCGGCTGGGGTCGTCAATGTGGTAACAAAGCCAATCTTGACCGTGTCCGCTGCAGCGGCCGGCAGAGCGGTTAGAGTGGCGACTACTGAAAGTAGAACAATTCGGAGTTTCATATTTCATCCTCACTTTTTGTCTGCCTGGTAATTAGGCAGGGTTTTCGGTCATAACCTCAAGGCCAGCCCATTTTCGGATGCCGCACTCTTTGGGAAACCCAAGTGCGCTGGGCCTCATGAGAGGCAACGTGTCAATGCGGTTGTGGCGCAACTTTAGTGGGTTGCTTGGATCAACGCAACTTCACTATTAACAAGTATTAAGGCCCACTGGCGATGGATGTTGGTTCTCCGAGCGTGCCGACAGGGTTGCTCAGTCATCCCAATGGAAGAAGCCACGTCCACTTTTTTTGTCGAGAAGATCGTTGCGAACCCTATGCTAAAGGAGTTTCGGCAGGCTTAAATTGGGGCGCGCCAAGAGTCTGGTGAAGGCGTTGCTCGATAGCCAATCCCACATTCAATCCAACTATGCCAGTCAGGGTCATGATCCGACTCGCTGGCGGTAGCCGTGGGTTGTGGCGCTGTCGAGATCAGCAACTGGGGCGGAGCCCTGTTCAAATATGCGGGTCACTTCCAGTGCCGATCACCAAACGGATATAGCCGTAGGGTAGGAAGTGTAGTGTGCCCCGGCGTGATCGTAGGGTCGGATCAGGTCCGGATTAAATACAGGGTTAGGTGATACAGACTCTCGGATAGCGCGTAGTTGCTAAGACAAAGCCGACCAGTATTCGGATTGATGTCCCCAAATATATCCCCAGAGCCAGTTCTCTGGGCTGACTTATGTCACAAGTAGGAGTAATGCCGGCGCCTTCACAAGGCTCAAGGTTATAATGTTTTTCGAACTTTTTCGCCAAAAGGATCAGCGACTGAGAGTAACGATGGTTGTGGTACTTGGCGATTTTAACCACAATTATGGCGCAAGGTCTGGGACTGACCCGGCGCCAGTCGGCTAATCGCAGGTACTTGAGCCGGCTCCGATTGAGTAACTATTGTGCAATTGAAGCTTCGACAAGTTTGCGCTCGGATCGATAGGCGCTAAGGAATATGCCGGGATGAAAAAACCTGTTCTTCTGGCGGCCATACTACTGCTGGCCGTCAGCGCCTGGATTGGCTCGGGTTTGCTGCTTGACCAAAAGCCCGGATCGGCACCAGGTGTGTCACCGGACTCAGCCGACAATACCGGTTCTCGATTAGTGCAACCACCCGCTGTCCAGGTACGTATCCTGGCTGCGGCTCCCGTTGCACGAGAACTTCACTTGATGGGAGTGACGCAGCCGAAGCGCGCTGTACAGTTGCGGGCGCAGACAGCCGGTGCTGTTGTCGTGATCCAGGCTGATGAAGGCGAGATGCTGAAGGCCGGTGATCTGGTGATACGGATTGATATCCGTGACCGCAAAGCTCGCCAGCGCCAGGCCAAGGCGCTGGTAGCCCAGCGCCAGGCCGAGTACCGGGCAGCGTCTGAGCTTTCGAAAAAGAAACTCAGCTCCAAGACCACGGTGGCCGAGGCTCAGGCGCTGCTGGAAGCGGCCAAAGCCTCGTTGCAAGGTATCGAGCTTGATATGCGCCATACCCGGGTAACAGCACCTTTCGCAGGGATCATTGAGCGGCGTTTTGTCGAGATTGGGGGCTATCTCGATGTGGGAGATCCAGTCGCGGATTTGTTGGATTTGTCTGAGGTGGTTATCAGTGGCCAGGCCTCAGAGCGGGATATTGGACAACTGCACACCGGTATGCCGGCGCAGTTGACTTTGTCTGGCGGTCAACAGCTAACCGGTACGGTGACCTTTATTGCCCGCGCGAGCGATAGCGCAACCCGGACCTTCCGAGTCGAAGTCACCGCGTCCAATCAGAATCTTGCCGTAGCCAGTGGGATGACGGCCAAGATCAGTTTGAATCTGGGCACGACTCCAGGGCATCTCCTCACCCCGGCAGTGCTTACCCTGGATGACGAAGGTCGGGTTGGTGTCAAGATTATTGATAGCAGCAGCCGGGTACGTTTCCTGCCGGTAGATCTGATCTCGGACACGCCTGATGGTATGTGGCTGGGCGGGTTGCCCGATACGATCGAACTGATCACTGTGGGGCACGAATTTGTCTCGGCGGGTCAGCAGGTGACGGTCAGCCGCAGCGTGCAATAAGGCCACGCCTGAGTTTCATGTCTTTCATTGGAACAGCGTTCAGTTATTCGCGGACAGTGGTTTCCGTTCTGGTGTTCATTCTAATAGCGGGCTCATTTGCCTACCGGGATATTCCAAAGGAATCTGAGCCGGATATTGATATTCCGATTATTTATGTCACGGTGAGCCATGACGGCATATCTCCGGAAGACGCAGAGCGTCTGCTGATTCGACCGCTGGAGCAGGAGTTGAAGACGATAGAAGGGGTCAAGGAGATGCGTTCGTCCGGCTATGAGGGGGGCGCCAACGTGCTATTGGAGTTTGACGCCGGGTTCGATGCAGATACTGCGCTGCAAGATGTCCGGGAGGGGGTCGACCTGGCGAAAACCCAGCTTCCGACAGCGTCTGATGATCCCGAAGTCCACGAGGTTAACTTCAGCCTGTTTCCGGTTATCGTCGTCATACTTTCGGGAGATGTGCCGGATCGCGCTCTTTATGATCTCGCCCGGGATCTCAAGGATGCCGTCGAGGGAATTGGAGAGGTGCTTGAGGTAAAACTTGCCGGTAATCGAGATGAGGTCGTGGAAGTCATCGTTGACCCTTTACGCTTAGAGAGTTACGGGCTTGATCCTGCCCTCGCGGCGGCTACCGTAAGTGGCTCGAACCTGTTGGTGGCCGCCGGAGTACAGGACACCGGGCACGGCCGCTTTTCGATCAAGGTACCCGGCCTGTTCGAAAGTGTGCTCGATATCGTTGGCTTGCCGGTTTTAACTGATGGCGACTCAGTGGTCACAGTCGGTGATATTGCACAGGTCCGGCGCACCTTCCGCGACCCTTCAACTTATGCCCGGGTCAACGGTAAACCTGCTGTGGCATTGGAAGTATCGAAACGTTCTGGAGAAAATGTCATCGCCACGATTGAGAAAATCCGGGCGGTGGTCAAAAGTGAACAGCTTAACTGGCCAACGACACTGCGCGAGTCGGTAAAGGTCAGTTACTCGCAGGATCGCTCCGACCAGATTCGCACGATGCTGAGTGAGTTGCAGAATAGTGTCCTCAGCGCCGTCATTCTGGTGATGGTGGTTGTTATCGCCGCGCTTGGTGTGCGCAGTGGCGCCTTAGTCGGAATTGCGATTCCTGGTTCTTTTCTAACTGCCTTGCTGTTGCTTTACCTGCTGGAGGTGTCACTGAACATCGTTGTGTTGTTCAGCCTTATTCTTGCGGTGGGGATGCTCGTGGATGGCGCCATCGTCGTAACCGAGTTTGCCGACCGCAAGTTGAGTGAAGCGGTTCCGCGCCGGCAGGCTTATCTGCAGGCTTCTCAGCGCATGGCTGCCCCAATCATTGCCTCGACTGCGACCACACTGGCGGCCTTTTTGCCGCTGGTGTTCTGGCCTGGGATCGTCGGTGAGTTCATGAAGTTTCTGCCAATGACAGTGCTGATTACTCTGAGCGCCTCATTATTAATGGCGCTTATTTTCGTACCAACCATCGGGGCATTAATTGGTAAACCTGCTGATATCAGCAGTCGAGCCCTGCGCACGTTGAATGCAGGGGAAAGTGGTGATCTTTTTAGTATCAGCGGATTTACCGGGCGGTATCTCACGTTCTTGGCCCAGGCAGTGAAAAGGCCCGGTCAGGTAATGGCTTTGGCAATAGGATTGCTTATTGGCGTACTTCTTCTTTACGGACGCATCGGCCCCGGGGTGGAATTTTTTCCCGATGTTGAACCTGATAATGCTCAGATTCAGGTCCGCGCGCGTGGCAACCTGTCAGTAGATGAGCAAGATGAGATCATGCGTGCGGTGGAGCAGAGGGTTTTGGATGTTCGCGGCGTACGTACTTTTTATACGCGAGTCGGCGGCAATGCCAACAGCGAAGAAGCCGAGGATATTGTCGGTTCGATATCACTGGAATTTGCTGACTGGCGCCACCGGCCACGGGTCAACCAAATTTTTCAGACATTGCGTGAGCGCTTGGCTGATTTTTCCGGGGTGATTATTGATCTGCGCAAGGAAGAAGGTGGACCCCCCGTCGGCAAACCCCTCCAACTACAACTTTCTTCCGATTATCCGGAACTGCTGGTGCCGGCCGCTGCAATAGTTCGAGCTCAGTTCGACGGTATGACCGGGCTAAATAGTATCGAGGACTCTCGGCCCTTGCCGGGTATCGATTGGACCCTGCAAGTTGATCGCGCCCAGGCCGCCAAGTACGGGGTCGATATCGGGAAGGTCGGCAATATGATCCAGATGACAACTGGCGGTTACAAAATTGGCGAATATCGTCCTGACGACAGTGCAGATGAGATCGAAATCCGGGTGCGCTTTCCTGAGTCCGACAGGACTATTACGGGTTTGAGCGAGGTTCGTGTCAGCACGCCAGCGGGTTCGATACCGGTGTCGAATTTTGTGGCGCGTGAGGCCCGCCAAAAAACGGGGATGCTCAAGCGCGTCGACGGATTTAGGGTAATCACGGTCAAAGCCGATGTGGATGATGGGGTGCTGGCCGACGCTAAATTGCAAGAATTAGAGTCGTGGCTGGCAAAGTCTCCTCTTGATCCTCGGATCCAGGTCACATTCAAGGGAGAGGATGAAGAGCAGGCCAAGGCCAAGGCGTTCCTGGGCAAGGCTTTCTTGGTGGCATTGTTCGTGATGGGGCTGATACTGGTAACGCAGTTCAACAGTTTCTATCAAGCCTTATTGATACTTTTCGCTGTAGTGATGTCTACGGTCGGAGTGCTGATTGGTTTAATGGCTACCGGATCACCTTTTGGCATCGTTATGAACGGCATTGGTGTGATTGCTCTCGCCGGTATTGTGGTCAACAATAATATTGTCCTCATTGATACCTATGCGCGACTTCGTCAGACCATCGCAGATCCAGTAGAGGCGGTGCTGCGTACCGGGGCTCAGCGCCTGCGCCCGGTGATGTTAACTACCGTGACGACCATACTGGGACTGTTGCCGATGATGCTTGGTATTAATATAGATTTCCTTTCGCGAGAGGTGACCCAGGGAGCGCCTTCTACACAGTGGTGGACACAGTTAGCCACCTCGATCGTTTTAGGTCTGAGTTTTGCCACGGTGCTCACTCTGGTGGTGACGCCAAGCGCTCTGGTACTACAAGCGAATGTAGGTTCCTGGTGGACAGCCCGTCGGCTTAGCCGGGTATCGCCGGGTGGGGTCTGATCCGAACTCCAGATTGAACCGGATTCGAATAGTTTTCGTTCAGCGTGCCTTTACCCGTGCCCAGGTATCGCGCAAAGGAACAGTTCGGTTAAATATCATTTGTTCTGGTGCGCTATCACGATCAACACAAAAGTAACCAAGGCGTTCGAACTGGAAGGCAGTGCCGACAGTGGCTTCTACCAGGCTTGGCTCAATTTGTGCATCATCTATCGTGACTAGTGAATTTTCATTAAGACTATCGTGAAGATCTTCCTTAGAAGAGAAGCGCGGCTGTGAATCTTTGAACAGCGGCTGATACAGCCGAATCTGCGCTTTTTTGCTATGTCGGGCTGAGGTCCAATGAATGGTACCCTTGACCTTGCGGCCGTCAGATGGATTACCACCACGGCTTTGAGGGTCATAGGTGCAGTGCACTTGTGTGACGTTGCCCTGCTCATCGTGGATTACCTTGGTACATGTAACCAGGTAGGCATAGCGTAGCCGCACTTCGCGTCCAGGAGAGAGGCGGAAGAATTTTCGCGGTGGATCTTCGATGAAATCGTCCTGTTCGATGTAGAGTTCGCGGCAGAAACTCACAGCCCTTGAGCCACGAGAGGGGTCTGCTGGGTGGTTGGCGGCTTCAAAGAATTCTTCCTGGTCTTGTGGATAGTTGTCGATCACCAGTTTGAGAGGACGGATGACAGCAAAGGCTCGCGCAGCGGTCTGCTCAAGATCTTCACGGACACAATTTTCCAGCACACTGAGCTCAACGTGCTGCTGATTGCGTGTGACTCCGATCCGGTTGCAAAAATCCCGAAGTGAGGCGGGCGAATAACCTCGCCGCCGCAGTCCGGAGAGCGTCGGCATGCGTGGATCATCCCAGCCATCGACGACACGCTCGCTGACCAAGGTGGTCAAAAGCCGCTTGCTGACTACCGTGTATTCCAGTGACAGGCGGGAAAACTCGGTCTGGTAAGGGCGTGACGGGATCGATACGTGTTCAAGTACCCAATCGTACAGGGCTCGGTTGTCCTCAAATTCCAGAGTACACAGCGAATGGGTCACCCCTTCGATAGCGTCTGACAGGGGATGAGTAAAGTCGTACATCGGGTAAATACACCAGGTATCCCCGGTATTATGGTGCGTTTGGTGGCGAATCCGGTACAGAGCAGGATCCCGCAGGTGTAGATTGGGTGATGCCATGTCTATCCGCGCCCGTAGAACGCGGCTACCGTCGGCAAATTCTCCAGCGCGCATCTGCGCCAGGAGTTCAAGGTTTTCTTCAGCACTGCGATCCCGGTACGGGCTGTTGCTGCCGGGAAGGGTGAGCGTGCCTCGGGTAGCACGAATTTCCTCAGCGCTCAGATCGCAGACATAAGCGTGGCCATTCTCAACCAACTCCACTGCCCATTGGTATAACGGCTCAAAATAGTCTGAGGCATGCCGTAGTCGGTCGCTCCAGTCAAAGCCTAGCCATTTCACGTCTTCCTTGATGGCTTTGACAAACTCCGGGCTCTCCCGATCGGGGTTGGTGTCGTCGAAGCGCAGAAAACAGCGTCCACTGAACTCTTTTGCTAATCCAAAATTCAGACATATCGATTTTGCATGACCGATATGTAGATAGCCGTTGGGCTCGGGCGGAAAACGAGTCGCTATGCCCTCAGTGTACTTGCCAGCGGCTAGATCCGCCGCGATCTTCTGGCGGATAAAGTGGGCAGGCGTTACGGTGCTATTGTTTTCGCGCATCGGTTTGTCAGTATGCCACGCGGACCCAGTGTATGTGTGGTTGCATACCCGGGCTCGGATCGGAACATGCGGTTGATCTCAATATGAACCATTTCATCGAGCGTGCTCCGCCGTGCGTTGAGACGGCGCAACTTTAGGCAACCGCTGTCGAGGTTGCAACAATTTTAGGGCAAAAACTAGTTTTATCTGACCGAGCTTAGACGTTTTAGAACTAATGCTAACTCGTTAAAGCCACTCGGGTGTGTAAACCTTTGGTCTTGTTGGGGCGGCCAGTGCCATCGTGTCGCCGGGAAAATCTCTTTCAGCGATTCAATGGCGCAGTGCCAGGGCGGCCCGCCTTCGCGGTCAGTCTGCATGAACAGGCCCAATAGTATTCCTTCGGCAGTCAACCACTGGTACAGGCGGTCGGCATAGTTGTGCCACAAGGCCGGCTCCAGTGCACACAGAGCCGTTTGCTCATAAATGATATCAAATGCCTGCGTTGGCTCCCAGGCAAGCAGATCAGCCTGGATGACATCAGCCCGCAGTCCCTTTTGCTGGAGTTTTGTATTGAGTGTCTCGATCGCACTTGGTGCGAAATCGATAGCAGTAACGACATATCCCTGTTCACAAAGTGTCACGACCTCGTGACCGCAACCACAGGCAGGCACCAGTATCCGGGCCGGGGGCGGGCACATCGAGGGAAACCAGTGGCCGAGCGCTGGGCTAGATTGTCCCCGATCCCATCCGGTTTTCCTACGCTGGTAGCGATTTTCCCAAACATCTTGTTGATTTGGCTCGGTGAACGTGATAGTCATGACTCTGTCATTAAAAAGAAAGCTGCAGTTTGAAGACCAGATTCGGAAAATCAGTCATTATAGGAATCGGCACGCAAGCATAAAACGCAAGGATCACCGAGGAGGGTGAAGATAATGGATTACCAGACAGAGGATATTCGTAATGTGGCTTTTGCTGGCCACGCTGGCGCGGGCAAGACCATGTTGGTAGAGCAGATTCTGGCTCATGCCGGTGCGATTAAGACTCCGGGTGTGATCGAGAAAGGTACCACGGTTAGTGACTGGGATGAACTTGAGAAGAAGCACGGTCACTCACTTTCGTCTTCACTTGCTGGCTTCGATTACCGTGACACCCATATCAACCTGCTCGACACCCCAGGTTACCCTGACTTTATTGGTGCGGCGCTCAGCGTCTTGCCTGCCGTTGAAACAGTGGCTGTGGTGATCAATGCCCAGCGAGGCGTTGAGAGTACCAGTCGCCGGATGATGAGTTGGGCCCAGAGTCAGGATCAGTGCCGCATGGTGGTGATTAACCATATCGACAATGATCAGGCTGATCTTCAGGCAATCTACCAGGAGGTACGCGAAGCTTTTGGCGATGAGTGTCTTGCGGTTAACCTGCCGTCCGGTGACAGTAAGGAGGTTATAGATTGCTTTTTCAAAGCTGAGGGAGAGTCAGCGTTTTCCTCAGCGGAAAGTTCCCACACAGCGATTGTGGATCAGGCGGTTGAAGTAGATGAGGAACTCATGGAGGTTTACCTTGATCAGGGAGAAGTCTCGGCGGAACAGTTGCATGATGCGTTTGAACAGGCGATGCGTGAGGGGCACCTTGTCCCGGTGTGTTTCGTGTCTGCCCATACCGGAGTTGGGATTCCTGAACTACTGGATTTTATTGTTCGCCTGTTACCTAATCCAGCCGAAGGAAACCCCCCTCATTTTAAAAATGGATTCGGTGATGATGCGCAAAAGGTTGAGATCAGCCTCGACCCCGGAAAACATGCTCTGGCCCATGTGTTCAAAGTCTCTTTTGATCCATTTGTTGGGCGCCAGACCCTGCTCCGTGTACACCAGGGCCGGGTCCGCAAGGACATGCAGTTATTCGTGGGCGACGCCCGTAAGCCTCTAAAAATCAGCAATTTGTCAACTCCACTGGGCAAGGAAAGCAGCGAATTGAGCGTCGCCGTTCCCGGTGACATTGCGCTGGTGTCCAAGGTTGATGGTCTGTCCTACGATGATGTGCTGCATGACTCGCATGATGAAGATCTCATTCACCTCGAGCCGTTGAATCTTCCTACGCCGATGGCTGGTGTATCGATTGCAGCGAGTAGTCGAGGCGATGAACAGAAGATAGCGGATGTGTTGTTGCGCCTCACCGCGTCTGATCCCTGTCTGCGGGTAGAGCGGGATCCGGTAGCCAACGAGACGGTTCTGCGCGGAACTGGTGAACTGCATCTACGCATGGCTATTGAGCGTATGTCTGACCAGTATGACCTCAAGGTCACGACTGGGGTGCCATCTATTCCCTACCGGGAAACCATTGGCAAAGCCGCCAAAGGGCATTGCCGACATAAGAAGCAGACGGGCGGTGCGGGCCAATTTGGCGAAGTGTTTCTTGAAATTGAGCCTTTGCCTCGTGGTTCGGGTTTCGAATTCGCCAATAAAATCGTTGGCGGGGTGATTCCAACTCAATTTATTCCTGCGGTTGAAAAGGGGGTGCGCAGCGTTCTTAATGGAGGTGCGATAGCCGGATTTCCCATGCAGGACATTCGGGTCAAGGTCTATGACGGCAAGCATCACCCGGTCGATTCTAAGGAAGTGGCCTTTGTGAATGCTGGGCGCAAGGCATTCCTCGACGCTATTGCCAACGCCAAACCGCTGATTCTAGAGCCGGTAGTTAGTATCGAGGCGACGGTTCCAGCTGACAATATGGGAGACATTGCAGGCGACCTTTCATCAAGGCGTGGCCGAGTCGTCAGTACCGATGTGGTCAGTGGGGGACACATGCTGATCAGCGGCCAGGCGCCTCTGGCGGAGATGACCGATTACCAGTCTCGGTTAAAGTCGGTGACCGGCGGGGAAGGTAGTTACAACATGGAGTTTGCCAACTATGAACCCGCGCCAGCAGCGATACAGAAACAACTGATGTCGACTTTCGAACACCCCGAGGAGGATTGACGAGCTACGGCTTGTATTCATGCAGTGATATAATTCGCGCCGTTTTGCGCCACCGAGGGGGTGACGCAAGCCAGGCCCCTGGGTTATCACAGTGCACGCAATGAAAACCGACGATCTTCGTATTGTCGACATCCGAGATGTTGCCAATCCGGCAACGGTTGTCGCCGAGTTTCCCGTGAATCAACGGATCGCCGAAGTTGTTTTCGCGGCTCGCCAGGATATTCACCAAATACTCCACGGCCACGACGACCGTCTCATCGTCGTAGTTGGACCATGCTCGGTTCATGATCCTTCGGCGGCACTGGAATATGCTGGCCGACTGTCGCCGTTGGTAGGTCAGTATGCCAACGAGCTAGTGTTGATCATGCGGACCTACTTTGAGAAGCCCCGCACTACTGTTGGTTGGAAAGGGCTGATCAATGATCCAGGCCTCGACGGGTCATTTGATATTAACCGGGGCTTGCGCACAGCACGCAAACTGTTGGCTGATATCAATGAACTGGGCGTTGCGGCGGGAACCGAGTACTTGGATCTGTTAACTCCGCAATATCTG
>CBFIBN010000029.1:0-16315 GCA_965660775.1 Arenicellales bacterium | reverse complement strand
CCTACAAAGGCAGCTTGAACATGAATGTGCTCGATACCCTCGGACTGGTTACGTGTTCTTTCGGCGCATGGGAAGGTGTTGAAGGGGGTGATTCTGCAGAGATGTACAACCCTGATAATTACCAATACATCAATTTACAATTCAAGGATGACGTATTGGTCGGTGCCAACTCGGTTGGTTATCATAGTCATCTGGGTGTTCTCAGGGGCCTGATAGAAAGCCAGATACCATTAGGTCCGTGGAAAGCGCGGCTGCAAGCAAATCCTATTTCGATGGTTGATGCCTACGTTGGCGTTAATCAGGCGGCATTGCAGAAAAGGTGATAAGTGGACGTGAGCGCGAAGCATCAGAATATGAAGATTACCTTTAAGCTTTTTGCCGGGCTGAGCGCCTACTTGCCTTCAGATGCCACGCGCAATAGTACTGAAATAGATGTTCAGTTGGGCGAGACGGTCCATCAGGTGATCGACCGTTTTAACGTGCCCCGAGAAGAAGCGCACCTGGTCATGGTCAATGGTATTTATCTATCACCAGAACAGCGTGACCTGAGCGAGATCAGGGCGGGCGATACACTGGCGATATGGCCACCCATTGCCGGCGGCTAATATTAGTTATTGGATCGTCGTTGCCTGCCGTCTGACCTTTATTATGGAAATGCATCGTGAAATGGGATTGAGTTATGCAGTATTCTTTCGCTCCCTTGCGCAACTCCCGCAGGGTTGGGTTCACGAAACCCGCGATGACGGCGCGACACTATCTTATGCGAGCGGTAATATTGAAATCAGCCTGGGTCCAGAATGTGAACGGCGTATCGGCTTGCTTTGCCTGCCCTATACTCCAGCCACCTTCAAGTATCATGGACTATCTGAAGATGAGCGCGATGAATTCCAAACCCGGTTTGATCTGACTTTTCAGCGTGGTGGGGGCTAGGTAGATCCCAAACGTGAAGATTGACACTACACATAACCTAAGCGACACACTGGGCCGCCCGATTCGGGATCTTCGGATTTCAGTGACAGATCGATGCAATTTCCGTTGCATCTATTGCATGCCCCGTGAAGTCTTTGGCCCAGGTTATGCCTTTGTGCCGCGTGACGAACTCCTGACCCTTGAAGAAATTGCCCGTATTGCACAGGTGTTCGCGATGGTCGGGATGCGAAAAGTCCGCATCACGGGAGGCGAGCCGATGATCCGGCGCAATCTTGAGCATCTGATTGAGATGTTGGATGCGATTGACGGTGTAGAAGACATCAGTATGACCACCAATGGCTCAATGTTAACTCTAGGCAGGGCGCAGGAACTTAAGCGCATGGGGCTCAAGCGCCTGACGGTTAGTCTGGATGCGCTTGATGATGAAACTTTCAAACGCATCAATGACGTGGACTACCCGGTATCTCGTGTGCTTGACGGCATCGAGAATGCTCGGGCTGCCGGTTTCACAGGCATCAAGGTTAACGCGGTTGTGCGCCGGGGATTCAATGAGCACGCCGTATTGCCGCTGGCCGAACATTTCCGAGGTACGGACTGTATCGTTCGTTTCATTGAGTTTATGGATGTGGGTGAAACCAACGGCTGGAATATGAAAGATGTCATACCTGCGGGTGAACTGGTCCGCCAGATTGACGCCAAGTACGCACTGGAGCCTGTGTCGCCGAATTACCGCGGCGAGGTAGCTAAGCGCTGGCGTTACCGCGATAGTGAAGGTGAGATTGGATTTATCACTTCGGTGACAGAATCATTTTGTGGCGAGTGCTCACGGGCCCGGTTGTCGGCAGTTGGAAAGATCTACACATGCCTGTTTGGTACCGAGGGGCATGACATTAGAGAACCATTGCGTGCCGGAGCCAGCGACGCTCAACTACTACGCCGCTTAAGCGAGATCTGGCAGCCGCGGACGGATCGCTATTCAGAGTTGCGCAGCCAGTTCATGGCTGACTCAACGGCACGGCCGAAGGTTGAAATGTCACACATCGGCGGATAACACCGGCGGTTCTCAGTACGTTGGGCGCTGTGTGCAGGCAGGGCAATCAGGGTTTCGAGGCAGGTTGATGGTTTGCCATTCCATAGCAATCCCATCAAACACCATGACCCGGCCGCTGAGGCCTTTGCCGGTCTCAAGCAGTACGTTCAGTGTTTCCAGAGCCTGAAGTGTGCCGATAACTCCAACGATCGGTGCGATGACACCCTCCATTGCACAAGTGGCAGCTTCAATCCCGGTATCGGGGTAGAGGCACCGGTAGCAGGGGCTCTTGGGATCGCGTGGATGAAATGAAGTCACTTGGCCTTCCCAACGAATAGCGGCGCCTGAGACCAGGGGAGTGCCTGTTGTCAGGCTGGCGTTGTTGAGTTCGAAACGTGAAGGAAAGTTGTCGGTGCAATCAACGACAACATCGGCGCCGCGCACCCGCTCCAAAAGCTCTTCTCCATCCAACTCATAGTCCAGGGCCTCAACGATGCAGTCTGGGTTAAGTTGTTCGATGGCATGCCGTGCCGACTCGGCCTTTAGTTCGCCAATCATCTCCTGTCTGTGGATGACTTGGCGCTGCAGGTTAGATTCATCAACCCGGTCAAAATCAGTGATGGTTAGCCGTCCGATACCCGCACTGGCAAGATACAAGGCGACTGGTGAGCCCAGTCCGCCCATGCCTATGATCAGTGCCTGAGCATCCAGTAGCCGCTGTTGCCCGCGGTTGCCGACCTGAGGTAATTTTATCTGCCGGCTGTAACGTTCCTGTTCTTGTGGATGCATGTTTGTCACCAGGGTCCAGCCTTGCATCGAGCCCGGACGGCTCGAATACGATATCGGAGGCCGTAGTGGTGCAATTATACTGCCACAGCGGCCTGTCTCAGAGTCAAAAAGTGGTCTCGAATACCCGGTAAGCTGTTTGTGACATACCAAGATTCTGATACACGCTCTGGGCTGTATGGTTATCTTTTTCCACGTACAACCTGATACCGCGTGTATCAGGAGTCCGTTGTGCGAGTTCATTCACATATTGATACAGGGCGCGGAACACGCCTTGGCTGCGCCAATGTGGCAGGACATAAACACTTTGAATCCACCATAACCTGCCGTTGCGCCAGTCGCTCCATTCGTAGGTGATCAGTAGTGCGCCAACCACTTCTCCGGCCAGGCGAGCGACAAGATAGAAGCCGTGAGCCGTCTCTTCAAGAACCCCGTGGACCCCAGCCAGTACGGTCGGCAAGTCTAGCTTAAGGTCCTCGGTCTCACGAGCCATGGCGATGTTAAACTGCGCCAGGATTTGAGCATCGTTTGTTATCGCTTTACTGACAATCAGTTCGGTAGGTAGCATCAGGGTAGTTTCCTTATTTCAATGATGATTGGCGCCGCCAGTTTTCCACGGGAGGTTTTTAGATGTCGCAAAATTCGGACAAGGAAAGGTTCAATAGCGTGGCCTTCATTGGTTTAGGGGTAATGGGTTACCCCATGGCGGGGCATCTCGCACGTTGTGGCTACGAGGTAACCGTATTTAACCGCACCAGCCAAAAAGCGCAAGACTGGGTGGCCCAGCATGGGGGAAAGGCTGCCGCTACACCGGCACAAGCTGCCGCTGGCGCCCAGTTGGTTTTCGCCTGTGTGGGAAATGATGATGATGTTCGTTCAATCAGTACCGGACCCGACGGCGCATTCTCGACTATGGAGGCCGGTAGTATTTTTGTTGATCACACCACGGCATCTGCCCAATTGGCCCGGGAGTTGGCTGAAGCTGGCCGTACTCGGGGTTTTGATGTCCTGGATGCTCCAGTATCGGGCGGCCAGGCTGGGGCCGAGAATGGGGCGCTCACGGTAATGGTTGGCGGCGATTCAGTCATTTTCGAGCGTGCTCGACCGGTTATTGACAGTTACGCCCGTGCTGTGGGGTTGATGGGCCCGGCAGGTAGCGGCCAGTTGACCAAAATGGTGAATCAGATCTGCATAGCGGGCTTGGTGCAGGGCCTGTCGGAAGGCCTGGACTTTGCCCGGCGCTGCGAACTGGATGTCGAGCAGGTTCTGGATGTGATCTCTAAAGGGGCGGCCCAGTCCTGGCAGATGGAGAACCGGGGCGTGACGATGAACCGTAATGAATTCGATTTTGGCTTTGCGGTCGACTGGATGCGTAAGGATCTCGGTTTATGTCTTGGTGAGGCGCGCCGTGCAGGTGCTCGGTTGCCGGTGACTGCACTGGTTGATCAATTCTATGCACAACTGCAGGCGCGCGGGAGCGGGCGTTGGGATACCTCGAGCCTGATTTCTTTACTGAGTGACCGTTGATTTAACGGAGGAAATACCATGCCGCTGATTGAACGCGCCAACAGCGTTTTGGCGGTGGTGGATGTGCAGGATAGTTTCCTCCGCAAATTGGCACCGCACGAGCGTGAGCCGCTAGTGGCCCGTATTGCCTGGATCATGCAAGTCGCAATAGCCCTTGAAATTCCCATAGTTGCAACCGCAGAGGACGTACCCGATACCGTCGAATTACTGCCATTGCTCAAAAATCTACTGCCGCCCGGACAGCGTGTTTTCAACAAGATGGTTTTCAGTCTATATGGACAGCACGATATCCGTGAAGCGATAGAGGTCTTAGGTAAAACTGACGTAGTGCTTGTAGGCCAGGAGACTGATGTGTGCATTGCCCAATCCGCCATAGACCTACGGGATGCCGGCTACCAGGTCTGGGTTGCCGATGATGCGACTGCTTCGCCCTGGCCGCATCATGACGCCGGGCTGAGACGGATGGAGAATGGTGGCGTCGTTATCAGTAATATCAAGGGCATCTATTACGAATGGGTCCGCGACGTGCCGACCGCGATTGCAATAGACAAGACTGTCACGTCTCCGCCGGACCTAATACTGTAAATGACATCGTAGTCGCTCAGTTGTGGTTTAATCTTGCCGCAGCCAATCATCCGTCACACGTTGATGGTTCAGGGTTAGCCACTGCAATGCAATCAGCGTCATACTGTTGCTGATCTGGCCGGTATCCAGTAACGCCAAGGCATCGGTTAACGGCCAGACCCGGGCAAGAATGTCCTCGCCTTCGTCAGCCAGGCCGTGAATGCCGCCGAGCGCTGTGCTGTCGACACGGCCACAAAAAAGATCGACCATCTCTGAGCAGGCCCCGGGCGAAGAGAAGTAGCGGGCAATCAGCTCCAGTTCCACCAGCTCGCACCCAGCTTCCTCAAGCGCCTCACGACGTACCATCTCGCCAGCGCTTTCACCTTCCTCGATCACTCCAGCGACGCACTCCAACAGCCACGGGGTTGGCCACCCGCTAGCCCAGGCCCCCACCCGGAACTGCTCAACCAGCACCACCTCCTGGCGTACCGGATCAAAAGGCAGGACGGCGGCAACCCTGCCCCGATCCATAACTTCACGTGCCAGGGTATCGGTCCAACCACCGGCGTATTTCTCGTGACGAAGAGCGTATCGGAGAACCTTCAGGTACCCTTGACTGATCGACTCTTTTGCGTCGGTGCGAACCCGGGTCGGCTGATGCGCGTGGATCATGGTCTAAGGTGAATGATGTGCGGACAAGGGTGGCGTACCGATGCGCTCTCGACTTGAGCCCAGTATCGTTTCAATACAGGTGGCGATAGCCAGGAGTTGTTCCTCATGGCTATGCGGTGCCATCAACTGCATACCTACTGGCATACCCTGGGCATCGAGTCCCACGGGGATCGTGATCGCACACAGGCTAAGGTAGTTGGCGGAGCAGGTATTGCGTAAGGCGGCAATGTTGTTGGGCCGGTACTGTTCGACAACCAGTACCTCCTCCAGGGCGGGCGGCGAAACTGCAACGGTTGGGCTCACCATCACCTGGCAATCTGTAAACCGTTGAGCAGCACTGCTACTGAGTTCACGCAACTTGCGGCGGCGCTGTAGATATTCGGTGGCACTGATCGAGCCGCCATCGCGGATGCGAGATGACACGACAGGGTCGAGGGTTTCACGCCATGGCACCAGGGTAGATGAAAGCAGCTCATCAATCTCTGCCGAAACGACGCTGCCGACTTTGAGCAGTTCGATGGCAGCCGTAGCCTCGGGTAGCGGCGTTTCTATGATACGGACACCCGCATCCGCTAGCTCGGTCAATGCCGCTTGTACAGCCTCTGCGATACCCTCATCACAGTCTGACCATAATGCGGCCTCCCCGGTGCCAATACAGAAATCACTGGCACTGCATTGAGATACCTCCCGCGATAGGCGGGGGCCGTAACTTCGCTGGTGGGGATCTATTGCTGCAAAGGCGGTCACTGCATCAGCAACATCCCGAGTCAGAGTTCCCGCAGTGTCCAGAGTCGGACTCAACGGGAAGATGCCGTTAATTGGCCATCGCCCGTAGCTGGTTTTAAGGCCCACGTTGCCTGTCATGCTGGCGGGTATACGAACGGAGCCGGCGGTATCGCTACCCAGAGCCAGTAACGCCGAACCCTCACACAGACTTACCCCTGCACCACTGCTGGAGCCTCCCGGTACACGGTGTGTTTGCGCGTCCCACGGGTTGCGTGGCGTTCCCCAGTGTGTGTTAACACCCAGTCCACCAAAGGCAAATTCAACCGTGTGGGTTTTCCCAGTGAATACCGCATGTTGTGCCCGCAGTGTTCCAATCACAGCGCCTTCGGTTTGCCACCGTGGGGGTAGCGCGGTGGGTGAGCCAGCAAAGACATCCATCTGGCTGACCCCATAAAGATCCTTAACTGACACCGGAATCCCTTGCAGTGCTCCCAGATCTTTGGCTTGGGCAAATGCGGCGTCTGCTTTGCGCGCCTGTTCGCGGGCGAGTTCGGGTTGCCACTCCCGATAGGCGCCAAGTGATGGATCGTGTTTCTCGATGCAGGCTTCAACCAAAGCGGCCACCCGCATGGTTCCATCGCGTAGTGCGCGGGCGATGGCCGCCAGGCTCATTTGGGCTGGGTCAGAATTCATTAACAGGCTTCTCCAGGAGATGGGTCATCGCAGTGTACGCCATCTGAATCAAAAGCGATTGTGTGCGCAGGGTGTCCGGTCCGGGCGATAAAATCCAGCAGGTCGTCGCTTGTCATGGCGGTGGTCCGGGTATTATCCAGTGGGTGCAGGTAGATAGTCTCACAGGCTAAAAGGGCGTTATCAATGACGAACGTGACCGATCGTTGCCGATCATTGATCAGGGCCAGTGGCGAGACCGCGCCAGGAGCGACCCCAAGGTAGAGCATCAGACGTTGGTGTGAAGCAAAAGAGAATCGCCCGGCACCCAGGGCCGTAGCAAGCGCCTTTAGGTCGATTTGCCGGTCTTCTTGACAGGTAATGAGCCACATTTGCCCCTTTTTGTTGCGTACGAATAGGTTTTTAATATCACCAGCGCCGCCCGGCGTAACGCGAATGGCCTTGCAGTCCTTAACGGTAACCATCGGAGGGTGGTCGATGGTGGGCACACTGATGCCAAGTAGACGTAACTGGTCCAGCAATCCATCAGCCGTCATCGGCGCTGAACCGTCAGCCAGGCGACGTGGAATCTCGTTATCTTCCATTGCAAACAAAGTCCAAAGCGGCGGATGACTATAATCTCGCCCAAGAGGCGGGCGTCTTTGTGGCCCGCATATTCTGCCACAGCCATGTTTGAGCTTTGCTATGACACCTAATACCCGCCGCACCACGACACGAAAAAAATCCCGATCTTCGATTGGGGTAAAAAGTCCAATCCAACGTAAGTTGGAAACGGTCTCTGTTGCAGATTTTACCGAGCGCTCCTATCTCAACTACTCAATGTATGTAGTTCTGGATCGGGCGCTACCTCACCTGACCGATGGCCTCAAGCCGGTACAGCGGCGGATTGTTTACGCAATGTCCGAACTCGGACTGGCCGCTACGGCGAAGTACAAGAAGTCTGCCCGCACGGTGGGTGACGTGCTTGGCAAATTTCACCCGCATGGCGATAGTGCGTGTTACGAAGCTATGGTGCTAATGGCGCAATGGTTCAGTTTTCGCTATCCGCTGATAGATGGTCAGGGCAACTGGGGTTCTCAGGATGATCCTCGATCCTTTGCCGCGATGCGTTATACCGAGGCCCGACTTTCGCGTTTTGCAGAAATGCTGTTGTCGGAATTAGGGCAGGGTACCGTA
Source organism: Arenicellales bacterium (assembly GCA_965660775.1). GTDB lineage: Bacteria > Pseudomonadota > Gammaproteobacteria > Arenicellales > UBA868 > UBA868. The sequence goes on along the minus strand of CBFIBN010000029.1, from coordinate 8,214 downwards.
GAGTGGGGTCTTAACTTTGATGGCACTTTGCACGAGCCAAAGTTCTTGCCAGCGCGGTTGCCGAACGTGTTACTCAACGGCAGTTCGGGAATAGCCGTTGGCATGGCAACAGATATTCTGCCGCACAATCTGCGTGAAGTGGTCACGGCCTGCATTCGCTTGTTGGACAATAGCCGTACCAGCATTGAGCAATTGTGCGAGCACATCCAGGGGCCGGACTTTCCAACCGCCGCTGAGATTATCACCCCATCCGATGAAATTCGGCAAATCTACCGCTCCGGCTATGGCTCGATTCGCCAGCGGGCTGTCTGGGAGGAAGAGGCAGGCAACATCGTTGTCAGTGCGCTGCCCTACCAGGTATCTGGTGAGCGTGTGATAGAGCAGGTTGCCGCTCAGATGACAGCGAAGAAACTGCCGATCGTCGATGACATCCGCGATGAATCAGATCACGAGAACCCTACCCGGTTGGTTATCGAGCCACGCTCCAACCGAGTCGATCGCAAAGCTCTGATGGATCACCTGTTTGCCACAACAGCGCTTGAGCAGAGTCACCGGGTCAACATGAATATCATTGGGCTCGATGGGCGACCCCGTGTCTTCGATCTCAAGTCATTACTAAAGGAGTGGCTGGATTTTCGGCTTGGCACTGTCAAACGACGGCTTGAGTTTCGTCTCGAACGGGTACTTAAGCGGTTGCATGTGCTTGATGGCCTGCTGATTGTGTACCTGAATATCGATGCGGTCAGCCGTATTATTCGAGAAGAAGAAGAGCCCAAGCAGGCATTAATGAAACGCTTCAAATTGAGCGATACCCAGGCTGAGTCAATCCTCGAACTGAAGTTGCGTCATCTTGCTCGTCTTGAAGAGATGAAAATAAATGGTGAGCAGCACGAATTGACCCGTGAAAAGACGGAACTGCAAAAGATCCTCAAATCACGGGATCGCTTGAAGAAGGTGGTCCGCGAGGAATTACTGGCTGATGCTGAGGATTTCGGCGATGAGCGACGCTCGCCCCTGGTTAAACGTGAGGCCGCCCAGGCGCTGAGTGAAACGGCACTGATTCCGGCCGAGCCAATTACCGTGGTGTTATCACGCAAGGGTTGGATCCGCGCGGCCAAGGGTACCGAGGTTGATCCCCGTGAATTATCCTACCGAGGTGAGGACGGTTACCTGCACTCGGGTACTGGCCGGACCAACCAGCCGCTGTTATGTATTGACTCCACGGGCCGGGTATACGGCCTGCGCTCTCATGAGTTGCCTTCTGCCCGGGGCATGGGCGAGCCTGTGGGTAAGCAGCTCAAGACTCCAGCGGGCGCGAGTTTTTGTGGCGTTATGATCGGCGACAACGATAGCCGTTATCTGTTGGCCTCAGACGCCGGCTACGGTTTTGTTGCCACCTTTGAGGAACTGCTAACACGCAACAAGTCAGGCAAAGCCGTGTTGAGCGCCCGCGGTGCCGGAGTACTATCTCCCCAACGGGTGTTTGACTACGAAGATGATTGGGTATGCGCCATCACTGACAGTGGTCGTTTGCTGATTTTCCCACTAGCCGAATTGCCCCTGCTTTCGCGTGGCAAAGGGGTCAAGCTGGTTAATATTCCGGCCTCTCGTTACAAATCGGGCGAAGAGAAGTTGGCCGGTATTGCCGTTTTCCGTGAAGGGGATAGCCTGCAGTTATACGCCGGCAAACAGCATATGCGTCTTAAACCTTCCGATGTTGAGAATTTTATCGGTGCCCGGGCACAACGGGGCCGTGCATTGCCGCGCGGATACAAGCGTCCTACGGCCATTGAGGTTATCCATGAATAATGCTTCCCCGCGAGTGCATCTGATGGTTGATCCGGATAGATGAAGCTACAGATTCGCCAGGCCGATGAGCTGGCGCTTAGCGCAAGTGGGCCACTTTACACCCGCGCACCCACGCGCGACGAGGACGGTGTCGCGTATAGCGATTTCATGATGCTGATTCCCGGTCTTCGCGATCTGTCGCGAGCTGATTTTGGAGATCGGGTTGCGGGGCTTCAGGCAGTGTTGGGGCAATACCAGCAGGTGGTGTTTGCTGATCTCAATGTTCCTCTTAACCTGTTGTGGGTAACGCTGCTTCCTGAATTCGGCCTGATTGCAACTATGGCGGAAAGCTTACGCCAGAGGATTCCTGAGGCTCGCCTGGTAGGTCACGAGTAACAGCGAAACATCTATCGGCGAGAATCAGAAGGGAAGTTGAATTTTTGGCCTTAAGGCGAGAATCTGCTCGCGATAACAGGTCTGGATACGCTCGAGGCCTTCTTCGGTATCGGCCTCAAAACGAAAGATGACAGTAGGCGTGGTATTGGAAGCGCGAGCGAGGCCAAAGCCGTCATCGAAGTCCACACGAATGCCGTCGATCTTGCAGGTTTGACCGCCTTCAAATTTACCCTGTGCCACCAGTTCAAAGATGAGTTGGTGGTGCTCCCCTTCGTTCATCTCCAATCGTAATTCCGGCGTATTGACAGTATCTGGGATCTGGGAGAATATCTCGCTGGGTGATTCGCTGCGCCGGGACAATAACTCGCACAGTCGTGCTGCTGCATATATAGCGTCATCGAAGCCGTACCAGCGTTCCTTGAAGAACAGGTGTCCGCTCATCTCGCCTCCCAGTGCCGCACCGGTTTCCCGGATTTTGCCCTTGATAAATGAGTGACCGGTTTTCCACATCAAAGGCCTACCACCCGCTTGTTCAATCGCACTTGGTAGTAGTCGCGAGCACTTGACGTCGTAAACGATTTGCGCACCGGGATTACGCGAGAGGATATCCTGAGCAAAAAGGATCATCTGCCGGTCCGGCCAGATGATCTGCCCCGTGCCGGAAACGACACCCAAGCGATCGCCGTCGCCATCGAAAGCCAGGCCGAGGTCGGCGTTCTCCCGCTGCACGGTGTCGATCAGTGGGGCGAGATTCTCTGCCACACTGGGGTCCGGGTGGTGATGGGGAAATCTACCATCGACCTCGCTGAAAAGTTCGCTGACCTCACAGCCAATGTCGCGTAATAACCTGGGAGCCGCCATGCCGGCAACCCCGTTGCCACAGTCGGTCACGATCCGAAGCGGCCGATCCAGCTTGACATCCCCGACAACGCGATCAATGTAGGCCGGCACGATATCATGGGACTGGCGCTGGCCAGTACCTTTTGAGAAATCCTGCGCCACTATTCGTTCTCGTAGGGCCTGAATGCGCTCTGCAGCGAGGGTGTGGGTACCGATCATGACTTTGAGCCCGTTGTAATCGGGCGGGTTATGACTGCCGGTGACCGATACCGCCGAGCCGATGCCCAGCTCGTGGGTGGCAAAGTAGGTAAACGGCGTGGGAACCATGCCGATATCGACGGTATTGCACCCGGCAGCGCAGATACCGTCCATTAAAGCCGAACCAATTCCAGGGCCGGAGGTACGGCCATCGCGGCCGACCACCACAGCGCTGTCACCCGCATTCAGCGCCTCCGTTCCGATCGCCCGGCCGATCTGCTCAACGATTTCATGAGTCAAAGACTGGCCGACGACGCCTCTAATGTCGTAGGCCTTGAATATTTCAGGGTGAGATATAGTCATTTCTGACGCGATTGTAACTCGCGAGCCATGACGATATATCTGTGGTAGATTAATCGATCACAAAAACGTGCTTTATTTTGAGAGGACGAATATGAATAACAGGGATCTGACTTCTGTTTGGAGGAGGGGTAAATTGATATCGGCTGGTGCGCTCAGCATAGCAATGATCCTTAATGCCACATCATCTTTTGGTGCCGGCTCTCTTAACGTTTACAACTGGGCTGAGTACATAGGTGAAACAACCATCGAGGACTTCGCCAAGGAGTTCGATATTGAGGTGATTTATGATCACTACGACTCAGTTGAGATGGCGGACTCAAAGCTTGTTACTGGGAATTCCGGCTATGACGTAGTCAGTCACAGTGGGTCAGCGATAGGGCGGTTGATTCCAGCAGAAATTCTGCGCCCACTCGATAAATCAAAGTTGCCTAACTTCAAACATATGAGCCCTGAAGTGATGGCGCAACTGGCGTCAAACTGGGATCCGGGCAACCAGTACGTGGTGCCGTTCATGTGGGGTACGCATGGCGTCACCTATAATGAAGAAGCAGTACGCAAGGTTCTACCAGACGCCCCTATTGGATCGATGGATTTAATCTTCAAGCCCGAGAATATGGAGAAGTTGGCTGAGTGCGGCGTCTCCTTCCTCGATTCCCCAACTGATATCATGCCGATGGCGCTGGCATATCTTGGGTTGAATCCGGCTTCCACTAACAAGGAAGATTATGACAAGGCTGCCCAAATGCTTTCAAAAGTACGGCCCTATATCAAGACATTCGATAATTATGCTTATCAGAGAATGCCTAACCGGGAATTCTGTGTTTCAGTGACTTGGGGTCCTGATGGCCTGCTTGCCATGTCAGGGGCGGAAGAGGCGAATACTGGTGTGCTGCTCGATTTCTTTCATCCTCCTGGCGATGGAGCGGCCAACTTATGGGTTGACGGCTGGATTATTCCTGCGGACGCCAAGAATGTAGAAAATGCCCATCTTTTTCTGAACTATATGATGCGCCCTGAAGTCGCTGCCAATGACAGTAATTACACCTGGTATGCGACCGCAAATAAAGATGCCATACCGCTGATTGATCCTGCCGTCACAGGTAGTGCGGCTGCCTTTCCTCCGGCTGAATTGGTAGCGAAGATGTATACCCTTGCGGTAGTGCCGCCGAAAATTGAAAAAGCGCGAACCCGCGCCTGGACAAGGTTTAAATCTGGAAGTTAACGCGGCAGATTCTGGTCGTGCGCCCCATGCAATTTGGGGCGCCGAACCGGAGTCTTTTATAGAGGTCGTTGGGTGGGGATTTGGGGCAACCTAAGCCTATGTCGCATGGCGTAAATCATATGACTCAATCCGGACCCAATCGGCGTTCGGAGCCTTTGATCAAGGTTAAAGGGATCGTTAAGAACTTTGGCGCATTCACCGCGGTAGACAACGTCGATCTAGAAATTTACCGCGGCGAACTTTTCTCGATTCTCGGTGCATCAGGTTGTGGCAAGACGACCCTCCTTCGTATTCTCGCTGGTCTTGAGAGCCCATCATCCGGGACTGTTTTTGTTGATGGGGTAGATATCACGAATCTGCCTCCGTACGAGCGACCAGTCAACATGATGTTTCAGTCTTATGCGCTTTTCCCTCATATGACCGTTGCCCATAATGTCGCTTATGGCCTTAAACGCGATGGTGTTGCTAAGCCTGAGCTTTGGAAGCGAGTCGACGAGATACTGGATATGGTGGAGCTTTCTGACCTATCAAAAAGAAAGCCGCACCAGCTTTCGGGGGGGCAACGTCAGCGCGTCGCATTGGCCAGGGCTCTAGTTAAACAACCTAAGGTTCTGTTGCTTGATGAGCCACTGGCTGCGTTGGATAAGCGTTTGCGAGAACAGACACAGTTTGAGTTAATGCGTATCCAGGACCAGGTCGGCGTAACCTTCGTTGTTGTCACTCATGATCAGGGAGAGGCTATGACGCTTTCCGATCGAATTGCAGTAATGGATTGCGGCCGTTTTGTCCAAATAGGCTCACCATCACGACTCTACGAATTTCCGAAAAATCGATTTATCGCCAGCTTTATCGGTTCTGTAAATATGCTGGCAGGTCAAGTCGTCCGTTGTGATGGGACGTTATGTACGATCTATATTCCTTCTCACGACAGTCACTTCGAAGTTGAACATGGAGAGTATCTGGATAAGGGCGCCGCAACCTGGTTGGCCGTTAGGCCTGAGAAGATCAGAATTTCACAGACTTCCCCGACTAGCGATATGCCCAACCAGGTTTTGGGGATTGTGGATGACATAGCCTATACCGGCAATATGTCAACTTACCGGGTCAGAACTGGGGCAGGGGATGTTTTAGAAGTGACTCATCCCAATCAGAGTCGCGCCAAGGATAGTCAGTTGGTTGCGGACTGGGGTGACACAGTGCATCTTTGCTGGGCACGGTCGGATGCTGTCCTTTTTTCCGAATAACTAGTTCGAGCCGGATAACGTGATGCGCAGGCTGATGTACTCGTATCCCTTGGCGAAGGGATTGCTGCAAAAAATTTCGATGTCGTGCCGTAATGCGATGATCGCTATCCCATTTTTCTGGTTGTTGATCTTCTTTTTAGCACCGTTTCTGATTGTATTGAAGATCAGCTTTGCGGAGTCACTGATAGCGAGTCCACCATTTTCATCATTGCTCGAAATTCTCGACAACGGCACTTTGATCATGCGCCTGGCTTATGAGAACTACTCATACCTGTGGGAGGATCCTCTGTATGTCAGAACCTATCTAAACTCAATCAGAATATCGACAATTTCAACGGTACTCTGTTTGTTGATCGGATACCCGATGGCCTATGCGATCGTGCGCTCGCCCTCGACCACACGTTTCGTATTGCTGATGTTAATTATCTTGCCGTTTTGGAGTTCATTCCTTCTGCGGGTGTATGCGTGGATGGGTCTTTTGGCCGATCAGGGCACAATCAACAATATGCTGATCTGGCTTGGTCTAATTGATCGCCCGTTGCGTTTGATGTACTCAGAGCTGGCGGTCCACATTGGAATCGTCTATTCATACTTACCCTTCATGATATTACCGCTCTACGCGAATATGGAGAAACTGGACAACTCTTTGATTGAGGCATCCGCTGATCTTGGCGCACGACCAATAATGACTTTTCTCACCGTGACTCTCCCCCTGACAGTGCCCGGGATGGTAGCCGGCTCGTTGCTGGTGTTCATTCCGGCGACTGGAGAGTTTGTGATTCCGGATTTACTCGGAGGCGGTAATGTGCTGATGATTGGGCGGGTTCTGTACAACGAGTTTAATGCCAACCATGACTGGCCTGTTGCCTCAGCGGTTGCCATCATGCTTCTGCTGGTCCTGGTGATCCCAATGATGATTTATCAGCATATTCAATCTAAGCAAGCCGGAAATTAGACCATGAGGGGAAAGCGGTCACTGTTCTTATTGTCAGCACTAAGCTTCGGGTTTGCGTTCTTGTATGTTCCGATGGCGATACTGATCTTCTATTCCTTTAATTACTCTAAACTTGTGCCTGTCTGGGGAGGTTTTTCTACTCGGTGGTACCGCGTTCTTTTTGAGAGCGAAGAGATGTGGACCGCACTGACTTTGAGTTTGAAAATTGCTACTGTAAATGCGACGGCAGCGACGCTGCTCGGTGCATTGGCGGGACTCACTCTTTCGCGGGCGGGTCATTTTAAAGGACGCACATTGTTTGCCGGCATGGTCTCGGCGCCTCTGGTTATGCCAGAAGTTATCACTGGCCTCTCGTTGCTGCTACTGTTTATAACGCTGAGTAATCTTATTGGTTGGCCAAGTGAGCGTGGGATGACCACAATCACTATTGCTCATATTACGTTTTCTCTTGCGTATGTTGCGGTGATTGTGCAGTCGCGGCTGGCGGGGGTTAGCCAGGACCTCGAGGAAGCAGCACAGGATTTGGGCGGAAAGCCCTTCCGGGTGCTGATTGATATCACTCTACCGTTGCTGATGCCCGCACTGGCTGCCGGCTGGTTACTTGCTTTTACTCTCTCGCTGGATGATTTGGTCATTGCGAGCTTTGTTTCGGGCCCGGGCTCAAATACATTGCCGATACTTATATATTCCAGGATTCGCCTGGGGCTACGGCCGGACATTAATGCACTCGCTACCATGATCATATTGGTTGTGAGTATCGGCGTGTTTGTGGCGGGCTGGCTGTTGCTTCGCCAGCAGCGCCGGCGGGATCAGGAAGCCCAACTCGCAACTGCAGATTCAAACGGCAAGTAGTGTCTGTTAAACAGACGGTCGCGAAAGCGCATAGACCGATGCGGCTATTGCAAAGTCAACGCCTTGCATTAAAGGTGGAGCAGGGTTGGGGTTAATGCCAATGTTCGTACGTTAAAACAACGCAGTTTTCGTGCCTTAGCCCAGTTAGTGAATAAATTGAGTCGGGGTACTGCTTCGGTGTGTTATTGGGGCCGGTTGCCACCAGTGATCTGAATTACAGTCTCGCCGCCACTGATGACTCCACGGCAACCGCTGACGCCTTGCTGTGCAATGTTGTGGGCGATACGGTGGATTCTGTGCCTCCCAGTAGGATTACCACGGTTCTGATTGGTTGGGTTCAGGCCTGGTTACTCTTT
>CBFIBN010000028.1:0-16374 GCA_965660775.1 Arenicellales bacterium | reverse complement strand
CAGGGCTTTGGAACCACCCGCGGCATAAACAGCCACGGCGCACAAGAGGTCGCGTAACTGACCCGCACTGGCGGCGTCAAAGCGACAATGCGCACCACGAGTCAATTGGGCGATCCGGGTGAAGGTTTTTGTAGCCGCTGGATCACCGCCGTCCTGAAACAGAAATACCGGTACCCCGAGGATGCTCAGTTGGCCGGCGAGGCGCGCCAGAATGTCCGGGTCTTCCTCCACGCAATCGCCAACGAACACCAGCGCATTGACTTGGCCATGGGTCGCCTGCTTTATCGTGTGTTGCAGTACCCGGGCGATTTGCGTTTGCCCAGCCCCACAGCGAATGGTGGTCATCACCGATAGCAACTCATCGGCACGAGATGTCCAGGGGGCCGCTTTGAATTCACCGTAGCCGCGGTAGTAGGCAAGTTGTATGTCCAGCCCACCCAGCGTTGCCGTCTGTTCGAACATCTGCGCCTGTATATGACAGGCACGATCCCACAAAGGTTCTCGGCTGGCGGTGGCATCCAGTGCGAAAATCAGTCGACCTCGGTCACTCCGGGACGCCAGAGGCGCGCGGGCACGAACCTGCTGTAGGAAACTGTCCACATCTTCGCGGCTGGACTGGCGCAGAGAATTTTTTCGAGATGAAGTCACGGCGTACACAAAACGGCAACGGAATGGGGAAACAATCATATCATCGCGGTCCGGCATTATTGTAAGGAGTGTGTCTGTGAATCTAATGGCGATCCTGGAGGGTCTGACCCTGGGCAGTGCGTTGATAGTCGCGATCGGCGCCCAAAACGCGTTTGTGTTGCGCCAGGGCCTCGTTCGTCAACATGTATTTGTAGTTTGCACCGTGTGTTTTGCCGGCGATGCCCTGCTGATTACTCTGGGTGCTGGAGGTTTGGGCACTATATTGCGGGCCGATGTACTAATCCTGCGGTTCACGGCTTGGGCTGGTGCCGTTTATCTGCTATTTGTCGCGGCTCAATCTTTCAGGCGGGCCACAAAACCTCAGGCGTTGGTTGTCACGGCGCGGGAAACCGGGCTGGGCAGTTTGGCCAAGGCTATTGCGAGTGCGCTGGCCCTGACTTTTCTAAACCCCCATGTGTATCTTGATACGGTGGTGGTTCTGGGTAGCGTCGCTGCGCGTTACGCAAGTGGCGACCGGGCCCTGTTTGCCTTTGGCGCGGTATTGGCATCGGCTGCCTGGTTTTATGCCTTGGGTTTTGGTGCCGCGCGTTTGGCACCGCTCTTTGGCCGACCCGGCACCTGGCGGATTGTCGACGGCGGAATCGGCGTATTGATGTTGGCATTGTCGGCGTCACTGGTTCACTGGGCACTGACTGCGGCCATTAGCCAGTAAATTTGGATCTTTCAATCGGCCAGTGCCCGATCAATAATTTCGCCAACGTCGCGTGACAGACCCTTTTGAGCGTGGATGCGCTCAAGGGCTTTTTGCATTAAATCGCGTCGACCTGGTTCGAATCGTCGCCACAGGTTGAATGCGGATGCCAGACGAGCTGCCACCTGTGGGTTTTTCGAATCGGTCGCCAATAATTCCTCGACTACCAGTTGGTAACCACTGCCGTCGCTTTGATGGAATCGGAGCGGGTTGGCGTGAGAGAACGCTCCAATCAGCGCGTGGACTTTGTTGGGATTGTCATCCTGGTAGCACTCGTGCTGGCTCAGGCGTTTAATGTTGTCAACAGTGTTCGGCAATCGCGATACCGCCTGTACCCGCAGCCACTTGTCAATGACCAACGGGTATTCACGCCACAAGTCATAAAAGTACATCAGCGCTTCGTCGCGCGATGGGTGTGGGCTCTCCGCCAGCAGTGCCAGTGCCGCCAGTGCATCAGTCATATTGTCGGCAGTTTTTAATTGCTCAAGAGCCAAGCGAACAAAGTCTTCTTCTTCCAGGGTCATGAGATAGGCAAGACAGATATTGCGCAGTGCGCGCTTTCCAGCACTGACGACGTCCAGGCAACATGGTTCTGGCGCTTTTAGGGCATGGTAGTGCGCCAGAAAAGGTTCCCGGTATCGCTTCGCCAGTGCGATGGCTACCGATCGGCGGGCATTATGTATTTTGTCAGGATTAATCACTTCGGTGAATTCGCTGAGATAGTTTTCCTCAGGGAGTCTCAGGGCAAAGGCCTGGAATGCACGATCCACGAAGTCATTTTTGAGGGTCTGGCCAAAAGCTTCGATGAAACTTTCGTCCAACATGGTTTCACCAGAGTGGTTCAGTAAGTTCAGGATCTGTTGGCGGGCCAATCGTTGGCCGGCATCCCAGCGGTTAAAGGGATCATCATCGTGACCCATAAGAATGGCCAGGTCTGCATCGCTGTGGTCGGTTTCCAGCATCACTGGCGCAGAGAATCCCCGCAGGATGGAGGGCACCGGCGGGCCGCTGACTTCGCGGAATACAAAAACCTGCTCGGTTTGGGTCAGGTTGAGCGTGTGTTCATGGCGCGCTTCATCGTCATCACCGCACAGGGTTTTGAGCGGTTTGCCGTGGATATCGAAAAGCGCTGTGACGATAGGCATCTGCAAGGGAGCATCCGCTTCGGTGGACTCACGCGGTGCCTGGCTGATCTGTAGGCGGTAACAGTGTTGCGCGGCATCAAAAGCGCCACGGCTGAGTAGTCGGGGCGTTCCTGGGCGCTCATACCATAACCTGAATTGAGTCAGGTCTCGCTTTGATACCGCTTCGATAGATTGGATAAATTGCTCAGTGGTGACCGCCTGGCCATCGTGGCGATCGAAGTACAGGCTGCAACCTTGTTGAAAAGTTTGGTCACCCACGAGTCGATTGAGCATGCGTACTACTTCGGCACCCTTGATATAGACCGTTAACGTATAGAAGTTGTTGATCTCGACAAAGGATTCCGGGCGGACCGGGTGGGCCATCGGCCCGGCATCCTCGCGGAACTGCTGCGTACGGACCAGGTTGGCGTCCTCGATGCGTTTCACGCCGGCAGACCCCTGGGCCGCGCTGAACTGTTGTTCACGAAATACCGTAAATCCTTCCTTGAGACTCAACTGGAACCAGTCACGCAGGGTTACCCGGTTGCCCGACCAGTTGTGGAAGTATTCGTGGCCGATGACATCACTCACCGAGCGGTAATCATGGTCTGTCGCTGTCGCCGGCAGCGCCAGTACGTATTTGGTGTTGAAAACGTTAAGCCCTTTGTTTTCCATTGCCCCCATATTGAAGTCCTCGACGGCGACGATGTTGTATTGGTCGAGGTCATACTCACGGCCATAGGCTTTTTCGTCCCAGTCCATGGCATCGCGCAAGGCGGCCATCGCGTGGCCGCACTGGGGTAGGTCGCGTTCGCGGGCATAGACCCGTAGTTTCACGTCTCGACCTGAGCGGGTCCTAAAGGAATCCTCGATGCACTGCAGTTGGCCGGCAACAAGGGCGAAGAGATAGCACGGCTTGGGATGGGGGTCGTCCCAGATTGCTTGGTGCATGGCGCCGTCTTCATGCGTCTCGATCTGATTACCGTTGGCAAGCAGCACCGGGTAGGATTTCTTGGCTGCGCGTACGGTGACTCGATAAACCGATAGCACGTCAGGGCGATCCAGAAAATAGGTGATACGTCGGAACCCCTCAGGCTCACATTGGGTGCACAGCGTGTCTCGGGACGAATACAAGCCGCTGAGTTCGGAATTGGCCGCTGGGTTGATAATGGTCTCGATGATCAGGGTGAAACTTTCAGGCACCTTGTTTAACGTTAGCGTTTTTTCATCAGTGTGCCACTGCTTTGGGCCAAGTGCTTGGCCATTCAGCGTAAGTGAGGCCAGAATCAGTCGTTCACCATTTAGGACTAATGGCTGGGAGTGGACTCCGTTGCGGGTAATCTGCAATTTTGCGCGAACACGGGTTTTGTGCTCGTCAAGATCAAAAACCAGATCCACCCGCGGAATGTAATAGTCGGGAGGGCGGTAATCACTTAAGTAGGTGCGCTCCGAGTTGTGTTCGATTGTAGCCACTAGCACATTATCTACCGGCAGGCCTGGCCCGCGTGGATTCGGTGAACGCCTGCAACATTAAAGAGATTGCCAACTCTTGCGTCACACCAGGCGACTCACAACGCATCAGACGAGAAAGATCAGCAACATAACAAAAACGATGACCGCGAGCAGCGGGAATATCAGGGACTGCCAGTCTCGCGGTGCGTCTTGGGCCTGGGCCATCAAGGCCTTGATGCCTGGGAAAACCCACAGGATGACCAGTAGTGCGAGAACGCCGAGTAGCAGTTTTTCCCAGGTAGGCAGCGGATTCATGTTGAGGTTGGGCGACCGTGTAGGCCGCCTGGCTTGAGGCAATCAGGTTAGAACCGTTAAATAAGTGCCTAATTTTCCGGCAGAATCTGCTATCGATCAAGAGCCAGCGTGGGTACCCAGAGGCGGGGTTAAATGGGGATGAAATGCCTTCATAAAAGGAGTAGGATGAAGAGTGCGCGGTCAGGTCGCGAGCCGCCCCGGTTAGGATAACCCCGGTCAGTTGCGCCCACGTCCAGGATTGCGCATACAAACACTCACCAACAGCCAATCAGTGAGGGAGACCGACCTATATGACCGAAGCACAGCACAGCCCCTTAAACGGCAAACTAGAAGATCTAAGATCAGAACATCGAGCCCTAGACCACGAGTTGAAAAATATCGCTGACGATCCTCTCATAGACGACCTGCAAGTCCAAAGACTGAAAAAACGAAAACTATTTTTAAAAGACAGTATCAATCACCTGGAAGACAAACTGGTCCCCGACATCATAGCTTAGTTACCGAACGCGGACCACGGTCCAAAAAGAACGCCCCCGTACCCCGGGGGCGTTTTCGTTTCACCGCTACCGGTAGGTGGTTAGTAGCGGTAGTGATCGGCCTTATACGGGCCTTCGGGTGAGACTCCGATATAAGCCGCCTGCTCGTCAGTCAACGTAGTCAGTTTTGCCCCGACTTTGTCCAGGTGTAATCTTGCGACCATTTCGTCAAGATGCTTAGGGAGTATGTAAACTTTGTTTTCATACTGGGCCTGTTTCTGGAACAGTTCCATCTGTGCCAGCGTCTGGTTGGTGAACGAATTGGACATGACGAAACTGGGGTGTCCGGTAGCGCATCCGAGGTTCACCAGCCGACCCTGAGCGAGCAGAATGATCCGCTTGCCATCGGGAAAGATGATGTGGTCAACCTGTGGCTTGATGTTTTCCCACTCATACTGCTCAAGCGAGGCACAGTCGATTTCGTTATCGAAGTGGCCGATGTTGCAGACCATTGCCTGGTTTTTCATCTGCGCCATGTGATCATGTGTGATGACCTGGTAGTTGCCAGTAGCCGTGACGAAAATATCTGCCTGGCTGGCGGCCTGGTCCATGGTCACAACCCGGTATCCTTCCATTGCAGCTTGTAGCGCACAGATCGGATCTACTTCGGTGATCCATACCGTGGCGCCCAGCCCGCGGAGTGATTGTGCCGAACCCTTGCCGACGTCGCCGTAACCCAGTACCACCGCCAGTTTACCGGCCACCATGACATCGGTGGCTCGCTTAATGCTGTCGACCAGGGATTCACGAACGCCGTACAAGTTATCAAACTTCGACTTGGTCGCCGAGTCATTGACGTTGATGGCCGGGAAAAGTAACTCACCGTCGTTTTCCATTTGGTAAAGACGCTTGACACCCGTGGTGGTTTCCTCGGTAACGCCCTGGATATTACCCAGTATGTTTGAGTACCAGTTCGGCTGGGTTTTCAGACGTTCCCGGATAGCGCTGAACAGTGCGACTTCTTCTTCGCTTGAGGGGCTATCAATAACCGATAGATTCTGCTCAGCTTTGGCGCCTAAGTGAATGAGCAGTGTGGCGTCACCACCATCGTCCAGAATCATGTTGGGGGTACCGCCATCACTCCACTCGAAAATACGATGGGTGTAAGCCCAGTATTCCGTCAGTGTTTCTCCTTTGAAAGCAAATACCGGGGTGCCACCGTCGGCAATCGCCGCCGCTGCATGATCCTGGGTTGAAAATATATTGCATGAAGCCCAGCGCACATCCGCGCCAAGCGCGCGTAGTGTTTCGATAAGCACAGCAGTCTGGATAGTCATGTGCAGGCTGCCGGCAATCCGAGCCCCCTTCAGCGGCTGGTTAGGGCCGTACTTATCTCGCAGAGCCATCAGACCCGGCATCTCGGTTTCAGCAATAGCAATTTCTTTTCGGCCAAAATCTGCCAGTGACAGGTCGGCCACCACAAAGTCCTGATTAGCTTGGGCTTGCACCACAGCGTTCATGGGTTAATCTCCATGTTCACTGAGCGCCGTTGGACAAGGGTCGACACCGTGGCTCCGAGCCTGGCGGGCGATAGCCCGTTGCAGCGCTCCTCGGCAGTGTCTATGAGTCTTTGAAGGTCTGGAGAGTTCAGGCCTCAGGTCGTTAGGGTATTCACGCAAATATGACAGGCCACGTGTTTCAAAGGCCTGCCGCCTCGCGCAGCACAGCCGCCTTGTCGGTTCGTTCCCAGGGGAATTCGTCTTCGGAGCGTCCGAAATGGCCATACGCAGCACTGGCCCGGTAGATGGGCCGTAACAGGTCGAGATCTTCGATGATGCCCTTGGGGCGCAGATCAAAGTGCTCCAGGATCAGTTCTTCGATTTTCTCCTCGGCAATCACTGCGGTGCCATTGGTGTTGATCATCAGTGAGACCGGTTGGGCCACGCCAATCGCGTAGGCAACTTGTGTTTCGCATTGCTCCGCCAGCCCAGCCGCGACAATGTTCTTGGCGACGTATCGCATGGCATAAGCAGCCGAGCGGTCTACTTTGCTCGGGTCTTTGCCAGAAAACGCACCACCACCATGATGGGCCGATCCGCCATATGTGTCTACGATGATCTTGCGCCCGGTGAGTCCGCAGTCACCATTGGGTCCACCGATCACAAAGCGTCCGGTGGGATTGACCAGAAAGCGTGTATCGGCGCTCAACATGTTTTCTGGTAGTACCGGCTTAATGATTTCTTCAACCACAGCGTCACTCAAGGTGGCATGATCGATTTCTTCACTGTGCTGGGTTGACAGCACTACCGTGTCAATCGCGACTGGTTTGCCGTCTTCATATCGGACGGTTACCTGGCTCTTAGCATCCGGTCGCAGCCACGGCAGGCGACCGCTCTTGCGCACTTCGGCCTGGCGCTTGACCAGCCGGTGGGAATAAGTAATCGGGAAAGGCATCAGTACATCGGTTTCATTACAAGCGAAACCAAACATCATTCCCTGGTCGCCGGCGCCCTGATCGCGATCCAGCCCTTCCCCTTCATTAACGCCCTGGGCGATGTCTGCTGATTGTTTGTCAAGGGTGACCATGACCGCACAACTGGCATAGTCAAAACCCATCTCGGAGGAGGTATAACCGATATCCTTGACGGTATCGCGCACGGTCTGAGCCAGATCTACTTCAGCGTTGCTGGTGACTTCTCCGGCGATAACCGCCAACCCGGTATTAACGAGTGTTTCGCAAGCGACGCGCGAATTCTTGTCCTGCGCCAGCATGGCATCAAGAACCGCATCCGAAATCTGATCTGCCATTTTGTCCGGATGGCCTTCAGAGACAGACTCCGAGGTGAAAAGAAAACTGCGTGCCATAGTGTCCTCCGAAATATCGCGAAATTGACGTTCTAGAAAAAAGGCTGCGGGATTCTAACAGGTTGCAAGATTCAATCAGCCCCATTTTACCTTTCTGTCTGGGATCCAGTAGCAAAACATCATGAGCAGGCGCCCAAATTTCCGTTAGGCCTCATGGAAAATCGCAAATCACATGGGCTGCACTCGGCCGAGGACAATATGCCAGTGACTCTCATCGACCTGTCGATCGAGTGCAAAACCCTCAGTAAATGGATTCTCAGACCAGACCTGTGTCAGGGTCTCGCTCATAATCCAATCACGGTATTCAGTAATAGCATCAGCCACCAGTCCGGCTCCGCTGACATGCAGGCGGATTCGGTCAGATACATCGAGCCCTGCCTGCTTGCGTCCATCCTGTACGGTGCGCACGATCTCCCGAGCCAAGCCTTCGCGCCGCAAGGGGTCGGTAAGGGTGGTATCAAGCCCCACCAGCGTGCCAGCCGACTCGGCGCAGGCATAACCGGCAGCAGACTCGGTCTCAACCAGCAGATCCTCGGGCGCCAGGACGATTGTCTCGTTTTCAACCGATAAAGTCACGGCTTCTCCTTTTGCCTGCGCTGTCGCAATCGCCAAGCCACTGGCCTGCGCCAGCGCATCACGGATTTTTGGAATCAGTTTGCCGTAGCGTTTGCCCAGGCGCGGCAGGTTGGGCTTGATCCGGTAAGCCACAAGGTCAGCATCGGCCGCGATGAACGCCAGCGTTTTCACGTTTAGCTCTTCAAGAATTTGTGTTTCGTGTTCAACGACTGCCTGGCGCACTTTATCTGAAGGGGCGCGCAGCAACAGTCGCGATAGCGGTTGGCGCACCCGTACTTGACTGGATTCGCGTGCAGATCGGCCCAGAGCCACAATATTTTGAACCACCTGGGTGGCTTCAAGCAGTGCGGGATCGCTCCAGTTGGGTTGCGCTTGCGGCCATTGTGTCATGTGGACACTCAAGGGGGCATCCGGATTGCGTGATCGCACCAGGTTCTGGTACATCTCCTCCGCGATAAAAGGCATGAACGGCGCTAACAGGCGGTGTAAGGTATCCAGGCATTGATGCAAGGTTAGATAAGCTGATTGCTTGTCGCTGCCCGCATCGCTTTTCCAGAATCGCCGCCGGTTGCGTCGGATATACCAGTTACTCAACTGGTCAACGAGTTCCTCGATCGCTTGTCCGGCCCTGTGCGCATCGTAGGCTTCGAGAGCGCTGGTGGTCTCGTCGACGGTATGGTGTAGCAGAGCCAGTGCCCAGCGGTCTATCTCCGGGCGCTCGGTCAGTGGCACATCCTGCCGAAGGTCCACCTCATCCAGCGAAGCGTAAAGGGTGAAGAACCCATAGGTGTTCCAAAGGGTATTGACGAAAGAGCTTGCGACCTCGCGGATGATATCGACCGAGATCCGTTTTTGGCTTTCGGGCGCGAGCCGGGCAAGAAAGTACCAGCGTAGCGGATCAGCACCAATATGATCAAAGACGTCGTAGGGATTCACGATATTACCCAACGACTTGGACATCTTTTTGCCGTCCTGGTCAACGATATGATTCAGGCAGATGCAGTTACGGTAGGCGACGCTGTCAGAGACCAGTGTGGCGATGGCATGCAGACTGTAAAACCAGCCACGAGTCTGGTCTATTGCCTCGCAGATATAATCAACTGGAAAGTGCTGGGCGAAAGCGTCCTGGTTTTCGAAGGGGTAATGCCACTGGGCATAAGACATTGCGCCAGAATCAAACCAGCAATCGATCACTTCTGGTACGCGTCGGTATGTGTGGCCATTATCGGGATGAATAAAACTGATCTCGTCGACAGCCGGCCGATGCAGGTCGGTTTCTGCAAGCGATTCACCGCACAGTGCTTCCAGTTCAGCCAGCGAGCCGATGCACAGGAAATCCCCTTCACCGTCGGTCCACAAGGGCAACGGCGTGCCCCAGAACCGTTCCCGTGATAAAGCCCAGTCAACATTGTGTTCCAGCCAGTTACCGAAGCGGCCATCGCGGATAGATTCGGGTACCCAATTGATGGTCTGGTTAAGATCAACCATTCGATCGCGAACATCGGTCGTGCGTATGTACCAGGCATTTTTCGCGTAGTAGATGAGCGGATCGCCGGTGCGCCAGCCAAAGGGATAGTTGTGGGTGTACTGCTCCTCTTTGAACAGCAGTCCACGTTCGTTTAACAGAGCAATGATCACTGGGTCGGCATCTTTGAAAAATTTGCCGGCGACTGGTGTCACTTCATCTTTGAAGTGGCCATCCAGGCCGACGCCATGCACCACCGGCAGATCGTGAGCCTGGCCGAGCGCTAGATCGTCGACCCCATAGGCCGGTGCGACGTGGACAATTCCGGTGCCGTCTTCAGTGCTGACAAAATCGGCAGCTAAGACACGGCAGATATCACCCGGCGCCTCGAGGTAATCGAAGAGTCGTTGGTAGCGCAGTCCAACCAGTTCGCGGCCTTTAACCGTGCGCAGGATTCTGGCCGGAGTCTCGCCCAGAACTGACTCGAGGCGGGCTTTGGCAAGAATCAGATTCTCACCAGCGTGCTCGACAAAGACGTAATCGATATCTTCCCCTACGGCCAGTGCGAGATTGGCCGGAAGCGTCCACGGCGTGGTGGTCCAGACCAGAAAAGCGGCACTGTCATCGAGCAGGGTGAAGCGTACCGTCACGGAGGGATCAACGGTTTCCCGGTAACCCTGAGCCACCTCATGCGATGACAGGGTAGCGCCGATTCTTGGGTCGTAAGGTACGACCTTGTAGTCCTGGTAGATCAGCCCCTTGTCCCAGATGGTCTTGAGCAGATGCCAAACGGATTCGATGTAGTGATTGTCCAGGGTGTAGTACGCATGGTCGAGGTCTACCCAGAAACCCATACGCTCAGTCATTTGCTCCCAGTCGCTGATGTAGCGCATGACGGAGTCCCGACAGCGCTGGGTAAATTCAGCGACACCCACCTGTTTTTCAATTTCTTTCTTGTCGAAGATTCCCAGCTCTTTTTCGATCTCGTGCTCTACCGGCAGACCGTGTGTATCCCACCCGGCTTTGCGTGGTACGTGGAAGCCGCGCATGGTCTTGAAGCGCGGATAAATGTCTTTGAAACTGCGTGCCAGCACATGATGTATGCCAGGCCGGCCATTCGCAGTCGGTGGGCCTTCGTTAAAGGTATACAGCGGGCGCCCTTCACTTTGTTCAAGGCTGCGAGCAAAAATACGGTGGTCACGCCAGAACGCCAGGATGCGTTGCTCCAGCGCCGGGCCGTCATAGCGGGTAGTTGCCTTGTTGAAACTCATATTGATTCGCGCACCTTAGGTTCAGCCCCCAATAACCGTCTTTTCGGTCTCCGGGGCGATTCGAATTCGCTCGGGGTGAGAGATTCGCGCGCGGTACCACCCGGCTCTACCCAGGCCCGCTATGGGCCAGGCCTTGGGGGCACAATGGTGCCCGGACCCGGTATCGAGGGTTAATCGGTTGAGCCTACTGCACCGGGCAATCGCGGTATACGGTGGTTCGGTCAACGGCTCGGGGGTGATATTCGCCGGGGCCCGGCCGGAGATTTCAGCATCCTCCGGTCTCTGGGTGCGCGGGTGCGCCCGGTGACTTGTCCCCTTCAACGCTTATGTGACTTCGGTTGCAGGTTATGCGTTTGAAGACAGCGGCTAAATCTACCTGTTGGGAAAGATCAAGGCAAATTCGCATCAGCCGCCCAATTTGAGCTTGTGGCGATTTTGCTAATTCTACCCATGCTATCGGTGTGACTCAGCGAATCATGCATCGGCGTTAATGCCAGCCAAGGTGCCGATGTGAGTCGACACGCTGTGGGCGAGCGCATCCAGATGATAGCCGCCCTCGAGTACCGACAGAATTCGGTTGTCACAATGTTGATCAGCGCAGTCCATCAGTGCCTCGGTCATCCACTGATAATGTTCGGTGCTGAGATTGATGCTCCCGAGGGGATCATTTTGGTGGGCGTCAAAGCCGGCTGAAACCAGAATCATATCGGGCCGGTAATCGTTAATTGCTGGCAGCACCTTTTCACTGAATGCCTGGGTGTATTCGGCATCACCTGCCCCGGCAGTCATTGGACAATTCAGTGTGGCACCCCTGCCGCGGCTTATGCCATCTTCCGATCGGGCCCCAGTGCCGGGGTAATGTGGATATTGATGCAGGCTGATATAGAAAACACTGGGATCTTCTTCAAACAGATGCTGAGTGCCGTTGCCGTGATGCACATCCCAGTCGAGAATCAGGATTTTGTTAAGGCCATGGTGGCGCTGCAGGTGGCGCGCCGCAATAGCGATGTTATTAAAAAGGCAAAAACCCATCGCTGCATCATGCTCGGCGTGGTGACCCGGAGGGCGCACCAGGGCAAAACCGTTGTCGGCAGTTCCATCAGCAATAGTATCCGCAAGCGCCAGCACACTCCCGGCCGCTAGGCGGGCAATGTCGAAGGATTGGTGGCTGATGGCTACGTCCGGCGTATCCAGGTAAGGCAGGCCACGCATACAGTTGGTCCGGGCACGCTCGACCAGTGCCGCATCGTGTACCGATGTCAGACAGTCAGGGTCACAGGCAGATGCCGAGGTGAACTGCAATTGAGTGAACCAGGGCTGGGCCTCAAGATGGGCCAGGGTATGCGACAACCGTGCCGGGCGCTCAGGGTGCCCCGATCCGGTATCGTGATCCAGAAAGCGTGGATCACTGGTAAAAGCAGTTTTCATAATGCAACTTGACTCTAGAGGCCAGTGCCCGGCGCGGTAGAATCAGGTGGCTGACCTGTTACCTCAGTAGTATCGCGATGATCGTAGTTCATGGTCGGGGCTAGCGCTGATCGTTTGAATATCAGGTACTTTAACTTTTGCGTTCTTGCGAGCACAGTATAAACATCCCCTACCCGGTCTAAACAATGAATGAGATCGCGCTGTTCCACGGCAAGTCAGGGTGTTAGTTATCTGGACAGGCCTGGCGGTGCTTGCTCTTGGCGGAGGGTTTTTCCTGGCCAATCGTGTCTGGTCACTGAGGGGGCAAAGAGGAACCGTGCTGGCGTCCCCGGGCAGGGCAGAGCCCTTTAAGGGGTCTACGCTCACAGTTGGAACCT
This sequence comes from Arenicellales bacterium, assembly GCA_965660775.1. Taxonomy (GTDB): domain Bacteria; phylum Pseudomonadota; class Gammaproteobacteria; order Arenicellales; family UBA868; genus UBA868. The sequence goes on along the minus strand of CBFIBN010000028.1, from coordinate 3,626 downwards.
ACAATATACATCGGGCACGCGGCACCGATGACAGGCGTGATCTGCGTCGCATCGCCAGGATTATCAGCGGTTGCGACATTGTGGCACTCCAGGAAGTGGAGGGCCCTCGCCTCGGTAGTAGCCACAACCAGGCTTGGCACCTCGGTCGGTGGTTACGATTGGCTGCGCATTTTGCACCTAGCCGAAAGTTGTTCTTTTTTCCGCACCGGGGCAATGCGCTGTTATGCCGGTTCCCAGTCAGCCACTGGCAGCGCTTGGCGCTATTCCCCTCGACCGGACGAGCGCATCGTAACCTGACGGTGTACCAGGTCGATCTTGCCGGCAGCCCCGTGCACATACTGAATACGCATCTATCCAAACCGGCCGAGGGCGCATCGCCGTTCGAAGCGGTAATGAGTGCGTTTGGGCAGTATCCACGAGCCATTTTGCTGGGGGATTTCAACGCCCCTATGGATCATCCGGCGATGCGCCGCTGGCTACCACCTGATACGGTGGATGCGTTGGCCGGCGCCGGGTTTGATCCGCGCCGGGTGGATATGATTTTGATCCGCGGTCTGTCGGTAGACGAAGCCTGGTCATCACCCATTGGGCCTTCGGATCATCCTTTTTTCGCAGTGCGTCTGCGACTGAAGTGATGCCTCGTTTCAGTTCACCGAAAAACCCGCTTGGGCCAGTAGCGTTTCCATCCTTGCGCTGATGGCCCTCTCAGGCTGGTCTTTACGCCACCACTGCATCCATCGGGCGATATCGGCGGTCAGCGCACGCTCGCATGCAGTCTGGCTGGTGTGAAGTCGCATGGCGTCGAGATCGAGCAAGACGGTTTGGTCTGGTGTCATCAGGATATTGGGTGGTTTCATATCACCGTGGGAGAGTTGGTTCTGGCGCATCAGGACAAAAAGCCGGGTAACGTCCTGAAGCGTTCTTTCCATTAGCACCGGGTCGCTGTGGTCATTCAGTGTGTCGCCTCGTGCTCCGTTGGGTATGTGCTCGCAGACAAACCATGATTTTCCCCGAAAGCCCGCTTGACGCTCTTGCGCCCAAGCCACCGGGCGCGCTGTGATAATGCCGATGTCCGACAACAGCCGGGCAAATACCCAGCAGTTTTTAGCTCGAGGTGGTCGTACCGCCTGGCGCAACCGGTGCCAGGTATTTTTGATGTTGTAGCGTTTTATCACGAAACGGTTGCCGTCAAATGAGGTTGTACACAAGGTTGTTTTAATATCGGTTTTGAGTAGTTCAACATCTGGTTCAGCAAAGGCGGCATCTGGGTTGAGCAGCAGGGTGCGCAGCATCGGCGAGTCGTAGCGGGATAGAAAGTGTGCCTTAAGGCCCTTACTGTGGAATGTCTGCGCTCGGTCACTCAGCAGGGCGTAGCCGCTGTCTGGGATTGCGCTGCGAACGGCCGTTACTGACCCGTTCGCCTTCCTATGGCTGGGTACTGGCATTGCGCAGTGACTGCGCTACAGGTACGTTGGCCGTCGGCTGACGCAGGTGTTCGGCGCGGTAGAGGCGCTGAGCTCGACGGTCCACGCGTCGCCAGAATTGCGCCTCGTGGGTCACGATATCGCGCAGGCTGTGCTGGGTGTAAATCTTCATAAAACGTAAACGGTCACGTTGGCTTAGGCCCAGATCCATACTCGAATAGTGCAAGCCGGCCACGTCCTTAATTTTCCAGCGCTTGGGTGTGTGTCGGCGCAGTTGCATCCGGTGCAGGTCAATGACAAACAGTTGGCTTGCTGAGCCGGTGAGTTGTCCATTTTCATAGCCGGGCTGTAGCAGGAAATGGCACAGGTAAAAATCGCGATGATTAGCTCCACTGTTGTGCAGTTGTCGGGCGGTTTCGGCCAGACGTCGGATCAACCAGCGCTTGAATCGTATGTCCGTAGCACGACAGGGGGGCTGCTGCTGCCACGCGGCGCAAAACTCCTCGAGACTCTGGGCGTGGGTGATCTCGTCGGTAATGATGAAAGACTGGCGCCTGGCGGGATTGCCGCTTGCGCTACCATATCCGGCGATGGTGAGGGTATCAATCCCTAAGCGTTGCAGATGATGCGCACCGTGCCATTCATTCATTGCACCCAGCACCGGTAGTCGAAAATAAACCAGGTTCTTGATGATCTCCTGCCAGCCGACGCCGGTGTGGGTTTTCAGAAAATAGCGCTGGTTGTGGCGCGAGAAACGCACAGTTTTACGCCCCGGCGCTTTGCGGAAGCCCTCTCCCTCGAGTTGCATGATTCGGGAAAAGCTCCCCAGTTTCGCAAGGTCCGTCCGCAGGTATACCCAGGGATCGATTAGCTCACTTTTAAGTGAGGCGTCACCGCTTTGGTGCAGTTCGCGTCGATTGTTAACCAGAGCTTCGATCGCATCCACGGCGCTGGCAGGCATATGATAGAGCTTAGGGTTTGCGCCATAGCTGATTCCATTAGTTGACCAATCATTTCGTTGATCCAAGACCAAAGCCCGGGTGAGCCGCTCTTCAAGTTGGGCTTGGTCGAAAGGTGACGGCAAGACCTCACCGGCGTCAGCTCTAATGATGTGGTCGGCGTAACCGCAAACATCGGTAGCGATGACAGGCAGCCCTGAAGCAATGGCCTCAAGCAGTATGGTTCCGGTATTTTCCATATAGGCGGGGTGAACCAACAGATCACCCGCTGCCAGCAGTTCCGGGATATCGGTACGCCCGCCTAGAAAGCGCACTTTGTCGGCGATCTTGAGTTTTTGCGCCAGACGCCGGTAAGGCCCGGCTTGGTCTTGGCCAACAACAGCCAAGTGGGTGTTTTTTAACAATGCCGGGGGTAGATTGGACAGCGCAATCAGCGCGCGGTCCAACCCCTTGGTTTTAAAGCCCGAGCCGATGAAAAGCAGCAGTATGTCCGATGAGGCCACACCCAGCTCCTGGCGGAGCTGGGTTCGGACCAAGTGACGGTTAGCAACTGGCCGGCGATCAGAGTCCAGTGTTGGGGGCAGCAAATGAAATCGTCCCTCAGGGGTACCATAGTATTGCTGGTAGACCTTTTTCTCGCGTTCTGAGAGCGACAGAATCTGGGTCTGACTGTCTCTGCCAAACACCGCTTTCTCGAAGGTGTACATGTGGTGGTAGCGTGGGGTGAACCGGTACAAAGGCACGTACTGGGGCACGGCTCGGCCGAGGTAACAAAAATCCGCACCGTAGTACAGATCCAGTCCGGGCATTTTATTGAAGCCGATAACAGCATCAAAGTGGTCAATCGCCAGTGCTTTTTGCATCTGTGCATGAAAGCGCCGATCACGAACATGGTTGCCACCCAAGCGGCTAGAAGGGAAAACAGTAAGTTGGACCCCTTGAGGTTGTTCTCCCTGCCACTCAGCGGTGTAGACAGATACCGTGTGCCCGCGACTACAGCACTCTTTAAGGATGCGTAAGAAATCCCGCTGCAGGCCGCCGTAGGGGAAGTACTTATAGAGACAAAGCGCAAGTTTCATTGGCATTACCTTGCAGGCAGCAAGAGCCCAAGTCCGGGGAGCGTAGTTTAACGCTTCTGCGCAGTTGGCAGGTTGCCACCGCGCTCCCAGTCAAGTGCGCTGGAGCAGATGAGTTCCAGATCGTTGTACTGTGGCACCCAGCCCAGCACTTTACGGATGGCGCG
>CBFIBN010000027.1:0-16574 GCA_965660775.1 Arenicellales bacterium | reverse complement strand
TGATATAAGCAACCCGGTCCGCTGGCAGCACAGTCACATCATGCACACCGGTGATCGCCCGCAAGCGAAGCTCAAGTTCCTGTAGATCAAGACCTGGCTCCTCTTCAAGCTGTAGCGTAATGCTGTTGCGCAATGGCGGTGTTCGACCAACCCAGGCAATCACCAGCCACAGCGCAGTGGCCGTAGCGCACAAACCAAACACACCACCCGCTCCCCACGCCCCATACGACAGGCCGCCCAGCGCACCACCGACAAAAACTCCGGAAAATTCGAAGGTATTGTAGATGCCCATTGCGGTTCCTTTGGCATAGCCGGGGGCCAAACGGCTCATCATTGACGGCAGCATTGCTTCTAGAAGATTGAACCCGACAAAAAATAATCCCAGGCCTGCCACCAACGGTACCGTTTCAGCAGACCAGCCAAACAGGAGTACTTGCGCAGCCAACAAGATCGCAATTGCCAGCCGAAAAACCACAAAAGTCCAACCCCGGCGCATCCCCAGGATCAGCAAGGGCGCCATCGCAACCACCGAGGCGACGAGCACCGGAACGTACACCTGCCAATGGGCGTCACGTGCCAGACCCAAAATACTGATCAGTTCAAAAGGAACCGCCACAAACAATGCGGTCAACACCATATGCAAAATAAAAATACCAATATCCATGCGCAATAACTGGGGATCGAAAAAGGCCTCCCGCAAACGTTCACGGCTCGGCTGCACACCTGGATCACGAACCATGCGTTGTGGTGCTGGGACCACCCAGATAACCACTGCTGCTGCTGCGATCGCAAGCACCATAGTTAGCCAGAACAGACCGCTGACGCCTACCCACCGGTCCACTACCGGCCCGGCCATCAGCGCGATTAGAAAAGAGGCGCCAATACTCATCCCAACCAGCGCCATGGCCTTGGTCCGCTGCTGCTCACGGGTGAGATCTGCCAGAAGGGCCAGTACCACCGCAGCAATCGCCCCACTGCCCTGCAAGGCCCGACCGAACACTACTCCGGTAATGGTATCTGCCATCGCTGCCACCACACTGCCCAGAGCAAAGATCGCCAGTCCTATCACGATCAGTGGCTTTCGGCCGAAGCGGTCAGAGAGCATGCCGAACGGTATCTGGAGCAAAGCCTGGGTCAGGCCGTAAGCGCCCAATGCCATGCCAACCATCAGCGGTGTTGCCCCATCCAGAGCGCTCGCATATAAAGCCATGACGGGCAACACCAGGAATAACCCGAACATACGCAGGCCAAACACCGCGGCAAGCGCCGTTACCGCACGGCGTTCCGATCCATTCATAGGGTCACGATTCAGGTCTGACTCCAAAAGTGCTCTATCGACAAAGACAATTAGGGAGGTCTGCCCACACAATCAAGCGAAACCCCAGTTGTGAACTAAAACCGACAATACACCTGTCTAATGAAAAAAAAGAACAAAGACTTTGAATACAGGTGCTGAAGGCACGTAATATTAACAGTTTGCTTTTTCGCGACCTACCCTATGCGTACCATCAAAATCCGTGGCGCCCGAACGCACAACCTGCAAAGTGTCGACCTAGACCTGCCGCGCGACCGATTGATCGTCATTACCGGGCTATCAGGCTCGGGCAAATCATCACTCGCTTTCGATACGGTTTATGCCGAAGGGCAGCGCCGCTATGTCGAGTCACTATCAACCTATGCCCGTCAATTCCTGTCGCTGATGGAAAAACCCGATGTAGATCTGATCGAAGGGCTGTCACCGGCGATCAGTATTGAGCAAAAAGCGGCCTCCCACAACCCCCGCTCTACCGTGGGCACCGTTACCGAAATTTACGATTACCTCAGGCTGTTGTACGCCCGGGTGGGAGAGCCGCGTTGCCCAGACCACGGGGTAACACTCGCTGCCAGCACTGTAAGCGAAATGGTTGATCGAGTGTTGGGCCTGCCTGAGGGCACCCGCATCCTGCTGCTGGCACCTGTGGTGCAGGATCGTAAAGGGGAATACCAGCAATTGTTACGCGCCCTGCTTGCGCAGGGATTCATCCGGGCCCGTATCGATGGCGCTGTTTGTGAATTAGATACACCTCCAGATCTCGATCGCAAACGCAAACACAGCATCGAGGTTGTAGTCGATCGGATCGTCGTTCAGCCCAGCGATGCCCAACGGTTGGCTGAATCCTTCGAGACGGCACTCGCCGTGGCCGATGGTCTCGCCCTGATTGAAGTGCTGCCAGACGAGGGACACGACCGAGGCATCGACCTACTTTTTTCGGCACGCTATGCCTGCCCACACTGCGGCTACAACCTGACTGAACTGGAGCCGCGCCTTTTCTCTTTCAACAACCCGGCTGGCGCCTGCCCGGATTGTGACGGCCTTGGCGCGCGTCAGTTTTTCGATCCAGATCGCGTCATTCACGACGACAGCCTGAGCCTCGCGGCAGGTGCAATCGCCGGTTGGGACCGACGCAATGCCTTCTACTTCCAGATGCTGAGTTGTCTGGCGGAACATTACGACTTTGATATCGACCAGCCGTTAAATCGGCTGCCCAAGAAAACCCGCGATGTCATTCTTTACGGCAGCGGCAAGGAAAAGATATCGTTTGCTTACCTGCGCTCCCACGGCCGGCGCCCGCGCAAACGGAATCATACTTTCGAGGGGGTCATCCCCAATATGGAGCGTAGATACCGGGATTCGGAATCCAATACCATTCGCGAAGAGCTCGCACGCTATCTCAATACCCAGGCCTGCGACAGCTGCTCCGGCAGCAGGCTTCGCACACAGGCACGTAATGTTTTTATTGGGGAGCAACCGATACACCATGTGACCGCCATGCCGATCGAAAAATCATTGGCCTTTTTTGAGTCACTCTCCCTACCCGGGCAGCAAGGAGAGATCGCGACGCGCATTGTGCGTGAGGTTGGCGAACGCCTTCGTTTCCTGGTTAATGTTGGCCTGGAGTACCTCACCTTGGATCGAACGGCCGAAACTCTTTCCGGAGGTGAGGCACAACGCATCCGCCTCGCATCCCAGATCGGATCTGGCCTGGTTGGTGTGATGTATGTCCTGGATGAACCATCGATTGGGCTGCACCAGCGTGACAATCAGCGCTTGATCGAAACTTTGTTTCACCTACGCGATCTGGGTAATACGGTGATCATGGTTGAGCACGATGAGGAAGCCATTCGTAGCGCCGACCATGTCGTTGATATTGGGCCAGGCGCTGGCGTTCACGGCGGCCACATTGTCGCTCAAGGTTCTGTCGATGAGATTCTCCGATGTCCCGAATCAGTCACCGGACAATATCTATCAGGCAGTAAGACCATAGCCATTCCTGCCAAGCGCGTGCGCCCTGACGCAAAAAGGAATCTGAAGATTCGCGAGGCCAGCGGCAACAACCTGGACAATCTCACGGTGTCTATCCCTGTCGGACTTTTTACCTGCGTCACTGGCGTATCGGGTTCCGGAAAATCGACACTGATCAATAATACGCTTTACCCTGCCATGGCCCGGCACTTACACGCAGGTCGCCACCAGGCAGCGGCCCACGCCAGCATTGAAGGGTTGGATCACTTTGATAAAGTCATTGATATTGACCAAAGTCCAATTGGTCGCACCCCCCGCTCAAATCCGGCGACCTACACGGGTCTTTTCACACCGATTCGGGAACTCTTTGCCGGCACACCTGAGTCACGGGCGCGAGGCTATAAGGTTGGACGCTTTTCCTTCAATGTACGCGGTGGCCGCTGCGAAGCCTGTCAAGGTGATGGCCTAATCAAGGTTGAAATGCATTTTCTGCCCGATATCTACGTCCCTTGTGATACCTGTCAAGGCAAACGTTACAACCGCGAGACCCTGGACATCCGCTACAAGGACCGCAGCATCGACCAGGTGCTGGGGATGACCGTAGTCGAGGCTGTCGAGTTCTTCGCCGCGATTCCGGTCATCAAGCGCAAACTGGACACCTTGCTCGATGTCGGCCTGGGGTATATCGGCCTAGGGCAAAGCGCAACCACGTTGTCCGGAGGTGAGGCACAGCGGATAAAACTGGCGCGCGAATTATCCAAGCGTGATACCGGGCGCACCCTGTACATCCTTGATGAGCCCACTACCGGGCTGCATTTTCATGATATCCGTCAGTTACTGACAGTACTGCACCGCCTACGTGACCACGGGAACACCGTGGTGGTCATTGAACACAACCTTGATGTCATCAAGACCGCCGACTGGATTATTGATCTTGGTCCAGAGGGTGGCCAACGGGGCGGTCAACTGGTAGCAGCCGGTTCACCCGAACAGGTTGCCCTGATCGAAAAATCCTATACCGGCCGGTTTCTCCAGCCATTATTTAATAAAACCTCCGTCGATTAAGCTTGGACTTTGGCCACCGCCACGAGGGCTTAGAAGATTCCGCTTTCGGTTTAAGATCCTTGGCCTGACCATCAGACCACAAAAACCCGTCCAAAAATTAGCGCTGTGGTATTGTTTTGACGCCATGGTTAACTATTGTATTGACGCCTTAGATCAAAGGACCAAACCAGCGATTTGGCCCCACTGCCAGATCATCTAACAAAGGGATTGATTCATGGCCAACTCAACACCTCACACTGACATTGACCCGCTGGAGACGAGCGAGTGGCAGGAAGCTTTGACTTCGGTAATCGAGCGTGAGGGAGAAGAGCGAGCCCACTTTCTTCTGGAAACACTGATCGACCAGGCACGGCGCTCAGGCACCCATATCCCTTATCGACCAACCACCGCTTACCTCAACACCATACCGGCTGCGCATGAACCCCACAGTCCCGGAGACGCAGAGATCGAGTGGCGAATCCGCTCACTGATACGCTGGAACGCCTTGGCCATGGTGGTTCGCGCCAACCAGATCAGCAGCGAACTGGGTGGCCATATTGCCAGTTACGCCTCGGCTGCGACACTGTATGACGTCGGTTTCAACCATTTCTGGCGTGGGCCCGATGCTGAAAATGGCGCTGACCTGGTCTTTATGCAAGGGCACTCGGCTCCTGGAATCTATGCTCGAGCTTTTCTCGAGGGTCGCCTCAGTGAAACGCAGTTGGAGCATTTTCGCCAGGAGGTCGATGGCAAAGGCCTGTCATCCTATCCCCACCCCTGGTTGATGCCGGGATTCTGGCAGTTCCCGACGGTCTCTATGGGTCTTGGGCCGATCCAGGCGATTTATCAGGCGAGGTTCATGAAATACCTGCAGCACCGCGAGTTCGTCCCGATGTCGGATCGCAAGGTGTGGGCTTTCATGGGCGACGGCGAGATGGACGAACCAGAATCGATGGGCGCGCTGGGCCTGGCCGGTCGCGAAGACCTGGATAACTTGGTCTTTGTGATCAACTGCAATTTGCAACGCCTCGATGGCCCAGTACGCGGCAACGGCAAAATTATCCAGGAACTTGAAGGGGAGTTCCGCGGTGCCGGCTGGAACGTTATAAAAGTGATCTGGGGATCCTATTGGGACCCTCTTCTCATGCGCGATACCAAGGGCCTTCTGAAACAGCGCATGGAAGAAGCCCTTGATGGTGAATACCAGGCCTTCAAAAGCAAAGATGGCGCTTTCGTTCGTGAGCACTTTTTCGGCAAGTATCCGGAGCTCGCCGCGATGGTGGCCAACATGACCGATGAGGATATCTGGCGCTTAAACCGGGGCGGCCACGACCCGCACAAAGTCTATGCCGCCTACGCTGCCGCAATGACTCACAGTGGCCAGCCGACGGTAATCCTGGCAAAGACTGTAAAAGGCTACGGCATGGGTGAATCCGGCGAAGGACAAAATATCATCCACAGCCAGAAAAAAATGGCCGATGAGTCGTTGCTGGCTTTTCGCGACCGTTTCCGCATACCGCTTAATGATGACGATGTGCTGGCTTGTAAGTTCTATCACCCGGGAGAAGACAGCCCGGAAGTACGCTACCTCAAAGACCGCCGCACGGCGCTCGGCGGTAGCCTTCCGGCACGCACTGATAGCGCACCCAGTCATCAGACACCAGATCTTTCGATATTCCAGTCGCAGCTGGACGGTACTGGAGAACGCGAGATATCGACCACCATGGCTTTTGTCCGCATCCTGACGGCGCTGACGCGGGATAAGATGATCGGACCTCACGTGGTTCCGATAGTGCCCGATGAGTCACGAACTTTCGGTATGGAAGGCATGTTTCGGCAGTTGGGTATCTATGCCCCTGAAGGTCAGTTGTATATCCCCGAAGATGCAGATCAATTAATGTACTACCGCGAAGATATCCAAGGACAGGTATTGCAAGAAGGCATCACCGAAATGGGGGCTATGTCTTCCTGGATAGCGGCCGCAACCGCGTATGCTAACCACGGGATTGCCATGATCCCTTTTTACATTTTTTACTCAATGTTCGGTTTGCAGCGGGTCGGTGATCTTGCCTGGGCTGCGGGGGACCTGCAGGCACGAGGATTTCTGATCGGCGGTACCGCGGGACGCACCACCCTAGCCGGGGAAGGATTACAACACCAGGACGGGCATAGTCTGTTGCTTGCCTCAAGTATTCCTAACTGCATCTCCTATGATCCCGCCTTTAATTTTGAGCTCGCGGTTATTGTCCAAGATGGTTTGCGAAGAATGTTTACCGATAAGGAAAACATTTTTTATTACATCACTGTGATGAACGAGAACTATTCACACCCGGCGCTACCGGACAATGTGAACGATGGCATTCTCAAGGGCATGTACCCACTGCTTTCTTCAAAGCGAGGGCGCAAGGCTGCACCGCGGGTACAGCTACTCGGCAGTGGCGCGATTCTGCGGGAATCACTCGCCGCAGCGAAGTTGCTGGAACACGATTTTGGTGTCCTGTCCGACGTCTGGAGTGTAACCAGCTACAACGAACTGGCCCGCCAAGGTCGAAATGTTACCCGGTGGAATCGCCTGCACCCGGATGAGCCGCCACAAATCGCCTACGTCACAGAACAACTGGCGAAAGCAGACGGCCCCGTCGTCGCTGCTACTGACTACACTCAGACCTATGCCGATCAGATTCGCGAGTTTGTTCCGGGACGCTACGTGGTGCTGGGTACCGACGGTTTTGGGCGCAGCGGTACCCGTGAACAATTGCGGGGCTTCTTTGAGGTCAACCGCTACCATATTGCACTTGTGGCTTTGACTGCGCTTGCCGACGAAGGGGCCTTACCCCGTTCAACGATTTTGGACGCGATCAGCCGTTACCCGGTCGATCCAGAAAAACCTAACCCGGCTACAGCCTGATAGGGGTTAGCTAATGAGTGAACCCCTGAAGATTACGATACCTGACATTGGTGACTTCGACAGTGTCGATGTGATTGAGGTGCTGATCGTTTCGGGGGAGTCTGTCCAGGCTGAGGATCCGCTCATTACGCTGGAGAGCGATAAGGCAACCATGGATGTGCCATCCCCTGCAGCCGGGCGTGTTACCGAGGTGACGGTTGCGGTCGGTGACAAGGTGTCTCAAGGCAGCCTAGTGGCATTGCTGGACCCGACTGAAATGGATGTAGCCGATACAACAACCGTTGAGGTAATACCCCAGGCTCAGCCAACACAAGCTATAGCAACACCCGCCATCGAAACGGTCCCGCAACCCGCCCTCTCGCCAGGGCGGCCCGAAATTGCCACCCAGTCACCTACTCAGCCCATGGCACCCCCGGGCACGCTGCCACCACCGCTCGAGGGTGGCAATAAGTTACCCCACGCGAGCCCGGCTGTGCGCCGCTTTGCCCGAGAACTCGGTGCTGACCTTTCCCAGATAAATGGCACCGGTGCGCGGGAACGCATCCTCCAGGAGGATGTTCGACAGTTTATTAAAGCCGCTCTGATCAGGCCCGCCTCCGACTCAAGGCCTATGGAAGGTGTCGGTATACCCCCTATGCCCGAGGTCGACTTCTCTCGCTGGGGGCCCATCGATACCAAACCGATTTCACGGATCCAGCGCCTCTCGGGGCGTTACCTGCACAGAGCCTGGCTGAACATCCCACATGTCACTCATCACGATGATGCCGATATCACCGAGCTGGAATCCTTCCGCCAATCCCTGAAACAGGACAAGACGCACAGCGGTACACGCATTACGATCCTGTCCTTCTTAATGAGAGCCGTGGTCAGCGCACTGAAAGCCTTTCCGACCTTCAACGCCTCATTATCAGCGGACGGTGAGAGTCTGATTCTCAAACAGTATTTCCACATTGGTGTCGCAGTGGATACCGATAACGGTCTGGTCGTACCGGTCATTCGAGACGTAGACAGCAAAGGCATTGTGCAGCTTGCGAAAGAGCTCGCTGAAATCAGTGCGCGAGCCCGTGATGGAAAACTCAAGCCGGGCGAAATGCAAGGTGGCTGCATGAGTATTTCCAGTCTCGGTGGCATCGGCGGCACCGCCTTCACTCCCATTGTCAATGCGCCGGAGGTAGCGATTCTGGGCGTTACTCGCTCGCGGATGACTCCGGTCTGGAACGGCACTGAATTCCAGCCGCGATTGATGCTGCCACTGAATCTTTCCTATGACCACCGGGTCATCGATGGAGCACAAGCTGCGCGCTTTATGGCCTTCCTCAGTGCTGCACTGGAAGATGCCCGGCGGCTGCTGCTGTAGACGCCTGAAAAGAGATTATTCTGTGAGTGATACCCCCATCACCATCAACGTGCCTGATATTGGGGATTTTCGTGACGTCGATATCATTGAGGTACTCATCGCGCCAGGCGACACCGTTAACATCGAAACCCCACTGATTACGCTGGAAACCGACAAGGCCACCATGGATGTCCCCTGTCCGGTTGCTGGCAAAGTCATCGAAGTCCTGGCTCAGGTAGGCGGCCAGATATCTGAAGGTGATCCCGTTGCCGTCGTGGCGTCAACCAACGAATCCACAGCGCTTTCGCCCCCCCTAACCGGCGCCACACCAACAACAACGCCCCCTGAAGCGGCCGCTATGGAGAGCGCACCACCCGCCATTAAAAACGATGGTACTGATGTGGATCTTGTAGTCCTGGGCTCTGGCCCGGGCGGTTACACCGCAGCCTTTCGCGCCGCCGATCTTGGCCTTAAAGTAGCCCTGGTTGAGCGTTACCCGACTCTCGGCGGCGTCTGCCTCAATGTAGGTTGTATCCCATCCAAGGCATTACTGCATGCAGCGCGCGTTATTGAGGAAACCCACGAGATGCGGCCCCATGGCATCGATTTTGGGGAGCCGGTCATTAACGTAACGCAACTGCATGAGTGGAAAGACAAGGTGGTTGGCCAGTTGACCGGCGGCCTTGCCGGCTTGGCGAAAAAACGCCGGGTCGAAGTCATCACAGGCATTGGCGAGTTCACCTCATCACACAACATAAGTATCCGAGGGCCTGCGGGTGAACAAACCGTAGGTTTTTCTCAGGCGATTATCGCCGCCGGCTCGCAAGCGATTGCATTACCCGGGCTTCCAGAGGATCCACGCATCATCGACTCGACCGGAGCACTGGCGCTTGATCACATTCCGGATCACTTGCTGGTAATCGGTGGCGGCATTATCGGTCTGGAACTGGCTACGGTATTTCGAGCACTGGGCAGCCAGGTCAGTATTGTTGAGATGTCCAGTCAACTGATCCCCGGCGCCGATCCTGACCTGGTCAAGCCGCTTGCCAAACGGCTCGCGAAACAGTGCGATGGCATCTATCTGAATACCCGGGTCATCAGTGCAGAGCCACAGGACGATGGCTTGCTCGTCAGTTTTGCGGGTGACAACACTCCTACCGAAACCCGTTATGACGTTGTTTTGGTTGCGGTGGGACGCGCACCGAACGGCCATCACATCAATGCACCAGCGGCGGGCGTCGCGGTTGATGAGCAGGGCTTTATTACAGTCAATACTCAGCAACAAACCAATGTCGCCCACATTTTTGCCATTGGCGATATTGTCGGCCAGCCCATGCTGGCTCACAAAGCAACCCACCAAGCTAAGGTAGCTGCCGAGGTGGCCGCCGGACATAAAAGCGCGTTCGAAGCTCGGGTCATCCCATCGGTTGCCTATACAGACCCGGAAATCGCCTGGGTGGGACTTACCGAGACTGAGGCAAAAAACCGGAATATCGAGTATGAGAAAGGCGTCTTTCCCTGGGCTGCCAGCGGCCGGGCGCTGTCGCTGTCTCGGAGCGAAGGCTTTACTAAGTTGCTTTTCGAACCGGTGACACAGCGAATTCTTGGCGGCGGCATTGTCGGCTCCAACGCCGGCGAGCTGATTGCCGAGATCGGCCTTGCCATTGAAATGGACTGTGTCGCTCAGGATATCAGCCTGACCGTGCACCCACACCCCACGCTGTCCGAGGCCACAGCTTTCGCGGCAGAAGCCTTCGAAGGCACAATCACCGATTTGTATCTGCCACGCAAGCGCTAGCGACGCCAGGCAACACTGGCCGGCATCTGAATCACCGTGCAGACCTCACTTAGCTTTAACGTCACGGGCAGCGGACCACCACTGGTTATCCTGCATGGTCTTTTCGGATCGGGCACCAACTGGAAGCGTATCGCCAATAATCTGAAACATCACTGGCAGGTTTTTACCCCGGACCTGCCCAACCATGGCAAGTCGCCCTGGGTTACTGACATGAGCTACCCGGCACAGGCGCAGGCAGTGGCACAGTTTATTCAGCAACACGCTCTGGACCAGCCCGTTCTGCTGGGACACAGCATGGGCGGCAAGACCGCCATGACTGTGGCACTGACCACTCAAATCAAACTGCGCGCTTTGGTAGTCGCGGATATTGCCCCGGTCAGTTACCAGCACTCGCATGGACCCTTAGTTCGAACCCTGCAACAGCTTGACCTTACGAACTTGACTAGCCGCCAGCAGGCCGATCAGGCGCTCGCAGAAGACATTCCTGACCGGACCCTGCGCCAGTTTCTATTACAGAACCTGGAACTCCGAAACAACACGCTTCACTGGCGATTAAACCTCGACGTGATCAATACACAAATAGATTCTCTTTCCGATTTTCCCAAAGTGGTGGTGCCATACGATGGGCCGACCCTGTTTGTATATGGGAGTCGTTCTGACTACATCGATGCGACGCATAATTCAACTATCAGATCGCTGTTCCCCCAATCGCAGATGCACGCGATCGCGAATGCTGGACACTGGCTGCACGCAGAGCAGCCTGAAGCTTTCCTGTCAGCGCTTGAAGATTTTCTAAGCAGCTGATCCTTCTTGCCGCGCCTGTCGGTCAGTTACCGGAGTACGCTTGGTAATTTTCGGTGGGCTTGATTACGCCCGATGGCCGAGGTACATGCCGGATAGCAAAGCCGCAATCCCCCAGCAACTGGGAGATTCTTGGGTCTAGAATTTGACCCTTCGCATCGCACTCTGACTCGAAAACAACCAGCCGAACACTGCCACCGCCTAAAGTCTGCTCAGCACCGCACAATACGGGATATTCCCAACCTTCCACATCAATCTTAAGGACTGTCGGCAACCTGTTGGATTGTTGGCAGAAATAATCCAGGGTCTGAACATCTACCTCGACCTGGCCCACCGCCTGACGGTATGGCCAAGACCCAAAACCACTCTCACCAGAATCGCTGGCACGGATAAACGCCTGTGTCCCGATACGATCTGATAACCCCAACGACTCAATACGAAGATTCGCCCGCGACCAGTTATTCAACTGCTGCTGCTGCGCCAACACCGCACAGGTATCAGGGTCGGGCTCAAATGCGACGACATCCTTGACTTCGCATGACAAGGCCAGACAACTGAAATATCCCGAATTCGCACCGATATCAAAAAATACGTCGTCAGGGTTCAACGACTCCTGCAGTAACGCTGTAATTTCCGGTTCGTGAACTCGATTACACAACAGGTTACGCTGTAGCCAATCCTGCTGATCACATGCGAAAAGAAAGCCCGGTTCGGTGCGCACCATAATACGACGTCTGCCGATAACACGCTCAAGGGGTGTTAGATGCCGAGCCTTACCCGGCGGAATACGCGGCCGAAAAAACAGCGTCCGCAAAACAGTCCCCAGTGCCGGATGGTATGTTCCAGGCAATAACTGACAACGCGAGTCCAAGGTCAAGAATGCTTACCCGGCGCAAACCCTAGTCGCCGGTCAGGCTTGTTCCAGTTCAACCAGCGTGCCACAAAAATCCGCCGGGTGCAGGAACAGCACCGGCTTGCCATGTGCGCCAAGGCGCGGTACCCCATCCCCCAGCACTCGGGCCCCTTGAGCCGTTAACTGGTCGCGAGAGGCCAGAATATCGATTACCTCGTAACACACATGGTGTACTCCACCCGAGGGATGGCGCTCAAGAAACCGTGCGATAGGCGAATCCTCGCCCAACGGATGCAGTAGTTCAATTCGGGTATTGGCTAAGTCCACGAACACGGTTGTCACCCCGTGATCCGGCAATGCCTCGGGCAACGAGACATTGGCTCCCAGCGTATCACGGTAAAGGGTCGACGCCGCTTCGATGTCTGGCACTGCGATAGCCACATGATTCAAACGACCGATCATCCTTGCGCTCCTCGTTCGGCTTTGAGCTGATCAAGCAACTGTTGCGCACCAACTGCCGGCGCTAACCGGCCCGAGGCAATCTCTGTACGCACTGTCTCGATTCGCTGTGCGGTAACCGGATCACTCATGAAACTTTCCAGCAGAACTTCACGCAGCGCCTGTCCGAGCGCCTCGCGGGCTTGATGGGTACGGCGCATCTCGAAAATTCCTTGCTCTTTGGAATGCTCGTAAAAACGCCCAATGGCATCTACGGTAGCGCTGATACCTTCTCCTGTACGCGCTGAAATTGCCAGCACCGGCACCTGCCATCCTGGGGTATGAGGCTGCATCAACCGCAACGCCGCGGTGTAATCGCCAACAGTTCGCTGCGCTGCGCCTAGCAGTTCGCCGTCACACTTATTAACCAGAACAATATCCGCAAGCTCCATAATGCCCCGCTTGATTCCCTGCAGTTCATCTCCCGCACCTGGCGACAGCAATAGCATGAAAATATCGGTCATTTGCGCGACCCGCAACTCAGACTGACCCACGCCAACCGTTTCAACGATCACAAGCTTGAAACCAGCCGCCTCACACAGATGAATTGCCTCACGAGTATGGCGCCCAACACCACCCTCGCTGCCTGCCGATGGAGAGGGACGTATAAAGGCATCACTACTCGCGGCGAGTTGCGGCATACGGGTTTTATCTCCCAGGATGGAGCCGCCACTGATAGCCGAACTTGGATCGACGGTCAGCACAGCGACTGATTCACCCTTGCCAATCATTTGCAGGCCCAAAGATTCGATAAATGTCGACTTGCCCGCACCCGGCACCCCGGTGATGCCAATACGCAGTGCTTGCCTGGTCTGCGCCGTGAGTTGTGCCAGTAGCTCATGCGCCTGTGCCCGGTGCTGGTCACGGGTTGATTCCACCAGTGTGATGGCCTGTGCCAAAGCCCGGCGGTCCCCACTGCGAAGGGCATCGGCCAGAATAGAAACCGTATCCTCGCTCATGCCCGCTGCTCAAATTCAAGTATCGCCTGATCGACTTCAAGGACCTCGCCCTCACGGATATGGATCACAGCCACGGTGCCATCGCGTGGCGCGCGAATCACATTTTCCATTTTCATCGCCTCGATCACGGCAAGCTCCTGGCCTGCCTTGACCACGTCGCCAGCTTCTACCGACAGTGATACCAACAAACCGGGCATGGGAGAGAGCACCAGATGGGACAGGTCTAAAATGACCTTACGAGGCATCAGTTCATACAGTCCCGCGCTGTAGGATTCAAGTACCATGGCCTGCACCAGGGTGCCGCTATGGAACACTTCATAGATTAACCCTTGACGATGCACCTGAGCGCTGCAAGCAACACCGTTGGCAATGAAGTCGACCGCCGGACTAAAGACTGACTCGGGTAGCTCGAGTTTCACCCGCTGGTGATTAACATTAACCGACCAACTCAGTTCATCGCGACATACCTGAACAGCATGCTGGGCATCATTGATCCGTACATGGCGCACGCTGGTTGATGACTGATTGGCAGAACTAAACTGTTCACGGCTGCGCCAGTGCTCATGGATCACGCCAACGAGTGCGGCGATACGGCACACAATGAGATCTGACGGTCTGGTAGCAGCAAAACCCTCGGGGTACTCCTCTTCGATGAACCCGGTGGTCAGCTCTCCTGCAACGAAGCGGGGGTGCTTTACCAGGGCGGCCAGGAAAGGGATATTGCTCTGAATTCCCTTGAGCTGAAACCGATCCAGTGCGCGGCACATGGCGGCAGTGGCGCGCTTGCGATCAGGCCCGTAGGTAACCAGCTTAGCCACCATCGGATCATAGTGCATGCTGACCTCACTGCCTTCACTGACCCCGGTATCCACCCGCACAGTTGCAGACTCGACTGGGGGACGAAAACGCAACAGACGCCCGGTCGAGGGTACGAACCCCCTAAAAGGGTCCTCTGCATAAACCCGCGATTCGATGGACCAGCCATTGATGCCCACATCATCCTGGGTCAATGACAAAGGCTCACCGGCGGCAATACGCAACATCCACTCAACCAGATCGATACCGGTGATCAGTTCGGTCACCGGGTGCTCTACCTGCAGGCGGGTATTCATCTCCAGGAAATAGAAGTTACGCGCGTCGTCAACAATGAATTCCACAGTGCCGGCCGAGCAATAGTCGACGGCCTGCGCCAGGGCGATGGCCTGGGCCCCCATCTGCCCCCGGGTTGCCGGGTCAATAAATGGCGACGGCGCCTCTTCAAGTACTTTCTGGTGGCGACGCTGAATGGAACATTCACGCTCGTTTAAATGAATACAGTTGCCATAGGTGTCGGCCAAGACCTGGATTTCGATATGTCGTGGTTGGTTAATAAGCTTTTCGACAAACATTCGGTCATCGGAAAAGCTGGCTCGCGCTTCGCTGGAAGCCCGCGCAAAACCCTCACGGCATTGCGCCTCGTCGTGAGCGATGCGCATTCCTTTGCCTCCACCACCGGCGCTGGCCTTGAGCATGACCGGATACCCGATAACCTCCGCCCGCGCAACAGCCTCGTCCGCATCGGCCAATACACCGTTGTACCCAGGAATAGTCGGAACCCCGACAGACTCCGCCAGAGCCTTGGATGCGATCTTGTCACCCATCACCTGAATGGCATTAATCGACGGTCCCACGAATGTGACACCGGCTGCTTCGACCGCTGTTACAAATCCGCTATTTTCCGACAAAAAACCATAACCGGGGTGAACCGCATCTGCCCCGGTATGCCGACAGGCTTCAAGGATGTTATCAACTGCAAGATAACTCTCGGCCGAAGGCGCTTTGCCGATATATACCGCCTCGTCTGCCATCAAGGTATGTAAAGCATCCCGATCAGCATCGGAATAAACAGCCACCGTCTTAATGCCCAGGTGTTTCGCTGTACGCATCACGCGACAAGCAATCTCACCGCGGTTAGCCACCAATAACTTATTAAACATAGCAGGGTAATCTTTTGATAATGGTCTGGTGATGTGCCGCGGATAACCTAAGCCACGCGTGCAACAGATCTATTGCCAGACTGCTTTGGAATCCAGGTGATCCAGCAGATGCCGGATATTATCGCGGGCGGCCCCATCAAAATGGTGCTGGAAATGTGAGGTAAAGTAAATGTGCGCTCTTTGCAGTATCGGCTCAAAGAACTTACGCTGGCCACGGGCAAAATCTTCATCGGTTAACTGGGATAACTCTCGTCGAATCGCCGTGGTATCGGCGAAAAACCCTTCCCAGGCCTGTCCCAGACCCCAAAGATCCACATCAACCACAAACTTTGCACCAGAGACGACCGGCAGATCGGTGTGGCACGTAGCCATAATCAGATGACTTACCTCAGAAATAAAAGAGCCTGGCAATTGATCGGCAGCCAGTTCCTGGAACCACGCAACACTGCGCGCCTCGTTATCACTCGCGCCTGGCGTATAGATGGCATCGTGGAACCACAACGCCATTTCAACCGCATCATCAGCCCCGATTGCAACCGCAGCATCATCGTATGCTTGAAGGCAGACGACAATATGCTGGCCGTTGTGATAGTGGCGGTGCGGCTCTTGATAATGATCATTCAACAAATCAAATAGGCCGTGCGAATCCAACCCTCCCCCTGCACGATGCCATAGCGCACGAAAACGATCAGAATTCACAAAAATCAGGGCGTTGGTGATTCGGATGCCGCTGGCAAGCTACTGCGCATAGCCTCCAGGGCCTGGGATGTTTTGGTCAGTCGATCGACCAATTGGCGCAATACGCTTAACGATACCTCGGGGTTATCTTTTAACAAATCAAGAAAATCATCCGCCAGGATTCGCAAGCAACGCACTTGCCCTTTGGCTCTCAAGGTGGCAACCCGGGGCTGGTTGCCGATAACTCCCATCTCTCCAACCAGATCATTGGCCGGGAGCACAGCAATTGGATCACCTGTCGCCTCTTTGTGTACAAATACCTCGACCTCTCCCGACATGATCACGTAGGCGCTGTCAGACGACGAGTTCATCGTAAAGATAATATCGCCATCATCAAAACTCGCTTCTTCGCTGGCAAAAGCCAATAGCTTCAAACGGGT